>JBGTOG010000060.1:0-6096 GCA_041742675.1 Gemmatimonadaceae bacterium | reverse complement strand
GTAGTGATCTCGGCGCGGGACATCAGGGCAGAGTGGGTTGCGGAGCAGCGGGAAGACGGAACAAAGGAACGACTGCCGTGCGCTGGTGAATATACAGAGGTCGCCCCGAAACGACACCGAACCGTCGCCAACGGCATTTCGGATCTCGTTGACGGTGCACCAGTTCAGCGTTTGCCCGACAATTGCGTAGTATTCATGGCATCCGGTCGTCCTGCGGCCGCCTCCTCGCACCCCACTCGATCATGCTTCGTCGCCTCTTTGCGCGCGACCGCGCTGTTGTCCGGCGCGCTTTGTTCCTGACTGCGTCTTCGGCGCTCGCCGCAGCGGTCGTCGTGTCCTCGGCTGAGGCGCGGCCGATCAGTGCTCGCGCGATGTCACACGCTTCGCTCGCCAGTGCTGGAATCTTTGTGCCCACGCTGTGGCATGCACCGGCGTTTCATGCACCGCTTCGCTTGCAGGCGGCGCGGCTGGCCGCGCGTGCCGAGTTTGCCGCCGCCGACACACCGCCCATCGACTGGCGCGTGCTGGCCGGCCTCGATTACCTCACCGGCAAAGCCACGGATACGCTCAAGGCGCTGAACGGCAAGGAAGTGCGCGTGCCGGGATTTGTTGTGCCGCTCGATGACTTCATGGAAGATGGCGCCGAGTTTCTGCTGGTACCGTACTACGGTGCGTGCGTGCATACGCCGCCTCCGCCACCGAACCAGATCATCTTCGTGCAGATGGCGAACAAGAAGGCCGTGAAGCTCACACTGTTTGACGCAGTGTGGATGCACGGCAAGCTCAAGATCGCGACGGTGGAGAGCCCCTATGGGACGGTGGGCTTCACGCTCGAAGGCACCAAAATGGAACCGTACAGCTCGCGATGACGGCATCTGCGGCCGCTCCGGCCGTCGCACTCTCCAACGTACGGTTTGCCTATCGTCCTGGTCAGGACGTCGTCGCGATTGACACACTCACGATCAATCGCGGCGAGACGGTGTTTCTGCACGGGCCGAGCGGAAGTGGCAAGACCACGCTGCTCGGCCTGTTGGCTGGTGTACTCACGGCCAACTCGGGATCGGTGCAAATACTTGGACAGGATCTGACACCGCTGTCCAGTGGCGCGCGTGATGCGTTCCGCGCACAGCACCTCGGCTACGTGTTTCAGCAGTTCAATCTGATTCCGTATTTGTCAGTGCGGGAAAACATTCTGCTGCCCGTACGATTGGACCGTGAACGCCGCGCCAAGCTTGGCAGCACCGATCCCGTTCGTGCGGCGGATACGCTGGCCAGCGAACTCGATATCGGCGCAGCGATCAACTCGCCGGTCACTGAACTTTCGGTGGGGCAGCAGCAGCGCGTCGCTGTGGCGCGCGCATTAATCGGTTCTCCGGAAGTGGTAATCTGCGACGAACCAACGTCAGCGCTCGACAGCGATCGTCGGCAGCGTTTCCTGGAGTTGCTGTTTGCTTCGTGTCACAAGGCTGGGGCAACGCTGGTGTTTGTGAGTCACGATTTTTCGTTGCAGCCGCTGTTTTCGCGCACCGTGTCGCTCCCGGAGATCAATAGTGCGAGCGCGATGATCGCGAAGGACAACTGACGCATGGGTACAATCTTTCGCCTCGCCATGCAGTCATTGCGCAGCCGGTTGTTTACGTCGCTGCTTACTGTGTCGAGCATCGCGCTGAGTGTGACGCTGCTGGTGGGCATTGAGCATGTGCGTAGCGGTGTGCGCGAGAGTTTTGCCGGTACGATTCGCGGTGTTGATCTGATCGTTGGCGCACGCGGTGGCTCGCTGCAGGTGCTGCTGAGCACGGTGTTTGGTATTGGCGCGTCGTCTACCGCCATCAGCTACGAGACGTACGAGCGATGGGCCGCGCATCCTGCGGTGGGCTGGTCAATTCCATTTGCACTCGGTGACAGTCACCGCGGCTATCGCGTCATTGGTACGACAAGCGAGTTCTACGAGCGCTACCGCTTTCGTCAGGATGGTCGCGTGACGTTTGCCAGCGGGCGTGCTTCGGAGGGCGACGACGAAGTGGTGCTCGGTGCAGAGGTCGCATCGCGTTTGCGCTACGAGGTAGGCTCACCGATTGTGGTGACGCACGGTTTGCAGGGTGGCGGTATTGCGGACCATGAGGCGCATCCGTTCAAGGTGGTCGGTATTCTGAACCGTACGTTCACGCCGATTGATCGCGCGATCTACGTGACGCTTGGCGGCATTGAAGCAATGCACGAGGATTTTGAGCAGGCGCCGGGGGCGGTACCTGCAGGTGCGCCGCCCGGAACGCCGAGTATGCCAGGAGCCGAGGCTCCACCTGTGATGCCGGGAGCGAATGCGCCGCCGGTTATGCCGGGAGCGGAGCCGCCGCCGGTAATGCCAGGGTATGTGCCGCCCGCCGGTACGCCTGTGATGCCCGGCTACGAACCGCCGCCCGGCACACCAACCATGCCCGGCGCAACGCCGCCAGTGGCCACACCGGCGCTGCAGCCTCGTGTCGACACCACGCACGATGATCACGATGACGACGATCACGACGATGCCGCCGCGCAGGGCAGCGGCGAGCACGCGGATCACGATCACGAACCGCAGCAGGTCTCCTCGTTCATGGTTGGCACGCGCAACCGGTTTGAAGCGCTGCAGCTGCAGCGCGAAATGAACACGGATCTCACCGAACCGCTGACCGCAATCATTCCCGGCGTGGCACTTGGTGAGCTGTGGCAGAACATTTCGAGTGCCGAAGTGGGATTGCGCATCGTCGCGCTGTTCGCGGTGGCCATCGGTCTCACGGGTATGCTCGTCGCACTGTACAGCTCACTTGATGCACGTCGCCGCGAAATGGCGATTCTTCGTGCAGTCGGCGCTGGTCCGCGCACCATTGTGTCACTGCTCGTGATTGAATCGGCGCTGCTGGCGTTTTTGGGATGCGTGATTGGTGTGCTGCTGGTCTACGCGCTGCTTGTGTTCGGACAGGGCGCGATTGAAGCGCGCTCCGGTGTACATCTGGCCATTCGAGCACTCGGTAGCACCGAGTGGATGTATCTGGCCATTGTACTCGGCGCAGGCACGCTGATTGGTTTTGTTCCGGCCATCAAGGCGTATCGCACGTCGCTCACCGACGGCCTCAGCCCACGGTCCTGATTTTTCTCACCACCCCGTGCGCTTCCGGTCGCGGAGCGGCGCGCACTCTTTCCAGTTCCGCGCAGGAGTTTCCATGTCACATCGTTCATTGATCCGCGCGGGTGTTGCTGTCGCGTTTGTCGCGACCGCGCTCCCGCTTGCGGCGCAGGGCCGAGGCGGCGGCGGTCCCGCCATTCAGAAAGCACCTGGTGCCATGGCGCCAGCCATCGACAGCGCGCCTGAGTACGTGCGGCGCAATGCGCCTACGGATGCAGGTATTCTGCGCATCTGGGAAGAGGGGATGCAGCGATCGCAGGTTCCGAAGATTGCACAGACACTGCTCGACTCCATCGGGCCACGCCTCACGGGCTCGCCAAACATGGACCGGGCGCAGGACTGGGCCGTGTCACTCATTCAGAGTTGGGGCGCCGACGCGAAGAAAGAGCAGTACGGTACGTGGAACAAGTGGAAGCGTGGTGTCGCCTATGCATCGCTCACGGCGCCGCGTGTGAAGACGCTCGACGCCACGATGCTTTCATGGAGCGGCAACACCGCCGGACAGTTTGTCGAAGGTGGCGTGGTGATCCTGGAGCCGTATGAGTCGGCCGAAGAGTTTCGCGCGTGGCTGCCCACCGTGAAGGGCAAGGTGATTCTCTCCGGCGGTCCGCGTCTGTCGTGCCGTTCGGCGTTGCAGATGGGGCAGTTCGGCATGGAGAGCACACTCGAGGCGATGAACCTCGAACAGAATCAGCTTACGGCGACGTACCGCGGACTGACGCAGCGCGTGCCGACGTTCTTTGAAGACGTAAAGGCCGCGGGCGCGCTGGCCGTGTTTGAATCCAACTGGTCGGCGTACCCAGGTATTCAGAAGATCTTTGGCTCGCCGCGCAACAACCCGCTGCCGACGTTTGACATTGGCTGCGAAGACTACGGCATGCTGTTTCGTCTCGCGCAGAACAAGCAGGGCCCGGTCGTGAAGCTGATGGCCGAGTCGGAGTCGATGGGTGAACAGCCGGTGTTCAATGTGGTGGGCACGATCAAGGGATCAACCAAGCCCGATGAGTACGTGCTGTTGTCAGCGCACTACGATTCGTGGGAAGGACACTCGGGGGCGACGGACAACGGCACCGGTTCAGTGACGATGCTTGAAGCGTTTCGCATTTTGAAGACGGTGTATCCGCAGCCCAAGCGTACGATCATCCTTGGCCTCTGGAGCGGCGAAGAGCAGGGGTTGAATGGCTCAGGCGCATTCTCGGCTGATCACCCTGAAGTGATCGAGGGTTTGCAGTTTCTGTTTAATCAGGACAACGGAACGGGCCGGGTGGTGAGCACGGGGCCGAACATTCTGCCGGAGAATGGGCCACGGCTGGCGCAGTACATGTCGGCGATGCCGAATGAGCTCACCAAGTGGGTGCGGCTGAGCGGGCCTGGTGGCATTGGCGGCGGAACGGACCATGTGTCGTTCGCGTGTCGCGGTGCGCCAGCGATCAATCTCTCGGCATTGTCGTGGGATTACAGCAATACGACGTGGCATACACAGCGTGATTCGTACGACAAGCTGGTGATCGATGATGTCAAGAACAATGCGACGCTGACGGCGATGCTGGCGTACATGGCGAGCGAGGATCCGGAGCGGAGTTCGCGGACGCTGATGACGGCGCAGGGCAGCGGCGCGCCGATGGCGGCGCCGACGTGCAGGCCGGCGACGCGGACATCGCAGGGGAATCGGCGGTAGTCAGAATACATGCGGAGCCGCGCCAAGCGGCTTCGCGACCTTGCTGCCGTGCTGTCAACATGGCCGGTCATCACTTTTGTGGTGGCCGGCTGTTTTGATTTGTGAATCGAATGAGTGGCGGTGCCGACTTGAAGATCCTCACGGCACCGAGGGTGTTCGGTTCGGCGTACGAAATAAAGTAGGCCGTAAAGCCGGAAAGCCTCGAGGCACGTTTTAGCCGTAAAGACGAATCAGGACTGCATGATGCGTCGAGGCTTTGCTACGGTTCTACGCGCCGGAGAAAGGCGACTTGATCAAAATCCTTGTCGTAGCTGCAGATGGCGTCGAGTTTTTTTACTTGCACTACGGCGGCGTGGAGGGCATCGCGCGCCATGAGTGTTGCGCTTGTGTCCATCAGCTCTCGTGCGCGATCGAGGATCTCGGCGGAGATGGGGATGGGGTTGGGGAAGATGCGGCGCGTGAGGTCATACAGCAGCGAGCCGTCGGGCCAGCGCTTGATGGCGCGATAGCGGTGCAGGATTTCCTGCAGCGTTTCCGTGTCGATGTTGGCGGAGATTTCAGCGCGAGCGATGCGTTCGAGCAGGCGGGTGCTGGGCAGCTTGAAGGGATGCTCGGCGCCCGCGGCGTACATGAGGATATTGGCGTCGATCAGGAGCATGTGCGCGTTACCCGAGCGACGAGCTACCGAGAGGGGAGCAGGTCGCTCGGGTCGATTACCGACTCCTGCTTCATCTCGGCGGGCGAGCCGACTGGCAGCGAGAGAGCTGACAGCGCCGAGACGGCGCCGAGCATGGTGTCAGAGTCTACAAGTCCGTATTGCACGATGCACGCCTCCCGAACAACGGCCCCCATGCTTGTGCCGCGCTGGGCCGCCAGTTCGGTTAGGCGCGCATGAAGCTCGGGGGATAGAAGAATAGTCGTCTTTTTTGTTGGCTCCATATACGCCTCCATATGTGGAGCATAAAAGTTCTCGTGGATTTTTGCAAGTCCACGGCACGGCCTACCGGCTCAACACCCCCAACGCCGCTCGAACCGTCGCCGCCACATCACTCTGCGGACCGACCTCACGCACGGCTGCCATGGCCTCCGTCTCGCCGTAGCCTAGCGCCACCAGTGCGCGCACGGTGTCGTTGCTGCGACCGCCGCCGCTCACGGCCGACCCGCCACGAGCGACTACGCCGGCACCGCCCGATCCGCCCGCCGCCAGGTCGTCCACCTTCTCGGCCAGATCCAGCACGATCTGTTCGGCCTTGCGGCG
>JBGTOG010000421.1:0-1748 GCA_041742675.1 Gemmatimonadaceae bacterium | reverse complement strand
GTGAGCGTTGCGCCATTGAGCTTCGCCGAGTCGGGCGGGTTGAACAAAGGCTGGCCGTTCCGGTCGAGCAGCGCGACGTTCTTCAGCGTCCACGGAATGAGCGCGTCGTAGGCGGTCGTAAGTCCGCAGCGCAGGTCACAGGTGAGGATGAATCGGGTCGGTACCTGCCGCAGCGTGACGGTGTCGTAGTAGCTGTGCGGACCTATCTGCGCGCTAATTTCGTACACCCGTGGAATCGCGATTGGCTGAGCGAAGAACACATAGGTCGTTTCGTCGACAAAAGACAGCCCGCAGTCGAACCCCTGACAGGGTCCGGGAACGATGATGCGATACGACCAGCGACGCGGCATATGGTCGTATCGTTCGTCGGTTTGCAGGATCGGCTGCGCCGTTTCCCCTCTGGCCGTGAACGTGTCGGGCAACCCGACGATGCGCCCCTCGGGCCGAAACTGTCCGTCGTATGGGCTGCCGCGTTCAAACGGCGAATCCGCGCAGCCGAGCACAGCGCACAGCGCGAATGAGAGCATGCGTACCGCCGCCCAGCGACGCCCCACTCGCCCCGCCTCCGTGCCTGATGTGGACATGGACAGCAAGTAGGCGAGCGGTTGCTTGGCTGTCAACGGGGACAGCCCGCGCGTTCGCGAACGTTTGCTTGACGTGCGCGGTTATTTGGTTCCGCGTGCGCTGGTGGTGTAGGGGATGCGTCCGTGATACCTCGCGAACGCGGCAACGCGGCCTGTTCGCGGTGACATGTTCCACGGACCGTCATGCGCGCAACTTTTCGCGCTCCGCGGCCAGGCGCTCCGCGAGGAACACCTTGAGCAAGCTTTGATACGGCACGTCGCGCTGGTTGGCGAGAATCTTGAGTTCTTCGAGTATTCCCTCGGGCAGGCGCAGCGAGATGGTTGCTGTGCTCGGCTTGAGGTTGGGCAGGCGAACAGCCTTGGCACTTGACCAGTCGACATACTCCGCCGAGTCATGCTCCTGCCAAAACTCTCGCTCCTCGGCTTCAGAACGGAAACGCGGAACATCAACTCGCGGCGGTGCCATTAGCACCTCACGCACGCGCACTGGCTTCCTGGTCTTCTTCGGCTTCGACATTCGCGTAGACCTCGCGCTCGCGGCGGCTCATGGGGCGCGCAGAGATGACCCGGATACGGAACTCGCGCAGTGTGAAGACAACGAACAACAATCGACCGGCATCCTTGTGGCCCAGCGCGAACCAGCGATCCTCGTGCTGCGAATGCAGCGCATCCGGTGCCAGCACGAGCGGTGCATGGAAGAACAGTTGTTCACACTCAGATCGACTGACGGCGTGCCTCGCCCAGTTCTTCGTCGCGTTGCCGACGTCCCAATCGAAGGCACTCGCACTGGCGAGAAGCGTATGCGAATCTGCCATGCAGAAAGTATATTATGGAAATATACACCAGGCAAGCCGTTCTACGCGAACAGCGCTGCGAGCTCAATCGTGAGCGCCGTCGCACCTCCCGCCGGCGCCCACACCCTCGCCGTGCTGTGCAACTGCGGAAACTCTGATTGTGCCGTCCACCGTTCGACAGACTTCGCGTCGATGTCGATCAGCCACACTTCCGCTACGCCGTGCGCGAGGTACGCGGGACGTTTGCGGTGTCGATCTGTGTTCCTGGTGGAGGGGCTCAGGATCTCGATGACCAGCGCTGGCGGTTTCATGTCGCGCCAATCGTCAACGAGGCCGCTGGCGGGCAGCTTGTGTACGGAAAAATCCGGTT
>JBGTOG010000415.1:0-1597 GCA_041742675.1 Gemmatimonadaceae bacterium | reverse complement strand
GCCGCTCCAGTGCGCCTCAGCGGAGACGGTGACCCGACCGGCTGCGGTGATGTCTGGGGCGCCACACACTTCGCGCGACTGCTCGCGGGTGATAAGTTGGAGGACGCCATGCGCGCGGCGGCGCAGGCGGCCGCTCGCAATGTGGAACACCGCGGAGCCACCGGGCTCGCATCCTATCTTCGGGGAGAGCTGCACACCTCGTGACGACCGTGATCAACGTACCACCGTCGCTTGACGAGCAAACGTTCGAGCACGTCATCGAGCAGCTCGCGCCGCTTCCACCCGATCAAAAAGTTTTGTTTGATGCGCGCCACGCGCGCTGGGCGTCACCCTTCGGACTGACGGCCCTGCTGTGCGCCGCGCAGTCGCGTCAGGAGCGCGCCACCTTCACGGTGCCGGAACATCCCGACACCGCGTCGTACTGGGCGCGCACCGGTTTTTTTCGGCACGCCGCTGATGTGTTCGAGTTGCACGGCCACGTGCCGCGACAGCGCGAGGGACATGATTCCGATGTGCTGCTCGAGATCACACCGGTGACGCAGAGCGATGATGTGCATACGGTGGTGGGACGCATCCAGCAAAAGGCCGCCGATATCCTGCACGGACAGTTGCATCTCGAAACGGCAGCGACGATGGGCTTCGGCATGACGCTCAGCGAAGCGTGTCAGAACATTGTGGAGCACGCCGGCTGTGGTGGTTGGGTAGCCGTACAGACCTACAGCTTTCGCAAGCGACTCGGACGGCGCGTCGTGGTGATTGCCGTGTGCGACGCGGGCGTGGGCTTCCGCGAATCGCTGGAGAGCGCGCCCGGTCACGCACGCGATGATCGCTGGGGAGATGCACGCGCACTCGAGAGTGCGGTCGTGCACGCGGTGAGCCGCTTTCGTCACGGCGACGCGGGTCGCGGACAGGGTTTGGCCGGCATTCGGCGCTACGTCTCGCGCTGGGATGGCAAACTGAGCGTTCGCAGTGGTTCGGCACGTATTGCGCTTGTGCCGTCATGGGACGAAGATGAACCGATGCGTGAACGCCTGCCGGTTTTTCCCGGTGCCCAGGTGCAAATCATGATCCCCGAGCGATTGGCCGGTGATCCGCCGTCGGCACCCAGGTCGCGTGCCGGAGAGCGGGCGCGATGATGCACCACATCGATGTCAGCACGGTGCTGCGCGGTGCGGTGTGCGATCTCTACTCGAATCTCGTCACGCGCCCCACCGGCGCCGCTGTGCGCACGGCGATCGAAGCGCTGCTCGCGGAAGAGCAGCCGCCCACGGTGACCACGATCGATTTTTCGCGCGTCAACCTGCTCGATTTTTCGTGCGCCGACGAGATCGTGGCCAAATTGCTGCTGCGTCATCTCGACGCGGATGTTGATGATCGGTACGTGTGCTTTCGCGGCATGCGGGACGATCATCTCGATGCGGTGGAAGCCGTGCTCGAGCGTCGCGACCTGGCGCTGGTGTGGGACCGCGATGGGTGGCCAGAGTTGCTCGGGCGCGTGGAACCGGATGCGAAACGGCACTGGGATGTGGTCCGGGCCGGCGGACCGGTCTGGGCGCCGAGCGTGGCCACCACGCTGGGGACCTCGGCGGCGTTCGCC
>JBGTOG010000378.1:0-19564 GCA_041742675.1 Gemmatimonadaceae bacterium | reverse complement strand
GACCGGCAGTTTCTGCTGTTCAAGCGCGTAGCGTACATGCATACCGGCCACCCAATCATCGGCCGGATCAACGCGAGCCGCTGCCGCCAAGGCTTCGATCAATCGGTCACGTTCAATGATCAGATCGGTGCGCTCAGCGGGGGGCGGGACATCACCATTGTTGTTCCAGTAGCACAAGTTGCCAATTTGGACTTCGCAGGAGGCGTTGGCGCCACCGTTGTAGAAACGCAAACCGGCGCGCCGGTTGCGCTCGAAAGCGTCCTGCGCCGCCCGCGCCATCGTCGCTTCGGCGGTCGTCCGTCGTGTCGCACCGTTTGCGTCGCGCGCCATGTCGAGGGACAGGGAGTCGGCGCGCGTCGGCGGTGGTGAGGTGTCGCCCGCAGTAGACTGGGCCGACACCACACCAGGCACGCACACGCTGAGCACCAGAGCCGAACGCACAGCCGATGTCAGGAAACGTCGCACAGGCAGCTTCTCGAAAGAGGAGTTGAGTTCAGGCAGCCGCCGTGAGCGGCCGCCCTAGAAAATAAGCTTCACACCCGCGCTGAGTGCCCAGTTGTGCGCGAGATTTCCGCGGGAGCGCACACCAACCGCCTCTTCGGAATCAAAGCGGCCCATATAATCCTTGGCTTGCACCCGCAGGGCCAGATTGCGCGACAGACCAACATCCACCCCTACCCCAGCGGCATACATGAGGTTCGTGCTCTGCACGTTGAAGAGGCTGTTGCGCATGTTGTTGGTCATGCCGCCGATACCGCCAAGGACGAATGGCGCCACGCCGGTTCCCGCGCGCGACATGCCGCCCAGCTCCAGTCCGGCGTCGTACACCCACAGGCTGTTCGTGCCGATATTCACCCCCCCGATAATCGGCACCCCCACCCGCACATCGCCCGAGGCGTAGCCGACATTGCCCGTGAGCGAGAGCCCGGGTACGAGGGGCATGGCGAGGTGCGCGCCGACCATGGGTGAGTTCGTGGTGGCGAGTGACGTGCCAACGGGGCCATCGAACCAGCGTCCCGTAACCAGATAACCCGCGTACGGTGTCACCGACGCACCGGCGCCGAGCGTGGTCTGCGCGGCCAACGGCAGCGACGACGCGAGCAGCAGTAGCGTACCGGCCACCGCACCCGCCGCCACACGCCGCATGACAGACGCGGATGAGGGTGCCGCGAGGGCGACGGAGCGGGAAGCCGAAGTGCGCTCGCGCATGGAAGGCGTCCGCGCCGTGAATGCGAGTGTGCTGTTGAACGATGTACGGGTCATCTTGCCCTCCCAGGCGTTGAGTTCACCTATCGAAAGAGCATGTCGTGGGCCAAACATCCTGACGGATACAAAAATCCCCAAGATGTTGACTAGCAACAACTTGGGGACTGTGATGCAAATCCGCAGCGGCCTAAGGTGTCACCTGTTGGGGACACTCCCGCCAGGTTGCGCTGGCCAGCTACTGCCGGCAGCGCCCTGCCGGATCCTGCTTGGGCTGATCGACCGTGGGCCGCTGCGGCTGGTTCGCCACAAACGTCGTCAGGTCGAACAGATACTGCGTAACCCGTGTGTATTTGGGATACGCGATGTACTGCGGCTCATCGGTGATCTGGTGATAGTCTTCGTGAATGTTCGTGAAGAAAAACGCGATCGGTACGCCGTAGCGGGCGTAGTGATAGTGGTCGCTGCGGCAGTAAAACTGCTGCGGATGTCCGTCAGCGTCGAACTGGTAGTCGAGCGTAAACGGGCGCGCCTGTTGTGCGTTCACATCGCGAACCCACTGGTCGTACTGCGATGACAGTCGCTTGGGACCGAGCACGGTCAGGTAGTCGTCGCCGCCATCCTTTACATCTTCGGCCGTTCCGCGACCGATCATATCGATATTGATTTGCGCCACGATCTGGTCGCGGTCTACGGTGGGGTTGTCCATGAACCATTCCGAGCCGTTGAGTCCGAGCTCTTCGGCCGTGTGCCACACCAGCAGAATCGAGCGTCGCGGTTTCACGGCACTCGAGGCATAGGCTTCGGCAATCTCCAGCAGCGCCATCGAGCCGGAGCCATCGTCATCGGCGCCGTTGTTGATTGAGTCAAGCCGCGCCGGCCGCAACTTGCGCAGCGAATCCATGTTGACGGTGACCGCTGAGCGAATGGCCGGCGTGATGCGCGCATTGGCATCTTTTCCAGCCGCACGCCACGCCAGTTGGTTAAAGGCACGCGTGGAGTCATGATCCGTGGCCGAGCGAGCAAAGCCCACATGGTCGCTGTGTGCCCCCACGGCCACATACTCAGCGCGCAGGGTGGGATCACTGCCTTCAATCACGGCGATCACATTGCGTGACCAGAGCGTGTCTGATGTCGTGCGACGGGGAATCGGCACGCGCTGGTAGTATCCGTCCTCACCCTTGGGCGTGATGCCCAGGCGAGTGAGTTCGCGCACGATGTACGTCAGCGCCTTCTCGTGGCCTTCACTGCCCGCCGCGCGCCCCTGCATGGAGTCATCGGCGAAGATGAACAGCCGCTTGCGCAGATCCGCTTCGGTGATCGCTGGCGAATAGCCGCTGGCATTGGGCGTGGGCGAGAGCTCACCAGGCTGGGACGCACAGGCCGTAAACGCGCTGAGCGACGCGCCAAGCAGCAGCACGGAAGAACACGGGTGAAACCGCACGCGGAAATCAGTCACGGGACACGGGGGTTGAGTGATGGAAGTATACCGAACGATACCACGGCAGACGCCCACGGAGATACCTTTGCTCGCATGGTTTCTCCTCTTACACCTTCTGCGGTGCCACGGGCCGTCGTGCTGCTCAGCGGCGGACTGGACTCCACCACGGTACTCGCGGCGGCGCAGCGCGATGGCTTTCTGGCGTACGCCATGACGTTTCGGTACGGGCAGCGCCACGCCTTCGAGATCGAGGCGGCGACGCGTATCGCTGCAGCGCAGGATGTCGCGCAACACGTGGTAGTGGACTTCGATCTGCGGCAATGGGGCGGATCGGCGCTGACCAGTGATGTGGCGGTGCCCAAGGACCGTGACATCTCTATTGCACACGACATTCCGGTCACGTACGTACCGGCGCGCAACACAATTTTTCTATCGTTCGCGCTCGCCTGGGCGGAAACACTTGGTGCGACGGACATTTTTGTGGGCGTGAACGCGCTCGACTACTCCGGCTATCCCGACTGCCGTCCGGAATACCTGCGTGCGTTTGAGCACATGGCGAATCTGGCGACGCGTGCCGGCGTCGAAGGCACACAGCGACTCACGATTCACGCGCCGCTGCTGCATCTCACCAAGGCGGGCATCATACAGCTCGGGCAGTCGCTGGGCGTGGACTACGCGCACACGACCAGCTGTTATGACCCGGACGCGAACGGCCGCGCGTGCGGTCACTGCGATGCCTGCCTGCTGCGACTCAAGGGATTTCAGGAAGCGGGGCTCGCGGATCCCATTGCGTATGCGGAGTCGCGGTGACGTACACCGTCAAGGAAATTTTTTACACACTGCAGGGTGAAGGCGTGCAGGCAGGGCGGCCGGCCGTGTTTTGTCGTTTTTCCGGATGCAACCTGTGGACCGGTCGCGAAGCCGACCGGGCGAACGCGATTTGTCGGTTCTGTGACACGGATTTTGTTGGTGTGGGTCCGGACGGTGGCAAATTTGCAACGGCTGCCTTGCTGGCCGAGGCCGTGAAATCCCGGTGGCCGGCCAACGCGCCTGCTGACGTGCGGCCATTCGTCGTATGCACGGGGGGGGAACCGCTGTTGCAGCTCGACGGTGCGGCGATTGATGCGCTGCACGCCGAGGGCTTTGAAATTGCGGTGGAGAGCAACGGTACAATTGCCGCGCCCGAGGGAATCGATTGGCTCTGCATCAGTCCCAAGGCCAACGCGACACTCGTGCAGATGCAGGGCAATGAGCTCAAGTTGGTGTATCCGCAGGGGGGCGTCACCGGTGATCCGGCGCATTACGAATCGATGAGGTTCGAGCATTTCCTCTTGCAGCCGATGGACGGCGCGCAGCAAGATACAAATACGGCGGCCGCGCTGCACTACTGTCTGCAGCATCCGCGCTGGCGCTTGTCGGTGCAGACGCACAAGGTCATCGGAGTGCGTTAAGCCGACCTCTCACGGGTATGTCGTCATGATCCGGATGCAGAGTGTGACGTGGTGAGTGGGCGAGGCAGGGTCGGACTCGGGTGCCGACTTGTGCTCGCGGCCGTGCTTGCAGTGGCTGCGGCCTCGACTGCCTCCACGCAGCCACGCGCCACGCCTGAGGTGAAGATCACACGCGTCGAACCCGTCGGCGGTGCCACGGCGCGCAGCATCTTCACGGTGTCGTTCGACCAGCCGATGGTGGAGTCAGTTGAGGCGGCACACGTGCGCGGCGTGCGACTTGAGCGCGCACCGGACGCTGGCAGCGAATCCTCGCCACGCGCGGGGTTTACCACTGTCGACGCACGTATCGAATGGCGTGATCCCGTCACGCTTCGCATTGCGCCTCGTGCGCCACTCGATGCCGCCGCCACGTATCGGATCGTGGTAGACACGCCGCTCGTTGCCGTGAGCGGCGCACGGCTGCGGCAGCCGTTTACGACATCCATTGCTGTCGAACCGATTCTCGTTCGCCGCGTAATGCCGTCCCTCCCGGTCACAGGAAACAGTGCGTTGTCCGCTGACGGCATGGTGCGACTGCTGACCAGCCGTGCCGTTGACAGTGCGAGCTGGTCCGACCGGGTGTCACTCGCGCTCGACAGCAGCGCGACCTGTGCAGCGCGTCGCATTCCGTACACACTCGTCGCGCAGCGGCGCCCCACGCGCATGGAGATTCAGTACCGCACCAGCGACGTCTTCCTGCGCGGCGATATTCGCGACACACTCGCCCGCACGCTCGAGTACGCGCCCACCTCCGTGCTGCCATACAACTGTGTCGGCGTACTCAGCCTCCCGGCGGAAGACCCACGCACCGCCACCGAACAGCGCTATCGTGTGTCCACGCCGGCGCCGTTTCAACTGGTGACACTTGGCGAGTGTCAACTTGTGTGCGCCGATACCATGCGGATTCGATTTCACTTCTCGGCCGCCGTCTCTGCGGACTCTCTCCAGCGGTATGTGCGCATCGAGCCACCGCCGAGCAGCGAGGTGATCACTGGTTCGCCAGGTATAAGGCCAATGAGCGGGATGTTCGATTTGCGCGGCGTCTTTCCCCGGCACACGGCAATGCGCGTGCTCGTGGACTCAGCGCTGCGCGATGCCGTTGGACGACCGTACACCGGGCCGCGACAGATCGACATTCAAGTTCCCGACCGTCGACCCTTTGCTGCGCTCGCTGACGATCCTTATCTCGTGCTCCCGCGCGGGCGGCGCGCCGTGCTCCGCGTGCATCATGTCAACGTGGATAGCGTGGTGATTGACGCGGTGCCTGTACCCGACTCCGTTGCCATGCCGCGGCTAGGACCCGCTGGCATGGCGCGATTGACGCGCACAGCGAGCCGTGCGCTTGCGTCCAACGCAGTGCGAGCAGTGGCGGCGGTTTCCGCGGCATCCAATACTGAGGGTGTCACGATGCTGCGATTGCCGGACCAAATCGAACAGCGCGGAGGCTCCTGGTGGGTGCGGGTGATGCCACACACCAATACTCCCGGGCTGATCTATGCGGGAGTGCTCGACAGCTCGGCGTTCGGTCTGGTGCCACTGGAGTTCGGCCGCGATGAACCGGTGTTGCTACGCATGAGCGATCTGGCGGTGCATGCACGGACTGTCGGTTCACCTTCTGCCGTGTTTGTCACCAGTCTCGCCACCGGCCGTCCAGTGCGTGATGCGGCCGTTCGCCTTGTCGACGTTGATGGCCAGACGCTCGGCGCCGGAGTGACCGCTGCCGATGGAGTAGCGACGATTTTCCCAAAGGCGTTGATCACACGGAATACGCCCGCTGAGCGCGCCGTCGAGCTGCAACGCCGATTCGCTCCGGACGATGAAGACATCTGGCAGCAGGTGCGCGCAAAGGCGCACGCGGTGGTCGCAACGGTTGGCAGCGATACGGCGTGGCTGCCGCTTCACGCCTGGCCGCGCGACGGATGGCCCAACCCGTGGCTCGCCGGTGCGCGGGTCGGCAACGATCGGCAGCAATCCGTCAGCCCGGCGCTTCGCCGCGTCGAAGTGTTCACCGACCGCGCCATCTATCGTCCGGGCGAACGCGTGTTTCTGGGCGCAGTTGTGCGCGAGATGAGCGCCGCCGGACTGCGTCCACCTGCCGGCGATTCGATTCAGTGGAAGCTGGAGTACCGCATGAACTTTCCGCGGGAGGCGACCACCATCGCGAATGGACACGCGCTGCTGAGCTCTGCCGGAACGATGGTGGATTCCATTACGCTGCCGAGTGGTGCTGCAGTGGCCGCGTATAGCGCCGTGGCGTTTCTCTATCGACTCGGGGAGTGGCGCGAGGTAGGACGAAAACAGTTTCGTGTCGCCGAGTATCGCACGCCGGATGCGCTTGTCCGCGCGCGAGCGACTGCTGACGACATCGCGACGTCCGATACTGCGTCATTCAACGTGTCCGGGACCTATCTGCACGGCGCTCCGATGTCGGGAGGCCAGGTGCGGTGGACCATCAGCTTGCACGGCACTTCGGCACGCACGGTGTTTCCGCTGCTACCCGAGGGATTCGAAGTCGGAGCATGGCGACCATGGGCCTTCGGCTACGCGTACAACAACGAGCCCAATACCACGGTGGAAGGTCTGGACAGCCTGGACAGCGATGGGCAGCTGGTGATTCGTGCGACGCTGCCACCGAACACCTTTGTACGGCCGGTTGTGGCCGAGCTGGCGGTCGGTGTGAGTGATATAACGCGCCAGGAGTTGACGACCGCTGCAAGGCAGCATGTGCACGCGAGTGACTATTACCTCACCGCGCGAATCTCCCACTCGCGTCTGGTTCCTGGTGACAGCGTGTCGGTGTCGTTCATGGCGCTGAATCACCGAAGCGGCATCGTGCGCGATCAACCGGTGCATCTCGCACTGGTGCGCTGGCGTCGTTCGGCCACCCCAACACCTGGCCAGCCGCTGACAACGCCGCTCGATACTGCGTGGCGGCGCGACCTGCGTACGGAAGATTCACTGCAGACGGTCACGCTCGCCGTGGATTCCGCGGGCGTGTACGAACTGTTGCTGTCGTCGCGCGATCAGCGTGGGCGCACCGTGTATACATCGTTCGAGATCGTCGCTTCGCAGGAGGTCCCTGCACCTCCCCGTGCCCCGACGCGCGTCGTACCCGTTCGGATTCTCACCGAGCAGCCGGTCGTCGGGGGCAGCGCCCGGATCGCCTTTGATTCGCCCTTCGCCGATGCCGAAGCATGGTTGACGATTGAACGTGAGGGCGTGCTCTGGCAGGATCGACGCCGTGTGCGCGGCGGCACGCACACCTTTTCTGTTCCCGTGGAGTGGCGATTTGCGCCCGGTGCGTATGTGGGGGTCACGCTGGTCGCACGCACCGACGGTGCAGCCACGACGCACATCGCGGATCGCACGCAGTTTGGATTCACCTACCTGACCGTCGATGCGACGCCTGCACGACTCATCGCGTCCGTAAGCGCGGACCGGGCGGTGTATCGCCCCCGTGATACGGCGGAGATCACGGTGCAGGTACGTGGGCAAGACGGCGCTGGCGTTGTGTCGAACGTGACCGTGTGGGCGGTCGATCAGGCGAATCTTTCGCTGTCGGGATACAGTCCCCCCGATCCGTACCACCGGTGGTTCGCACAAGTGCGATACGAGCTGCAACCGCACTCGCTGCTCAGCTACCTCAGTCGCGACGGCGGCAGTTCGAATCGACTGAACCGGCTGCGCGGCGCCTGGTTCGATGATTATCAGGTCTACTTTCAATCCGGACTGCTGCGGAGTTCCGGGTTCGCCGCTGCGGGCGGCATCGCGGCAGCGGCCCCAATGGCAGCGGAGGTGCGCAGTGATTTCCGCGCGACGGCGTTTTTCGCAGCAAACCTTCAAACCGACAGCAGCGGCGTGGTGACATATCGCGCGCAACTGCCCGACAACGTGACCTCGTATCGCCTGTTCGCACTCGCCGTCGACAGCACCGATCGCAGTGGCGTGGCACAGGATTCATTGAGAACATTCCTACCCTTGGTGGTGCGAGCGGCGTTGCCCCGCTTCGTTCGCGGCGGCGACAGTCTCTCTGCCGGAGCGGTTGTCAGTACCGCTGATGGTGCCGACCGACCGGTGACGGTATCAATGCACGGCATCGGTATACTCGACAGTCAGCCGCGCGAGATCCGCACGGTGGCACGAACCCGTGGCGAAGCGATCCGCACGTCCTGGCGCATCCCCGAGCGATCGGGTGACACGGAGTTCGCCGACGACCCGTTCGCGCAGCCGCGTACCGTGCAGTTCGAAATGCACGCCGTCGCCGCTGATGCTTCCGACGCGGTCCGCCTCACCTTGCCCGTACGACCCACCGGACGCCCGCAAACCTTCTCGCTGAGCGCCAGTGTAAAGGCACCGCAGCTGCTCTCGCTCGCACTCCCGCCCGGCACCGACACCGTGCGCACACGCGTTCGGCTGCGCATTGGGTCGGGCGCGCTGGCGTACATGCGCGAAGCGGCAGACTACGCACTCGCTTACCCGTACCCGCTCACGGAACAGTTGGCGAGTTCACTGCGGGCCATCGTAGCCACGCTGCAGGTGCAACGTGCCGGCGCGCAACTTGGTGTGGACTCGCTGGCTCTTCATGATCGCGCGCAGCAGCTGATCGTACAGATCGAGGAGCGGGTAAACGCTGACGGCAGCATTCGCGTGTTTCCGTTCGCGCAGATGACATCAGTGTGGCTGACCGCATACGCCGGGATCGCATTGCAGGACGCGCGCGATGCAGCGCTGCGCGAGTCAACGGTATTGCTCACGCGCGTTGGTGGTTTCCTGCGCACGGCGTCGATCGATACCACGTGGCGTGGGTATGGCTCGGTGCGCGATCAGCGATACCTCGAACGTCATGCACTCGCCACCGATCTCTCACGCGCCTGGTTCTTGCGTCGCCTGGGAGATTCCCTGCCCGAGGCCGAAGCGCGGCTCCGTACACAGGCCGCGCAACTCGCGTGGGAGGATCGCGCCTGGTACGCACACTACGAATACGAATTCGGCGATCCTTCCCGTGCGGCGGAAATGCTGAGCAACGCATGGCATCACGTCCGGACGGCGGGAGCGCTCGTCGACCTTCCAGATGCGTTCAACGCGGGCGACGTCCCCTCCACGCTGCGCGGAGGTGCACGACTGGCTGCGGCCACTCGCATCATGCAGCCGGAACATCCCCTACTCGGCGCACTGGTGGAGCGACTCGTTCACCGCGGCACCGGACGACTCGGTTTCTGGTGCAACACGCAAGACATTGCGTGGACATCGAACGCGATCGCCCCGTTTGCGATTGCTTCGCTCACCACGCCGGCGAGCATTGTTGCGTCACACACGACCGACCGCTCACGCATCGCGCCCGTGTCGCTTACCGCACGAGCCGGCTCAGTCGCGGACACCATGCTGTCAGCTGCATCCTACCTGTCGCGTCTCGGTGATTCGATCGTGCTCGCGATGCGCGTGTCAAGCGAAGGCGGAACGTACGTCGCGCTCGAAGTCGAAACTGTGTCGCAGTCGCGACCCGTCACGCCCGACGCACGCGGCCTCACGGTGGAGCGGTGGTATGAGCGCGCGTCAGACGGTACACGCATCACCGAAGCGAAGGCTGGCGATCTGGTGCGCGTCGTGCTGCGCGTGCGGGCGCCGTTTGCGCGCGACTTTGTTGCACTCGAGGATCTGCTCCCCGCCGGCCTGGAGGTAGTCGATCCATCGCTCCGGAACGCCTCTGGAACGGCGGCGCTGATGGCGGCTGCGAGCGTTGCTGCGTTGCGAAGTGCTGATGCCGAAGCGCTGGATGAAGACGCTGCATCGTGGGGCTGGAGCACACGGTGGAACCACACGGAACTGCACGACGATCGCGTGCAATTCTTCGCACGCTACCTGTGGCCTGGCTCGCACACGGCCAGCTATCTCACGCGCGCAACCACGTCAGGGCGTTTTGTTCGGCCACCGGCGCAGGCGCTGGAGATGTACAACCCCGGTGTGCAGGGGCGCACCGATGGCGGGTGGTTCCGCGTAGGGCAGTAGCAACTGCGCCCGTGCGACGCTACGCCATCCCGCGCACCGACTGCATGATCGACGCCAGCGTATTGCCGCGCGCCAGCTCGGCGATTCGCGACTGCACGCGTGGATACATCTGCGTCCCGTCCGTCTTCAGTTGTTCAAAAAGTGCCTTGAACTGCGCACGGTCCATTGTGCGCCCCTGCGCGTAATACTGTTGCGCCGCATGGCCCAGCGCGTACGTGGTGGCGAATGTCACCGCACCACCTGCCGCCACTCCGGCCGCGCCACCGAACAGGCCACCGAGCAAGCCGCCCGCCACGCCGCCAATCGCCTTGCGCACCACCGACTCCATCACCTGCGCCACCACGCCGATGCCGAGTGTCGCCATCAACTCTTTCACGTGTGGCGTGTCACCGGGCGCTCCACTGCGCTGGCCAACGGTGTGCACCAGTCGCATCTGTAATGGAATGATGCCAATGTTCGCCAGCCGATCCGGCAACAGCTCCAGTGCCGCCGTCAGCATTGCCTGATCGAGGATGAATTCGTCGAGTGACGCTGCGTCACCGCCGCGCGCATTCGTCGACGATTCACCACCGGCCGCGAAGGCAAACGCCGGGGATAATGCACCATTTGCGCCCGACGCAGCCGCTCCCGCTCCTCCCGCCAGCCATGTCTCCACCGCGCCAACCGCTGACACAGACGCCGCATCAAACTTGTTCGGCACGACATCAAGCGACTGCGCAAGGCTGCGAAGAAACATCGTTTCCTGCGTGTTGGCGTAGCCATCGGCGTGACATACGGCCAGCGCCACCTGATACGCCGCCTCGCGTGATTCGGCGGTCATGAGCCGCCGCGCGACCTGAGCCGCCGCCATTGGCGGGCTCACTCCTTCCGCGAGCACGATGTCATCGAGAGCGACCCCAAGACGCGAGGCCGCGGCGCTGATCTGATCGCGTTCACTTTGTTCGCTTGCCCCATCTGCCAGCGCCGCCAGCGCGGCGATGGTAACGATCGCTTCAGCAGACTGCTGGTTCATGCGACGAACTCCTCACAAGTGGGGAAGTAGTGGGGGCAGCGTGACGCAGCGACGTCAGCGCCCAGACAGTGTATCCGGCCGTACGGTGTTGCCCGCGGCCAGTTCCGCCAGCACCAGTGAGCGAAACTGATCCAGTGGCAATGCGCCGAGCGCGCGGCCGCCGCCGGGAAGCAGGAACGTTGGCGTGCCGTAGATCTTCTGCGCGAGCGCCACGGTCTTGTGGATGCGCACCCGTGCGCGGTGCCGCTCGCTGCGCACGCACGCATCAAAGGCGACTCCATCCAGGTTTGCGGCACGAGCGATTCGCGCCAACGCCTCGACGGGCGATCCGATCGTGCTCCACTCGGACTGACGCGCGAGCAGTGCGCGCTGCATCCCCGGAAACTTCCCTTGTTCGGCGGCGCATTCGGCGGCCTCGGCGGCGAACGCCGAATGTCGAAAGCGTCCACTGGCAAAGGCAATCGTTCGCCAACGAACCAGTCCGGTCCGTATGAACTCGTCTTCGATGCTGGCAAAGGTTGTCTCAGTGAACCGCGCACACTGAGTGCAGCCAAAATCAATGAATTCAACGATTTCGATGCGCGCGTCGGGAGCACCAGATGCGTGCCCAAAACTGGAGAGGTCCTGCACGCTGGACGGGCCTTGAGTCGTTTTTTGGGCGGTCGCCGAAGGCCTAGAAACGCTAGGCGTAGCCGTCGAATGGGCGGAAACGCTCGGCGCAGGGGTCGGTCCGACTGCGACCCCAAGCAGACTCAGCAGGGCTCCGGCCCTGTAGATCAAACGGCGCAAAGTGGTCACAGATGGAGAAATGAGACGCAGAATGATGGCGATTTCGAATCTATCGGAGAAATCAATGGGCCGTGGGGGTGACGGCCGCCCCCCTCGCACGGTAGCTTTCAGGATTGCCACTCCCTGGCCTGCGGACGATCAGCAGTGCTTTGTCCAACCCCCTCACTCGCCAGACGTGCCTTCAAGACCCGCACGCCCGCGCCTGACCCGCCCTGCGCTCGCCGTTGCTTTGGCAGCCGCCGTGGTCACGACGCCGCTGGACGCTCAGGTTGGTGCCTCATCGGCAGGCGATTCGCGCCCCGATGCCTTCGAAACGAACAATGCGGCCGCGCCTCGCCTTGCGGTTGACGCCGCGCGCCCCCGCGCCTTCGCGGGGCTGACCGCATCCGTGGGGGCCCTGCGCGACTCTCTCGTATCGCGCGCCCGCGAAAATCTCGGCGTCAAGTACGTGCTCGGTGGCAATGATCCCGCACGTGGACTCGATTGCAGTGCGCTGATCAAATACGTGCTGTCTGCCTTTGATATTTCGCTCCCCCGCACCGCGCAGGAACAGGCGCGTATGGGGCGCGCGATTCCCAAGGACCGCACGCAAATGAAGCCGGGTGACCTGCTGACTTTCGGTACAGGCTCACGCATCACGCATATCGGGATGTATGTCGGCGAAGGACGATTCATTCACGCCAGCACCAGCAAGAAACAGGTGATCGAAAGCACGCTCGATCAGAAATCGTCGTCGCTGGTCAAGCAGTGGAAGGGTGTGCGTCGCGTGATTGACGGCGATCTGGTTGCCACGCGGCACGCCGAAGTCTTCGCCTACCTCGATGCGGTGCGCGACTCGCTGCACGAATCCATGCCTGTTATCCGCCCCTGAGCCACGTCTCCACGCCTGAGGCGGAGCTTTCCGCCGAGTTCTCGCTCGCCAGTGCGCGCGTTCTACCGCATGTCGCAGACGGTCATCCATGCGGCCGCATGCATGGACACACCTTTGGCGTGCAGCTCACACTGCGCGGACCCATACATCCAGTCGCCGGATGGGTGATCGACTTCGCTGACATTGATGCGGCCTGGGCTCCCATCAAGCAGCAACTCGACCATCGGGTACTGAACGACGTCCCGGGACTCGACAACCCGACGAGCGAACACATTGCCATCTGGATATGGCGCAACTTGCGAGCGTCACTGCCGCAACTGGTGACGATCCGCATATCCGAAACGGGCGGCTACAGTGTGGCCTATCACGGCGACTGAGCCGTCGCACGTCGCATGGCGATGCGCCGTGCCGCAGGTACCATGAACCGCAGCGAAGTATTTCCTGAGCGACGCGTCCGTGGCTGGACAGTGGCCGTTGGTGGCGCGGCGCTGGCTGTTGGCACCATGGAGATCGCGCTCACGCTTGGCCTTTCGGACGCAACCGGCGTGGGAGACAGTGCCCTCCGTCTCCTCGCCCTGCTGCTTGGCGCAGTGATCGCGTGTACACGCGCGGCACGTGCACTGTGGATCGCCGCAGCTGCAGCGACCGTGCTGTTGTTAGTTGTGATGTTTACACCGATCGTCGAACGACCGGCGCTGTCACTGTTGCGCGCCGATGCTGACGGCGAAAGGCCTGACGCGATCGTGGTATTCTCCGCCGCCATGACCGATGCCGGCCACATCGCCGACGTCGGCCTTACACGACTGGTGAGTGGTCTTGACGACGCGCGCGTGCTTGGTGTGCCGCACGTTCTCGTATCGGAGCAGACGCGCCTTATTCGCGGACGTGCGGTGAGCACCGCACCCGATCAGCAGCGCATCGCGGCATTGCTGGGCGGCGGCGTGCAGTTGCACAGCGTGACCAACGTTTCCAACACGTACAATGAAAGTCTTGCTTTCGCCGCGTACGCGCGCACGCGCGGGTGGACACACGTGCGCGCGGTCACCTCACCGCTGCACACGACGCGTGCGTGCGCGGCGCTGGAAGCAACGGGACTGACCGTGACATGTGCCCCGGCGACCTCGCGCAACGTGGCCTTCACGCGTCTCGGTACGCCCACCGCGCGACTTGTCGTCCTGCGCGCAGCGCTGCATGAAGCCGTAGGACTCGTTGTGTATCGGTGGCGCGGATGGCTGTGAGACCGACTCGTTGCGAGCGCGCCGTGCTCGCAGTGTTCTCAGCGTGCGTGTTGGCGTGTGACACGTCTCCACGCACTGAGCGCGCTGATGACAGCACACCACCTGAACGTCGCACCCAGCTCACGCCGCGCGAACCGTGCCGCGTCGCCGCCGTCACCGACGGCGATTCGCTGCGCTGCTCTGACGAACGCCGCATTCGACTGCTGCTGCTCGATGCACCGGAAATGTCGCAAAGCCCATTCGGTGCCCGCGCACGCGATGCGCTGCGTGCGCGCGTTCAGCGTGGCGACACTGTGTGGCTCGAGCATGACGTGCAGCGGGAGGACCGCTATGGTCGCACGCTGGCGCACGTCTGGACCGCGGCGATCGGTGGCACCCACATCAATCTCGCGCAGGCACACGATGGTTGGGCGCTGGCTGTCGTCTTCCCGCCCAACGTGCGCTACATCGAGCGCATTCGCGACGCCGTGGCCGACGCGCGGCGCAACAAACGCGGGCTCTGGTCAGACGGCAGCTTTGCCTGCACCCCCGTCGACCACAAACAAGGCAAGTGCTGACGCCGCTACGGTGCGGCGCGGCCCGCGAATCGCGCTGGACTTGGCAAGGGCGCGCCACCGGCCTTCACCAACGCCGAGGCAATGTCTTCGAGATTGCGCCACGCATCACGCGCTGGCCCGCGCGACTTGTTTGATACGGTGCTGACGCGCGAATAGCTGTTGAGCGGTTGCACATCGTTGTCTTCCATGAAGTACAACGTGCGCAGCTCTGTGGCTCGAATCGAGAGCAGCGTACCACCCCACGGGGCCGCGATGAAGCGAATGTTCATTTGCCACTCGCGCAGTTCAGCCACATCCGACCACTCGGCGCCGAGATCCACGCGCAATGATCGGTCAGCGGGATCCTGGGTTGCCGAAAGCAGTCCCGCCTGCACGAACGTGCGTCGCAGCAATCGAACCACGTCAGATTCTACGTAGGGCATCAGCAGCACAATCGACTCGCGGGGCGGCGCATCGCGCAGCTCTGGAGTGGTCTGAACTGGCACACTGTGCCGACAGGCCGACGCGCCCGCGAGCGGCAGAATCAGGCAGAGCAGCAGATACACATGCGGCCGCGTACGCATTCCTGGCCTCCGGGTGACCTGTGACACTTCCATCCCCGCCACATGGGAGATACGTTCGCGGGGTTCCTCACATCACCTTGATCGGAACGGTGCGCTGCGGCTGCGCCCGATCTGTTTCCCTTGCTCCGACTTCTCCATGTTTCACCCCAAATCCGGTTTCCGCCAGCCCTTCGCGCCGCGCGGCGCGACTTTGTGCCTGGGATTGGTCTCGATTTTTCTGCTGAATGGCTGCACTGACAACAAGGCAGCCGCCGAAGCCGAGCGTCTGGCCACGGAGTTGGCGTTGGCCACGGCCGAGCGCGATTCGCTGGCGGTGATCGTGGGCGGTGCCGATGCCGACCGCGAGCGGGCCGTCACGGAACTGGCCGAGGCCAGCAAGTTTGCAGATCAGATCGACGCGGAACTGCGGCAGGTACGCGGACTGACGTCGAAGGTGCAGCCTCAGGCCGGCGGTGACGAGACCGGTCGTGAGCAGGCTGCCGCCGCCCGGGATGACATCCTCGAGCGCTTGAAGCAGCTGCGTCAGCGACTCAATGCACGGCAGTCGGAACTGACGCGCGCGCGAGACTCCGTGGTAGCGCTGCGCGGCGAGACCTCGGCCACATCGCAGCTGCTTTCCGATTTGCAGGCCCGCCTCCAACTGCGTGATCGTGAGATCGCCGAGTTCGAGACGGAGATGCGCAACCTGCGGGAAGCCAATGTGCAGCTGGTGTACGAAAAATCGGCGCTGACTGATACCGTGCGGCAAGTGGAGAGCCAGGCCAATCGCGTGTTTTACACGGTCGGCACCAAACAACAGTTGCTGGATCGCAAGCTTGTCACACAGGAAGGGGGATCACGCGCGCTGCTGGTCGTGCGGCTCGGTCGCACACTGGTTCCAGCGCGCACACTCGACGAGGCGTTCTTCACGCTGGCCGACAAGCGCGAAACGATCACCATTCCGTTGCCGCGTCAGGACAAGAGCTACCGCATCGTCTCGCGCCATGATCACGCGCTCGTCGAAGCCGAACGCAAGGACAGCGATGGATCATTTCGCGGCGCAAGTATTCGCATCACGAACCCGGCCACGTTCTGGGCGTCCTCCGCATATCTGATCATCGTGGAGAAGTAGCGCGTCGCCACGCGCGCACCGTGATCGCCAGCAGGGCGGCGCTCACGGTGCTCCACCATGCAGCGCGCCACATGGCATCGCCCAGTGGTACGGGCATATCAGGCCGCAAGCTGGGTGGATCGGCAAAGCGTATCCACGGCGATACGGCGCCATTGGCGTCGAGCGCGACCGCGGCCACCCAGCCGGCGATCAACAGCAAGTGCGCGATGATCTTGTGCCGCACGAGCACATGTACCGTCAGCGACAGCACAAGCCACTGTGCAAACGGCAGCCACAGCCAGAGTGCGCCCAGAACGAGCAGGATGAACAGTGAGGGCGGCTCGTGGCGAACGAGCGCTCCCGTCCACGACGTAAGAAGCAGTGCGAGAACCAGCATCGCCTGCGCGACAAAAAGGCCAACCACGCGTCCGCCCACAAGTTCAAACGACGATACCGGCGCGCTCTGCACCAGCGCTGCCACTCGCTCGTCCTGATCGCGCCACAGCAGCTCGCCAGCGTAAATCGTGGCCAGCACGATCAGGAACAGCCGCGTGTGCTCCTGAATCAACGCCAGTAGCTGCACCGCATCACGCAACTCGGTCGCGGCAGCGAAAGCGACATGCGATAGCACGTTGAGCGCGCCAAGTGCTCCCACGAGCATCCACCCGCGATCGTTCCATGTCCAGCGCGCAGTGAACGCGGCAATGCCGATCCACCGTGGCCACGCGATGCTGGCGAGCATTGGCGTGCGCTCGGCGGCTGTTGCTGTTGCTGTTGCTGTTGCCGCGCGTGCAGGCTGCCTGGCGCTGTGCACCGGTGTGAGTCGATGCGGCGGCGACCGGAGCGCAATCAGCGCCGCCACAGCGGCGAGACACACCCACAGCGCACGGCTGGCTCCCACGAGTCCACCCACCGGTACCAGGCGCGCGAGGCGTTCCGATTCACTCCACGGCGCCGTGACCACCTGCAGCGCTGTCGTACCAAACGGATCGATCATGGCCGCTGCTTGCACGCGTACGGGCACTGCCGCGCCACGAGCGGCGACCGTGACCGCCGCATCGCCGTTTGCGCGACCCGCCACCGCGGCATCGCCATTTGTGCGACCCGCGCTCGCAAGCACGCTCACCTGTTGCACCCATGGCCTCACCACCGACTCGCACCCTTGCCATACAAACAGCAGCGCAACGGCGGCCGCCAGCACCATGATGAGGCGTTGGGTGCGTACGGCCACCGCGGTCAGCACCGTCGCCACCGCCACTGTCGTGGGCACGGTGACCGTGAACCAGGGCCAAAGTGTTCGCGCCGCCAGTTCAGCGATGCTTACATCGCGATACACCCACGGTGCCATGGCGCCCAACCAGACGCCAGCAATCAGCGCGCTATGCACCCCACCCATTACCAGCAGCGCCGCACACCACCGCCCGGTAACCCACGCGCTATGCATCACCGGCGATGTCCACAGCAGCTCGTGCGTGCGGACGGCGCGATCACGCAAAACTGCACTGGCTACGATCATTGTGGAGATGACCTGTCCGAACGCCGTCAGGCCACTCAGAGCCAGCGCGATGGATAGCGGCGCCAGTTTAGGCATCGTCGCACGCTCGCGCACCAGCTCAATGGCGCCGCTGCTGACAAAACCGAAGGTGAGCAACAGGAAGACAAGCGCGTACAACACGCTGGCCGGATCCCGGCGCTGCACAGCGAGCTCAAAGCGGCAGATTGCAGCTGCCTGACGACACCACACCCGTGCCGTGGGCACGACGTCAGAATGCACTGCCGTCAGACGTGGGGCAGCTCGCGATCGCCAATCGCGCCGCCTTCGCGGTGCCAGCGTAGTTCGTCATCAGAGAGCGGGCGAATCGCCAGGTCCACAGCCAGCCATGTGGTTTTGGCAAATGGATAGCAGAGAAAGCAGCCGGAGAGCATGAGCACGGCCGTCACCCATGTCAGTAAATCCCACGGCACATCGGGCCATGTCACCACCACGAATCCGCACACGCAGAAAAACAGGATCAGCTCAACCGCGATGAGATTGAACAGGTACGCGCCTACGAAGTAGTCGCTCTCACCGCGTTCAATGCGCAGGCCGCAGCTCGGGCAATTGGGCTTGAGCGCGAAGAACGACGCAAAAATCCCGCGTCCTCCACAGTGCGGACAGCGCAGCAACAGCGCGCGACCGAGCAATCGCGACACCGGTGTACGCTGCACCGACGGTGGGCGCACGTCGCGTGTCTCCGTCGGCACGTGAACGTCAGAGCTCCTGTTCATCCGGTAAGTTACTCACTCATCCTTCCAGCCGGAGCGTGTTGTGCCCGCAACCTACAGTCAGGTCTTTGAGAACAATCAGCAATGGGTCGCTGAGCGCACACAAAATGACCCGCAATATTTTGCGCGTCTCGCTGCCGATCAGCAGCCCGGCTGGCTCTGGATTGGCTGCGCCGACAGTCGCGTACCGGCCAATCAGATCACGGGTCTGGAACCGGGCGATCTGTTTGTGCACCGAAACATTGCCAACCTCGTCCCCAACACCGACCTGAACTCGCAGTCCGTGATTCAGTACGCGGTGGGCACGCTGGGGGTGCAGCACATCGTGGTGTGCGGACATTACGGTTGCGGCGGCGTAAAGGCGGCCCTGCAGCCACAGGACCTGGGGTTGCTCAATCCGTGGCTTCGCAACATTCGCGATGTGTACCGACTGCACGCCGACGAACTGGACGTTATCTCCGATGCGACACGTCGCACGAATCGGCTGGTTGAGCTGAATGTGCTCGAACAGTGTCGCAACGTGCTGAAGATGGCGGTGGTGCAGAAAGCCTACCTGAAGGGTGGCACGCCGCAGGTGCACGGCTGGGTTTACGATCTGCACGACGGTCTGCTCAAGGATTTGCACGTGGACACGGCAGCACTGCTTGAAAAGATTCGCGCGATTTATGCGCTCTCGCCAGACTAGCCGAGGCGCCAGGTATTGTCTCGACTTGCGCGCGACCTCGTTCGACGTGCGCGCGATGCGGCTCGACGGGCGCCCGCTTCGGCCGACCTCGGCGGATTGCTGACGCGCAAAAAGTTCCCTTGCATGCGAGTGAACGCCACACGCATCTGGCGCGTATAACTCAGTGTCACGGGCGTGCTGCCGAGACTTCGCAGCGTGCCTGTTTTTCTGACGTCCTATTTCGTGCCAATGCGCTTCTTGATATCAGTTCAGTCCCTTGTGGTTTGTCTCGCGCTTGCCGCCGCCGCTGGCTGCGGCGGCTCGTCACCTGATGCGTCAGCCGCCCAGGGCGGTGGGGGCCGTGGAGGGCCCGGC
>JBGTOG010000339.1:0-1604 GCA_041742675.1 Gemmatimonadaceae bacterium | reverse complement strand
CTGCTGTCAGCAGAAACGGTATAGATCTCCCAGTCTTCGCGCGGCATTTGCTGGAACGTGACGCGTGAACCATCGGGCGTTATGGCGATGCCGGTGAGCGGCTCGGTGGTGCTGTGCAGCACGCGCGACTCGGTGTTGGGGCCGAGCACGAAGTGATGAACGCGCGTGGTACCATCGGCGCGTGAGAGATAGGCCAGCGCGCGACTGCCTGCAGCAAGCACAGGACTTTCGCCGTCGATCACACGCTCAACGCCTGTCGCCAGGTGCAGCAGCGCGAACTGCCGGCCCGGAGGTGCTCCGGCAAAACCGCGACCTGTGCCGATCTGCACGGGGCTTCGTCCGCCGACGCCGTAGAGCGCGTATGCGCCGTCGCGCGTGAGTTGCACATCGGACACCACGGAATCAGTACGACTGATGCGTGTTGGCGCCGCGCCCTGCGCCACGCGATACAGACGCGTGCGCACGCTGTCGGTGGCGGCGGCGACAATCAGCAGTGCACCATCCTGCGCGAACGTCACTTGTGCAGGCACCAATCCCGGCATGGCCACCGCTGCATCGGTGCCGCCATCAAGCACGCGCACCATCACACGTGAGTCAGCTCCCTGCCCGCTGATGTACGCCACGCGCGCACCATCGGGCGAGAACACCAGTCCACCGGCTCCAACTTCTGCAACGAGCGGGAACCCTTCGCGCGCACTCACCACGCGCGTCACGCGAGCAGCACCCGCGCCGACTTCAAACGCGATGCGTGAGCCATCTGCAGACCAGCGCGGCGCACGCGCATTCTCTGCGACGAGTGAGGTGTGCCAATTCTCGCCCGTGAGCAGCGCGATCTGTTCGCGA
The DNA here is from genome assembly GCA_041742675.1 of Gemmatimonadaceae bacterium. Classification (GTDB taxonomy): domain Bacteria; phylum Gemmatimonadota; class Gemmatimonadetes; order Gemmatimonadales; family Gemmatimonadaceae; genus JAABRT01. Next base: position 761 of record JBGTOG010000339.1, on the reverse strand, counting down.
TACGCATTTGCATCATCACTGCGCAGAATTGTTGCCAGTCCGCTCAGCGCACGCACATAGTCACCGGCTGCCCAGGCGAACTCCGCCTGTTCCATGCGTTCACTGGCGGATGCGTCGCGCGCGAGGGGTACGGCAGGTGCCTGCGCACGCACCATCGGAGCGGTCGTGGAGACGGCCATCAGCAGCGTGAGTACGCGCACGGCGCGCTGGTCGAACACACGAGCGGCGAGCGAACGCATGGCACGGCGAGACTTGGAGCGGAGCACAGCAGCGGTCACGGTAGAGCGGGTTGGAAGGATTCAGTCGGGCGACGTGGTTGCTTCGCGTTCCAGCCAGAGTGTGACCGGACCATCGTTCACCAGCTCGACATCCATCATGGCACCGAACTCGCCGGTGGCGACAGGGATACCTCGTTCACGCAGCAGCACAACAAAACGTTCGTACAGCGGGATGGCCAGCTCCGGGCGCGCGGCGTCAATGAAGCTTGGGCGGCGCCCTTTGCGCGCGTCGCCGTACAACGTGAACTGTGAGACCACCAGCGCCGCGCCGCGCACATCGAGCAACCCCAGATTCAACTTGTCGTCAGCATCAGGAAACACGCGCAGCCCCACAATCTTGTCGGCCATCCACGTCAGCTCGGCGTCGGTGTCGGTGTGCGTGATGCCGCACAGCAGCAGGAAGCCGCGTCCTATGCGACCGGCAACATACGGTGGCGCGTCGGCGTCGAGTCGCACGCGGACCTCGGCGCGGGAGACGCGTTG
>JBGTOG010000037.1:0-8669 GCA_041742675.1 Gemmatimonadaceae bacterium | reverse complement strand
TCCAGTCAATCCGACAGCCCTGCAGCCATCCGCGTTCACGTTCCGGCGCATGGAGTTCGAGGATTCGTACACGAAGGATGAAGACCAGAACGGTCGGATTGATCTGCTCCTGCCGCTGCGCGAAGGCGACAACTCGACACGCGTGAAAGTTGGTGGTCGCTATCGCGGCAAGGAAAAGCTGCGTGACAACAGCTTCCTGCGCGCGGCGCCCGTCTCCTCAGGCGCGTTTGCCAATCTGACGACCAATGCCAACGACGATTTCTCAGTCAGCAACAATCTCGCTGGCAACTACCAGTACGGACAGTTTACCACACCCGAGTTTCTGGGCCGACTGGACTTCCGCAACACGGCGTTGTTTACCACGCAAGATCGGCCTGACGAATACGCCGCTGGCAACTTCACTGCCGAGGAGCGTATCACCGCGGGCTACGGCATGGTCGAGCAGCGCTTTGGACCGGCCATCAGCTTGATCGCTGGCGTGCGCGTTGAGAACACGAATATCGACTACAATGGCTTCGAGTTTGACGTAGACGAAGAGACCGTGCGTCCAACGACGGGCAGCCAGTCCTACACGGATGTGATGCCGAGCATCAACGCGCGTTGGGACGCAGCACCGAATACCGTGCTCCGCGCTGCGTGGACGAACACGATCGCGCGTCCGAACTATTTCGATCTGGTGCCGTACCGCGAGATCAGCCTCGACGACAACGAGCTCGCCACCGGTAATCCCGAACTCGCGCCGACGCGCGCCATGAACTTCGACCTCATGGCCGAGCGCTACTTCGAAAATGTCGGTGTGATCTCCGTCGGCGTGTTTCACAAGCGCATCACGGATTTCATCTTCGAGTTCACACAGTTCCAGGCGACTGATCCGGTGACGGGTCTGCTCTTCTCGCGGATCAGCCAGCCGCGGAACGGTGCCGAAGCGCAGCTCACCGGCGTTGAAACGGCCATCCAGCGTCAGCTCGACTTCCTGCCTGGTCTGCTCCGCTATGTCGGTGTCTACCTGAACTACACGTTCAATGATTCCAACGTGTCAGGGCTGGATATCGAAGGCCGCGATGTAGAATCGCTCCCACTGCTCGGCACCGCCAAGCACAGCGGCAACTTCTCGGTCTCCTTTGACAGTCCGCGCGTCTCTGCCCGCGTGGCCATGAACTACCAGTCCGAGTCCCTTGACGCGAATGAGGGCGGGTACAATGAAGATGCGTTCTTCGACCGTTGGGCGGATCGCCGCACCGACATCGACGCCAACGCCAGCGTGCAGATCACGCCGGTGATGCGCTTCTTCGTGGAAGCCAACAACCTGAACAATCGTCCGCTGCGCTTCTATCAGGGCGTGCGTGGGCGCCTGATGCAGGACGAGTTCTACGGGCGTCGTATTCAGACGGGCTTCAAGTTCGATTTCTGAGGTCGCAGAGGGATGTGAAAACGGGGGCGCAGGCGATGACTCGCCTGCGCCCCCGTTTGCGTTCGCGAGGGAGGACGCGGAGGACTGCAACGGCAACGGCAACTACAACTGCAACCGCAACTGCGTTTACCACAGAGGGCGCAGAGGACGCAGAGAACTGCATCGGGATGAAGTGGCAGCGGCCCCGGGTCCCATTCGTTGGAACGGAGTGATCGATCTGAGTTGCAAACGCTAACTGATGTGTGGCAGTCCTCTGTGCACTCTGTGAACTCTGTGGTTCAAATAGTTGCTATTGGGGTCGCTGAGGTACGCAGCGAGCGAGCCATCAAAGTGGCAAAGGACAACCGACAGCGCCGTGTTCCGACGTGCCCGCTCGGCGGTTCAATACATTCGCGGCGGGCTGTTTCGATCGTGTTTATCAGCCCGCGAGACGTGCGGCGAGGTAGGCGCGCAACTGCGACGTGTTGACGCGCTCCTGCGCGAGCGAATCGCGTTCGCGCACCGTGACGGTATCATCTCCCGTTGATTGCGGGTCAACCGTGATGCAAAAGGGCGTGCCGACCTCGTCCTGCCGGCGGTAGCGTTTGCCGATGGAGCCGGCTTCGTCGTAGTCCACCGACATCGCGGGGCGCAGGTCGTCCACAATCTTGCGCGCCATTTCGGGTTGTCCGTCCTTCTTGGTGAGTGGGAAGACGGCAGCCTTGATTGGCGCAAGCGAGGGCTTGAGGCCGAGTACAACGCGGCCTTCGTCTTCGCCTTCGACTGATTCTTCGCGGTACGCGTTTACGAGAATCGCCAGTGTGACGCGATCGGCGCCGACTGACGTTTCCACCACGTAGGGCACGTAGCGCTTGTTGTTGGGCTGGTCAAAGTATTCCAGCTTTTTGCCTGAAAACGTCTGGTGCTGCGTGAGGTCAAAGTCGCCGCGGTTGTGTACGCCCTCGATTTCCTGGAAGCCGAGTGTGCCACCGAAGTCGAACGTGACATCAAACGCGGCGCGTGCGTAGTGCGCGAGCTCGCCGGCACCATGCTGATGGAACTGCAGACGGTCTGCGGAGAGGCCGAGGTCGAGGTGCCACTGCATGCGCGCGGCTTTCCACGTTTCGAACCACTCCATGTCGGTGCCGGGTTCAACGAAGAACTGCATTTCCATCTGTTCGAACTCACGCGTGCGGAAAATGAAGTTGCCGGGCGTGATTTCGTTGCGGAACGCCTTGCCGATCTGCGCGATGCCAAACGGGACTTTCTGACGCGTGCTCTGCTGCACGTTCAGAAAGTTCACAAAGATGCCCTGCGCCGTTTCGGGACGCAGGTACACGGTGCTCGCGCTCTCCTCGAGCGGGCCCATGAACGTCTTGAACATCAGGTTGAACTGACGTGGCTCCGTGAGCTGACACGTCTCATGTTGGCCAGGCTGCTTGCTCGGCTTGTTGGGACAGCGCGCATCTTCGAGTTTGTCAGCGCGAAACCGGCCTTTGCAGGCTTTACAATCCACGAGCGGATCAACAAATCCACCAACGTGTCCGCTGGCTTCCCACACGCGCGGGTGCATGAGGATGGATGCGTCCAGACCAACGACATCATCGCGGCTGCGCACCATGGAGTTCCACCAATGGTCTTTCACATTACGCTTGAGCTCCACACCAAGTGGACCGTAGTCCCACACGGAGCCTGTGCCACCGTAGATCTCGGAGGACTGGAAGATGAAGCCACGTCGCTTGCACAGCGACACCAGTTTGTCCATCACATCGGTTTGCGCAGCCATGACGACTCAGTTGGAGGTGAGGTGCGCGACAATCATGTCCCCATGATCTCGGCCGTTCTCAATGAAGATCTTGTTGGCATCAAATCCTGACGCGATGACACCCGCAAGGTAGATGCCCGGCAGCGGCGTCGCCATTGTGTCCGGGTTGTGTTCAGGCACACCGGACTTTTCGTCGATCGGCACGCCAAGGTCTGAAAGCAGCCCGGTTTCCGGCAGGTAACCGGTGAGCAGGTAGACCTGCGTAGCGGCAATGTGCTCAGTGCCTTCAGGTCCCTCGATGACCACGTGCTCCGGTGTGATGTCCGTGACGCGCGCATTGAAGTGCGCCACGATGCTGCCGTCGTGCATGCGATTGGCGACCACGGGGCGCACCCATGGCTTCACACCGCGATCGAGGTCCTCGGCGAAGTGCACGATGTGTACCTTTGCCTCAGCTCGCAGCAGTTCGAGTGCGGCGTCCACTGCGGAGTTACCGCCGCCAACCACAACCACCGGTTCGCGCCAGGCGAAGTGTCCTTCGGTGTAGCCATGCATCACGTGCGGCAGCGTTTCGCCGGGCACGCCAAGCATGTTCGGGCGGCCGAAGTAGCCAGTCGCGACGCAGACGGCGTGTGCGAGCACAGCGCGTTCGCGGCCCGAGCGCATGGTGGACCGAATGCGCCAGCGTGGCGGACGGGTTGTCACCTCATTATCCGCGCCAATGCTGTGTTTCATGAAGGAGCGACGGTCCATTGTTTCCGTCGGCTCACTGCTCGCGTCGCCTTCGATCGAACTGATCGAGCTGACCGTTTCGTACTGTCGCACTGGCAGATCGTAGTGCGACGCCACCGCGCGGTAGTACGCGAGCGCATCACGACGAGACGGCTTTTCGCCAGCAACCACGAATGGCAACCCACCAATGGATAGCCGTTCAGCCGTGGAGAAAAACGTCATGTACGTGGGGTACTGCGCGATGCCTGAGACAATCGGACCACGATCCAGTAGCACGACACTGAGCCCCGCGCGCACCGCCGCAACACCGGCCGCCAGACCGCACGGCCCCGCACCTACGATGGCGAGGTCTACGTGCAGTGGCTCGTCTGGCCGCAGTGCTTCGTCCACCGGCAGCGCTTCTCCAGATGGCAGCGTTTTGTCTGCCGGCAGTGGTTCATCTGTCGGCAGCGTTGCGTCTGAAGGCAGCGAGGGGTGATCGTGCGCGGTCATGCCCCGACGGTCCGACCCTCGATGATCTGATCGCGTCGCGTTCCTACGCTCACATACGCAATCGGCACCTCGATCAGGGATTCCATACGGTCCAGATACGCACGCGCGGCACTTGGCAGGTCGTCGAGCGTGCGTGCGGTGGTCGTATCCGTCTTCCAGCCATCGTGCCATTCCAGCACTGGCACGGCGCGGTCGAGCAGCGCGACATCAGCGGGAAACTCGGTGTAGCGCTCGCCGTCTACTTCATACGCTGTGCAGATGGCGATGCGATCGAGTGTATCGAGCACGTCGAGTTTGGTGACGGCGAGACCGCTCAGCCCGTTCACGCGCGCGGCGTAACGCACCACGACGTCATCAAACCATCCGCAGCGACGTGCGCGACCTGTTGTTGCACCAAACTCATTGCCGAGTGTGCGCACCTGTGTCTGCAGCGGTTCGTCGAACTCGGTGGGCAGCGGTCCGTTGCCGACGCGAGTTGTGTACGCTTTCACCACACCAAGCGCAGCGTGCACCGCGCGCGGGCCAATGCCTACACCAATCGCGGCACCGCCGGCGGTGGTATTGCTTGACGTGACGAATGGATACGTGCCGTGATCCACATCAAGCAACGATCCCTGCGCGCCTTCGAGCAGTACGGCCGCACCCGACTTGATGGCGGTGTGCACGCACAGTCCCACATCGTCGGCGACGGCGAGCAATCGCGGCGCGAGTTTCTCGAGCAATGCCATGGTGTCGTCAACACTCGCGCGATGTTCGCTGCCTGATGCCTGCAGCATGCCATTGGCGTGCGCGACGCCCTTTTCCACCTGCCCGCGCAAGCGTTCCGGCCAGCGCAGATCGAGCACGCGTACACCGCGCCGCGCGACCTTGTCTTCGTAGGCGGGGCCAATGCCGCGTCCTGTGGTGCCAATGGCCTTCGACGACGCACTCGCCTGATCCATGACCTTGTGATACGGCAGCACGAGGTGTGCGCGCTCGCTCACGTAGAGTCGGCCTTCGACATCAACGCCCTTTGTTACCAAACCATCGATCTCGTGGAAGAGCGTCTCGGGATCGAGCACCACGCCATTGCCAATCGCGCAGCGCACGCCGCCGTGCAGGATGCCGCTGGGCACCTGATGCAGCACGAATGAGCGGTCGCCAATGTGTACGGTGTGTCCGGCGTTCGCGCCGCCCTGATAGCGCACCACCCAGTCGGCGCGCTCGGCGAGTACGTCCACCAGCTTGCCTTTGCCTTCGTCGCCCCACTGCGCACCCACCACCACGACGGTGCGAACTGTCGAATCGAACATGCGAAAACCTGGAAACGTGCGCCTCGCTCGGCGAGCGGGCAGCGGGCCCGTCCATCCGGTAGCCGTCCATCGTGGGCGGCGTATGCAGGCAGCACCTGAACGCAAAAAACGCCCCGTTGGCGGCGCGGCTGGGCGCACGCTTGGGGCGTTGTTGGAATCTAGACTGGTCAGCGGGTTAAGCAACCGGGTCGCCTGCCCGACGCGCCACAGCGGCGCGCGCGCTTCGCGGTTTCTCCTCGAAACGGCACGGTGCGTCACTCGCGCCGTATCCGTTATGAGCCAGACACCAGCGCCGTGAGTTCCGGTTCCTCCAGTCGATACGTATGCCAGTTGGACAGCTGTTTCGCACCGCGCCGCTCGTAAAAGCCGATCGCGTTGTCATTCCAGTCCACCACCATCCATTCCATGCGAGCGCAGCCGCGGTCTACCGCTTCTTCGGCCAGGAACTTGAACATGATGCCGCCAAAGCCTTTCCCACGCGCCGTCTCGTACACGAAAATGTCCTCGAGATAAAGCGTTGGTCGCCCGAGAAAGGAGGCGTAGCCCTCGTACGTGATAGCGTATCCCACGTCCTCGCCATCGAGTGAGGCAAGGAACGCGGAGAAGCGCCGGTGGTCGCCAAAGCCATGGCGCATGAGGCCGGCCCGCGCCTCTTCGGTAGGACGCGCCTGTTTTTCAAAGTCGGCGTGCGCGTCAATGAGTCGCAGCAGCGACGTTTTATCGGCGCGCGTCGCGAGGCGAATCTGGATTGCTGACATGTATTGAACCTCCGAAAACTCAAAAGCGATACGTCGCCGCCAAACCAGTATCGGTGGGCATGCGCTCGGCCGGCACAATGATCACCTCGCCCTGCGTGCGCAACACTGATTCGGCGATGTCGTCCAACAGGTCATCCACCGAGGGCTTGGCGACGTCGGCGTGCACCACGGCTCCCGTCGCGGAATCAATGCGACCCGGAATTTCGCGATCAGCCTCCACAAGTAACGTGCCGACGCGGCCCGCCATGGCGGCCATGGCCACCGCTTCGAGATCGTCGGAGCCAAGTTGATTGGCGCTTGCCGTGTGATAGGCGTCGACAAGCTTTGCCAGTCGCGCCAGATACACAGGCTCCATGTGCTGCCAGGCCATGGCGCGGAGCGCATTCATATCGAGCGCGTCAACGTTCATCGCGATGCCTTCGGGGATCAGCAATGGATTGCGGCTGACCGTGCGAAACATCGTTTGATGCTCACCGAGCGTCGCCAGCATGAGCGGCATTCCAGTGGGGCGAGAATGTAACTCGAGCACGCGCCGGTCGATGGTGCGGAAGAAGCGTTCGGTGTCCGCATCGATCTGCTCGCCTTCAGCCTCGGGAAGCTCATCAGGTTCGCCACCGAGCACAATTTCATCGAGCGCATCGCGGTTGCCTTCGAACAGTCTGGCTTCGTGACGACTCACCCAGAGCAGGTGAAATCGATCGGATGACTGCAGGATGCGAAGCAGCGGCTTGGTGTGAAAGCTGTCGGCGACAATTGCAAGCTGCTGCACCGGTCGCTGCAACGAGATGACTTCGAACGTTGAGGCCGATGCAAGCACAGCGAGCCCGTCCGTGCGATGATTCCAGAAGTCGCGGTCATCCGCGAGGGCTTCGAGCGGTGCGAGTAGCGCAGCGACGTCTTCATCTGAATGCTTTGCCTGCAACGAGTGACTGATCTCTCGCAGCAGATTCCTGAACCGGATCGGATCCTGCCCGTTTTCCGGATGATTGCGATGCGTGGGCTGATAGAGCGAGATACACGGCGGTGTTTGCGGTGCAATGAGCGCGTGCAGAGGAGTCGAAGCGGTTTGCAGCATGGGCGTCCCGTTGTGGAGTAAATGTCACCCACCGATCGTGACGGCGGCGTTTGGCGGCTCGGACTGAGTCGAAGCGGGCCAGCGGTAGCTGTGGTATACCCCGCAACGGTGCGCTTGTGCGATTGGATGTGTGATCTTCGAACATTCAGTCGCACTACACTTCGCGTCGTTTAACTGTGCGATCAGTCGCGCATTCGCTGAATGATCTCCAGCACTTCAATGTCTGCCGCGTCCTGCAAGCGACCGGTTCGTTTTGACTCGATCAGGTCTGCGATGGACGCGGTGGGGATTGAGACGCCCTCAACATCAAACGACTGTGCATGCTGTTGTGCTTGCTCCCAACGCAGATTCCAGGCGCGTGTAAGGATGTCAACATTGGGGATGTCCCCAACCATCGTTACCGGTCGCGTCGCAACGTCTTCGGCGTCCAGCTTATTGGCTATGCCAAGGCCCAGTGTGCCGAGCGCCGCGAGCACTCGACGTGCCTTTTCCACCGTTGGCTCGATGAGGATGTCGATGTCCTGTGTGGCACGCGTGGTGCCCCAGAGCTGCACGGCGGTCGCACCCACGAGCACGTAGCGCGCGTTGGCGTCGTTCAATCGGCTGCATACTCGCGCGACGCGTGATTCGTAGTTATCGAGATCGCTCACGGCGTGCGACCACGATGGATTTTCCAGTCGAGAAAATCCTCGTAGCGATCGAAGAAACGGGGGCCGGGCGGTGCGGGCGAGGCGGGCGCGTTGCGGAGCGTCTCATCGGCGAGCCGGACGCGCTGTTCGGGTGTCAAGGCGAGGTCCCGGCGCAGTTGCAGAAGTCGCGACTCGCCGAGCCCGGGCTTTGGCGCGGATGGGTCTCCCGGGGGCTCCGTGGACGGCTGGGCCGCGACCAGACGGCGCACCGCCTCGGCGATGACCCAGCTTCGGGAGCGATCCCACTGTCTGGCGAGCCGGTCAGCCGCCTCCAAATCCTCCGGAGGGAGAGAGATGGCGATGCGGGCGTACGGCGCGGACTTACTCATACCCAATAATATCGAGTATTACCGTTTGGAGGTCAGCAACGTCACTTGTCTAGTACGCTGTTCAAACAACGTGCTTGGTAAGCTTGACGTCGACTGGAAACCATGCGAGGCGACCACCAGAAGCATCAGCGAACAGGACACTGCGCA
>JBGTOG010000298.1:0-2942 GCA_041742675.1 Gemmatimonadaceae bacterium | reverse complement strand
TAGTTAAGTTCGATCGCGCCATTCGACAACGTATTCGTGTAAGGTCCACCGGGAAGTTGATTGATGTCCATGGCAAAACCAATGGAATTGATGTCGACATTGGCAAGGATGGCGCGAATACCCGAAATACCAAAATCTCCTTGGGGAGCTGAGCCCGTTTCCACCTTACGGGCAAATAACCGCCAGCAACCTCCACTCGCGGCATTCGATGGTTCGGCATTGAGTAGATCCAATGTGAGGATGACATTGTCGGCCTTCAACGACGGAATATTGAGAATTGTAATGATGACCGCTAGGCAAGCGATTCGCTTCGTGTTCATTAGCCAGTCTCCCAAAAAAGAATTGTCCCTAGGAAATCTCTAGGGTGGCGTGATTGTAGACCCGGGGCAGACCGCATGCAACTATTTTTAAAGAAAATGATCAGGACTCAAAAGCATCCATTGAACCCCGGTTCCTTGCATTGGTTGAAAATTTGATTTGGCACAAAGATCGTTGCTGAAATCGCCCGTAAATTGCTTTACAATCGTGCGCACAAAACTCTTGGAGCTCGCGGCCAATGCAATTTGGAGAAAAGTCAACGACGATTTTTAGCCAACAAGCAAATCGTGGCGAACGTGGAGCGCGCTGTAAAAATCGCGGGAATAATTTGGCGAAACCACATTCCCTAGTGGGTGCGACGACCCAAACCACCGCATATAGCTTACATCAGCGCTTCTTCAGTCCCCGCCTCGGCCATTTCGAGCGTGAACTCGGCGTCGACTTCCACGTCATCGCTAGAATAAACTTCGCTGGAATAGATTACGTCTTCGGCAGCCAAAACTTCCGCGATTTCTTCTTTCCAGGCGAACGGGCTTTCGTCCACCGGGCAGTCGCCGAAGCTGATCCCCAGCGCCCGAGCCGTCCGGACCACGTCATGCGACGGATCGACGCGCTTGGGCTCCTTGAGCACCTCGACGATCGGAATCGTCACCAGATGCGGCGACTGCAGGGCCACCATGTGTCCCCATTTCTTCGCGACAACCGCTTCTACCGCCGCGCCGCCAAATCGCGTGGCGAGGAGCCGGTCATAGCCAGTCGGCGAGCCTCCGCGCTGCAAATGCCCGAGCACCAGTGAGCGTGTCTCCTTGCCCGTGCGCTCCTGAATCTCCCGCGCGATAATGTCCGCCACACCACCCACCCGCTTGGCCTGACCAGGCATCGACTCACCCATCACGCCGACCGCGCCATCGGGGAGGGCGACGCCCTCAGCGACCACCACGATGCTGAACCGGCGCCCGTTGGCATCTCGCGCACGAATTTTTTCGCACACCTTCTCCATCGCCCACGGAATCTCCGGCACCAGAATCACGTCTGCCGTTCCGGCCACGCCTGCGTACAACGCAATGAAGCCCGCATCGCGCCCCATGACCTCCAACACCATGACGCGATCATGACTCTCGGCCGTGGTGTGCAGTTTGTCGATTGCCTCAATGGCGGTATTGACGGCGGTATCAAATCCGAACGTCATTACCGTACCTGACACATCATTGTCGATGGTTTTGGGCACCCCGACAATGCGCATTCCCTTTTCGACCAGGCGCTGCGCGATGGCCAGCGAACCATCGCCGCCAATGGAGATCAGCGCATCGATACCGAGATTGCGCGAGTTCTCGATGATCTCATCAGAGCGATCAACTTCTGTGTACGTGCCGTCTGGTTGCAGGACCGGATAGGCAAACGGACTGCCTCGATTGGTAGTACGCAGCATGGTTCCGCCATGCGCCATGATGCCGCGCACCGACTCTCCGGTCAGGGGCACAACATCATCGTCGCCCAGCAGTCCGGCGTAGCCGCGTTTGCTGCCGAGCACGTCCCAGCCGCGACCGCGGGCTGAGAGCACAACGGCTCGAATTACTGCGTTGAGTCCGGGAGCGTCGCCGCCGCCGGTGGAAAGAGCTATCCGCATACGTACCGTGTCTCGGGGTCAGACCGCCGCCCTTCGGTGGTCGCGTAGAATGTAGCGCCCGCGCCAGCGGGACGAAGCGTCATCACCAAACAGAGACGAACCGCGTCACGGTCCGGAGTCACAGCCAACACGCCATTACGGGACCGGCGCGCCGATGAGATTTGCGATCCTGCGCAATGAGGTGTCCTGCCGCGCGACCACGAACGACAGCGAGTCCACTTGCGACTGCAGCAGCGCCGTTTCCTCGCGCATCTGCACGAGCAGATCCTGCAGATCGTACAGCGACTGCTGCAGCTCCACATCGGCGCCCGGATTGGTGAGCTGCGTACAGCCAGCGCCGGCCATGAGGACGGCCACGCCAAAGCAGACGGTGCGGGCGAGCGAACGGGCGGTCATGCGGAGCTCCGGGCAAGGGGTGTGCGCTGCAAGCTGATGATGGCGCGTGCACGCAAACGGTGATAGGCCGCGCACCTCTGCAGGTGATATAACGTGATCCCACAACAACTGGAGGAACGTGTGTCTACGCGAGATGGCTTCACCTTGCTCGATCAACTGCTGGCGTTGTGCCTGCTGGCGGTGCTGCTCGCCATCGGCATGCAAACCATGGCATCGCTGCGAGACCGCCTTGCGGTACGCGCGGCCGGGCGCGCGGTACGTGATGCGCTCGCCTTGGCTCGCGAACACGCCAACGCGGCAGGTGTGCGCACCGCCGTTCGAATCAACCGCTATGACGGCACGCTAGCCGTACACACTGGCAGCGACACGCTGCAACGCGTACTCGTGCAACGCGTACACGGAGTTTCGCTCGACGCGACGCGCGATTCGCTGGCGTATCAGCCGTCAGGCTTGGGCTTCGGAAGCGCCAATCTGAGCATTGTCCTGGCCCGCGGTGACCGTCGTGACACGGTCACTGTCTCACGCTTGGGGCGGGTAAAGTGAGAGGCGCGCGGTGCCAGCTACGCCTGCGCGAGCGCGCCCATCGCCGACGCGGGCGGCA
>JBGTOG010000290.1:0-18746 GCA_041742675.1 Gemmatimonadaceae bacterium | reverse complement strand
CCGGCCAACATGCGATCCTCCGCCTGAGGACCGCGATACACACGCCACAATCCGGTGAGCAGTGTGAGCAACAGCGCCAGTGCCGCTGCGTCCAGCACAGTGCCGAATGCCTCGCTCACGCCTGCACCGCCGCGAACATCGGACCCACATACCCTTCGGCCGTCCGCATGTCGCGCTCTGCATCGTCCCGATCGTCCAGCACGTGCAGCGTGATCGTGTCCTGCTGGACACTCATGCCGAGTGTGCCCGGCAGCAAGCTCAGTGTAGCCATCAGAAAGACCTGAGCGGGCCCGGCTGGCAACTCAGTGCGCAGCACCAGCACGCGAGGCGACAGGGGCATTCGCGGAGTCAGAGTGCGGCGCGCCACATCCACACCGGCAATGAGAGAGCGCGACAGGAAGTACGCGAGAAACCGTGGTACCGCGCGCCAGCGAAGTACTGTCAGACCGGTGCCGCGGGCACGCATCGGTGGCGGGATGAGGCGGGCCGCGAATAGCGCCAACGCGACCGCGATCAGCCCGAAGCCAAGGCCCGCGATGGAGCCGTCACTGAGAATCCACCAAATTGCGAGGAGCAGCGAGGCGATGCGCAGCATGCGTTGTATGAGAGCGTCCTCCGAAGCAGAGCGTGGGAGAGGCAAGTTAGCCCGGAAACGCATCCGCGGGTAACTTCGCATCATTCCCCCGCGTCGGCTCTCACCGAATGCGCGACCACAGTTTGGACACTGTTCGGAGACCCCGTTATGCAGTCGTTCGTTCCCCGCAGACATCCCGGGCGCGTGTGTGCGCGCCTCGCACGTACGGTCGTGTTCGGCGCGTTGTTGGCGGCATGCGCAGCGTGGACGCCCAGCGCGGTGCTTCATGCACAAGCGCCTGCTTCGATCGCGCCCGGTCAGACGGATGCACCAGCAATACCGGCGGCGCGCAAGGTACTGTCGCTCGATGACTACGGCATCTGGCGGCGCGTGACATCGACCGCCCTCTCCGCTGATGGGGCGTGGATCTCGTACGCCTACGCACCAAACGAAGGAGACGGCGCGCTGCATCTGAACTCGTTGACAATGGATCGTGTGCATACCATCACGCGTGGCACCGGGCCAGCATTCAGTGACGACTCGCGCTGGGCAGGCTACTTCATCAGCCCGCCTACCCCGCGGCCTGGTGCGCCTCGGCCCGTCGGTGTGGCACCGCCGGCATCGCAGCGCACCTTCGAACTCCGCGACCTCACCACTGGAGAAACATTCAGTGTCTCGAATGCCGCCAGCTTCGCGTTCGCCAATGGAGGCCAGACGCTCGCCGTGCGCACGGCGAAGGCGGTTGCCTCCGCAAAACACGACGGCGCCGATCTGATCGTTCGCGATCTGCGCACCGGAGTCACACGCAACATTGGCAATGTGAGCCAGTACGCGTTCAATGAGGCTGGTACACATCTGGCGTGGACGGTAGATGCCGCGAATCAGTTGGGCAACGGCGTCTACATGCTGACCCTCGCCACCGGCGAAACCCGCGCGCTCGATGACGCTGCCGCCGACTATGCCCAACTGTCATGGAGCGAGACGGGGTCACAACTTGCGGTGCTGCGGGGCAGCACGCCGGAAGGCAAGCTGCAGCGAGAGAACGTGCTGTTGCTGTTCCTGGACACCGGCACGACACGCGCACGCACGGTCACGTTGAGCACCGCGGGCAACAGTACACTCACCGGCTACGTGTTGAGCGAGTTCGCACCGCTGCGCTGGGCACCGGACGGCCAGTCACTGCTGCTTGGCGTCAAGGAACAGGACGTTGAGCCGAAGAAATCGGACGACCCCGCTCCGAATGTTGACGTCTGGCATTGGAAGGACGCTGATCCGCAGTCCGTGCAGATTGTACGGCTGAACCAGGAACGCCGGAGCACGTATCCGGCCCTCGTGCAGTTGCCTGCCGCCAGCGTTCGCGTGCTGGGTGACAGTGCGATGCGGTCGGTGCAGGCGACCGTGAACCAGCGCTGGGGTATTGGCCGCGTGGATACCGCGTATCGTGGTGAAGTCGCGTGGGGCAGCAGCCGGGCCGACTACTATCGGGTGAACATGAGCACGGGTGAGCGCACGCTCATTGCACGCGGATTGGCGCGCACCATGGGCACCTCACCGGACAGTCGCTGGTTTCTGTATCTCGAGCAGGGTCGCGTGCACGCGTATGATCTGGAGCGCGGATCCGATGTGATCGTCGATGCGTCGACGCCTACGCGATTCGTCGACATCACCGATGATCACGCCTACGAGCTACCAACCTACGGCGTCGCGGGCTGGAGTGCGGATGGCAAGTCGGTGCTGTTGAATCACCAGTTCGATATCTGGCAGCTGGCGCTCGATGGCTCGCGTGCTGTGAATCTCACGCGCGGTGTTGGCGAGCGGGAACAGATTCGTTTTCGCATCGTGCGCAATGCCGACGGCGCGCGACGGAGCGCAGACGAGCAGGGCATTGATCTGGCAAGGCCCATCGTGCTCAGCGCGTACGGTGAATGGACAAAAAAATCCGGCTACTATGAACTACGACCCGGCAGGGAGCCAATGGTGCTGCGCTTCGAGGATCGCGCAGTGGGCGGCTATGTCGCGTCGCGCAATGGCCAGCGCGTCGCGTTCACGCAGGGAAGCTTCTCCGAATATCCAGACTGGTATGTGAGTGATCGCGCGCTGAGTGCGCCGCGCAAGGTCACCGACGCCAATCCGCACCTCGTGGAGTACGCGTGGGGCAGCAAAATGCTGGTCGACTACACAAACAGCAAAGGGCAGCGCCTCCAGGGCACGCTGACGTTGCCAGCCAACTATGAGCCAGGCAAACGCTATCCGATGCTGGTGTACTTCTACGAGAGGATGTCGCAGAATCACCATTCCTTCAGCATGCCTGTGTATGATGATCGAGTACACATCTCGACATACGCAAGCAACGGCTATCTGGTGCTGCAGCCCGACATCGTATACGAGATCGGCAAACCGGGTTCGTCGGCGCTTGACTGCGTGACGAACGCCGTGCAAAAGGTGATTGAGATGGGCTACGCAGATCCGGTGCGCATCGGGCTGCAGGGGCACAGCTGGAGCGGTTACCAGTCGTCGTTCATCCTTACGCAGACCGACATGTTCCGCACGGTAGTCACGGGCGCGCCTCCAACAAACCTGATGAGTTTCTACGGGACGCTCTATCGCAGCAGCGGCACCATTCAGCAGGGCATCAGCGAGGTTGGGCAGGTCCGCATGGGCGCTGGCGCGACCCCGTGGACAGCCAAGGAACTCTACGAAAGTCAGTCACCCGTGCACAACGTGCAGAACATTCGGGTGCCGTTCATGATTCTGCACGGCACGGAAGACGGCGCGGTGGACTGGATGCAGGGGCTGGAGTTCTATGCCGCCGCGCGCCGCATGGGGAAAGAAGTCATCATGCTGTCGTATCCGGGCGAACCGCACCACCTCGGCAAGAAAGAAAATCAAAAAGATTTCCAGGTGCGCATGCGGCAGTTCTTTGATCACCATCTCAAGGATGCACCGGCGCCGCGTTGGATGACCGACGGGGTGCCGCAGGTTCGCAAGGGGCGGGAAACGCCATAGTGGCGTTTCCCCCATGCAAGCCCGTGCATCACATCGCCGCCGCCGCAGCCTCCACACGCTCCATCACACGCAGCAGATTGCCGCTCCAGATCTGTGCAATTTGTGCTTCGGTGTAGCCGCGTCGCACCATCTCCAACGTCACGTTGAACGTTTCCGCCGCGCTGCGCCATCCTTCCACACCGCCGCCGCCGTCAAAATCCGAACTGATGCCAGCGTGATCAATCCCAATGCGCTTCACCACGTAGTCGATGTGGTCGACAAAATCTGAAACCGTGGCGGCAGGGTCGGCGGGATAGCGGCGTGCGGTGATGTCTTCCTGCTTGGCGAGGTACGCATTGCGGCGCGCGTCAGGCAGCGCTTCGAGCGCCTCGGTGACGTCGCGGTTGCTCGTCGCGGTAATACCAAACTCGCGGCGCAGCGCCTCAATTGCTGCTTGTCGCTGCGCGCTCTTCACCGCGTCGCATTTCACGTAGCTGTTGAAGGCCACCAGCTGCACCACACCGCCATTGCGCTTCAGTGCATCGAGCTGTTCATCATCGAGGTTGCGACTGTGATTGCAGATCGCACGCACGCCGGAATGCGACGCGATGATGGGCGCCTTGCTCAACGCGACCGTCTGCAGCATGCTGGCCTTCGACGGGTGCGAAATATCGATCATGATCCCCACGCGGTTCATCTCAGCGATGACCTGCCGACCGAGGGGGCTCAGGCCGTTGTGCAGCCACACGTTGTCGCGTTCACCCGTGTTGGAATCGGACAGCTGGCTATGTCCATTGTGGGCCAGCGACATGTAGCGGCCACCCAGGTCGTAGAACTGCTTGACGTTGGTGATGTCTGATCCCACAGGAAAACCATTCTCAATCCCGATGAAGATCACCTTGCGACCGCTGGCATGAATGGCGCGCGCCTCTGCGGCGGTGCGTGCCAGCCCTGCTCGAGTAGGCGCAATCGTATCCGTAAGCCGATGCACCGCGGCGAACTTCTCCATCGCCGATGCCTTGGCGCGCGCAAATCCCTCTTCATTGAGCTGTGCTGACTGCCCCACATAAACGATGAGGAAAGCCGCATCAAGTCCGCCTTCTTCCATCTTGACCAGATCGACCTGCGTGCGGGGCAGGCGTTCGGCGTAGTTAGGCGCCTCTACGCGAAAGTTCGCCGGACTGATGTCCACATGCGTATCCAGCGTCATCACGCGGTCGTGAATGGCGCGTGCACGGGCGAGCAAGGCGGGATCGTCCGTGTTCCTGGGCTGAGCGCTCAGTGCGAGAGGGAGCAGCAATAGCGCTGTGAGTGAGACACCGGAGTGGACTAAAGCAGTCATGGAAAGCTCGACAGGGAAAGAAACGAAACGGAGCGTGCTGCTGGAAGGTTACGCTGCCGCACTACGGGGTGTTGATGTCCCGGTACCGGTTCGCACGCGCCCGATCGCCACGCGACTCATAGAGGGTCACCAACGCGGCTCGTGCGCCGGACACGACCCGGTCACGGTCGGACGGCTGCGCGATAGACGGTGCGGCCTCGAGCGTGCGCAGCAGCAACTGCTCTGCCTCACGACTCCGTCCGGCGGCGTGCAACATGGTGGCGTGATCGACCTGAGCGTTGAGTGTCCACGGATGCGTTGCGCCGAGCGAGGTGGTAAAAATCGACAGGCGTTCCTCGTTCTGCGCGACTGCTTCGTCGTGGCGGCCGGCGGCCTGCAGGGCAAGCGCCCTTGCGCCCACCGCAGTGCCAAGCAGCCAGTGATCCGGCGGATAGTGCAGGCGGCGTGACGAGACCTCGTCGTCGAGCACAGCGATGGCGGCGGAATCGCGCTTCAGCTGCGACAGCGCATACGCGTAGTTGGAGGCGAGTACGCCGCGATTTCGGTCAGTAGGACGGAAAAATCGTCGGCTCAGCTCGTAGGCTTGTGCGTACACGGCGGCGGCTTCCTCCTCGCGACCCGTCTGGCGCAACAGCGTCGCCAGATCGTTGAGCACCATCGGGCTCGTGGAATCCATCGCACTCTCGCGCAACATGTCCCGATAGAGCGCCTCCGCCGAATCCGGCATGGCCTGTCGCCGATAGATGCGTGCCAATGATTGGCGGACCGTGTTGGCCTGCCTCACATTCATGCCGGCCGGTGCGGCCTCGTAGAGTGCGATCGTCTGACGCAGCACCACCGCGGCCGAGTCGGCCTGTTCCGCCAGCACCAAGGCATCGCCCAGACTGTGCAGCGTGTTCGCAACGGCCGAATCCTCCACGGCGGTGTCCGCGCGCATGATCTGCAGTGCGGCATCGTAGCGAGACGCAGCTGCCGAGAATCCGCGCTCAAAACGAATCACATCAGCCTGCCGACGGAGCGCCGCCACCACTCGCCGATCATTGACGCCAAAGGCCTGACGGAGTGCGGTGATTTCATCGTCAAACGTATTGATGTAGCCAAGAATGCCGAGCTGTTGTGACGCCGTGGCGATCGCGCCGAGCAATGGCGCGAGCACCGCCGGCTGATCCTTCAGTTCTTCTCGAACGCGCAACTGTCCGCGCTCAAGCAACGTGCGTGCGCTGATCGTATCCGCCCGTACCTGCTGGCGGTCGCCGGATGCGCGAAAGAGGCTCACGAGGAAGTCAGTGGTTTGCTGCGCCCGCTTCGATTCGAGCTCGGCCTCGGCCAACGCGGTGGCCGTACGCTCCGCTTCCGCTTCAAGACGTGTTGCGTAGCTGCGGACACTCCCGGTGTAGAGCGTGAGGACGAGCACGCCAGCAGCACCCAGCAAGACTCCGTTGCGGTTCCGACGCACTGAACGTCGCAGCGCATACCACCGCGCGCCATCCCGTGCCGTGACCGCGTCGCCGCGCAGGTATCGGTCGATGTCTTCACGGAACGCAGACACGGACCCGTACCGTGTGTTGGCGTCTACTCGCACGGCCTTGAGTACTATCGCATCCAGGTCGCCACCCAGGTAGGCGCGTCCGGGCACCGTGCTCGGTGCTCGATCAATCCCGTGCAACACTGCGCTACGCATCTGCTCAAGCGATGCGTCATCGTTCCCGATTGGATGTGCGCCCGTCAGCAAACGATAGAGCAGGACGCCGAGCTGATACACATCCGTGCCAGTGGTAATTGGGTCTCCCCGTACCTGCTCGGGACTGGCGTACCGGGGCGTAGCGTAGAGGTGCCCAGTGCGCGTGTGTGGCGTGCCCTCACCTTCGGCGGTGTCATCCAGCAGCTTGGCAATACCAAAATCGAGCAACTTCGGTGTGCCGGACGCACTCACCAAAATGTTCGACGGTTTGATGTCGCGATGTACGATCAGCCGCTGGTGTGCGTACTCGACGGCGAGACAGATCTGGCGAAACAGCGCCAGAATCTCCTGCGGCGACAGCGAACGCGACTCGCACCACGAGGTGATGGGATCACCATCGATGAACTCCATCGCGAGGTACGGACGCCCATCATCCGTCGCGGCACCATCGAGCAGCCGGGCAATGTTCGGATGATCGAGCGACGCGAGAATCTGTCGCTCGCGTCGGAAGCGCTGCAGCACGTCGTCGGTGTCCACACCGCGGCGCAACACCTTGATCGCTGCCAGCTGCTCAAACTCGCCATCACTTCTGGCGGCAAGAAAAACGGTTCCCATGCCGCCTCGCCCGAGTTCCCGCTCAATGCGAAACCGGGGAATGCTCGGCGCATCCACCGGATTGGCGACCCACTCACCGGCCACCTCCCGCAGCAGCGCATCGCGAACCTGTGCGCCATCTGAGTCAAAGATTGATGGCGCATCGCCCGCGACCAGCAGCGCACGCACCGCCTCGCCGAGCGACGGATCCGACGCTGACTGTGACGCAATGAACGCATCACGTTCATTGGGCGGCACATCGAGGGCGGCGCTCAACACGCGATCGATCTGTGCCCATCGTGCCGGATCAGGGTGCGGCTTCATCTCGAAAGCACCGCGTCCCGGGGCCGTCGTGACGCGACGCTGCGATGTTCAGTCACGATGGGGAGGTGCTGCGGGTGGCGCAACATCTTCCGAGAGCATCTGATGCAGATACGCCCGAGCGCGGGTCCAGTCGCGCTCAACGGTCCGGAGCGACATGTCGAGCGCTTCGGCCGTCTCCGGTGCGCTGAGACCTCCAAAGAAGCGGCATTCGACCACGGCTGCGAGACGCGGATCCAAAGCGGCCAGTTGGTCGAGTGCATCATTGACAGCCAGGAACTCCGGAAGACGTGGAGTGATGGAATGTCGGTCAGGATCGAGTGTGACGGAGGTGCGCCCCGCTCCACGCTTGTCCGCGCCGCGGCGCCGCGCGTAGTCCACCAGCACGTTGCGCATCACCTTGGAAGCCAAAGCGAAGAACTGCGCGCGCTCCCGCCACTGTCCACCCTCCAGCGCGCTCAAGCGAAGGTAGGCCTCGTGCACCAGCGCCGTCGTGCCAAGCGTATGGCCGTACTGCTCATCACGCAGTCGGCGGTGAGCCAGTTGACGCAGTTCTTCATACACCACCGGCAGGAGTTCATCGAGTGATGTCATGACCCGAACATGTACCGCAGACAGGTCGCCACGCAAGCGACTGCGTACGAGTCTGCATCGCGATGCAGCAAAAGTCTCCGACGGCATTCATATTCTTTCTCCTGACCCTCTCGCCCGGAGTAAATACCGCGTATGTCTCGCCCTGCCCATAGCCCCATGGTCCCCCTGCACGTAGCCGGCCAGCGACAGTCCTCACGTACGATCGCGTACCGGTGTGCTGTCACCGCGTTGCTGTGTTGTGTCGCGATGGTCGCGTCTGAACAGGCGCACGCGCAGGCTGCAGCGCCCGTTCCTGCGCCCATCAAGTTTGCGCGCTACGCCCACGTCGCCAACGACGGTCGTATCGCGTTCACATATCAGGACGATATCTGGCTGGCGGACCGGGACGGGAACAACGCGCAGCGTCTGACCGCGCACGTGGCGCGCGACTTCATGCCGCGCTTCTCGCCCGATGGACGATGGATTGCATTCACCAGCAATCGCATGGGCAACAACGATGTGTATGTGATGCCGGTGACGGGCGGTGAGCCGCGGCAACTGACGTGGCATAGCGGCGACGATCAGGCGCTCTACTGGACGCCGGACGGCCGCGAAGTTGTCTTCTCCTCCGGACGCGGTGCGCGCATGTGGGGCTCGCCGCTGCATCGTGTGGCGCTCGATGGCTCCGTGCCGCGAGCGATGCCGATGGACATGGGACGTAGCGGCATGGTCAAACAGGACATGACCATGGTGGCGTTCAATCGCTCAGTGCCGAGCTACTGGCGCAAAGGCTATCGCGGCAACGCTAATGCGGATATCGCCGTGCAGGATCTCAAAACGGGGACGATTACCGAACTGACCGACCTTGATATCCAGCAGTATCAGAACCACACACACGATGTGCATCCCATGTGGGGTGCGGACGGTCGCATCTATTTTGCATCTGAACGTGATGGCACGTTCAACATCTGGCGCATTGCGGCAACCGGAGGCGCGCCTGAACAGGTCACGAAGCACGATGACGACGGCGTACAGTTTCCCGCCATCTCGCCTGACGGCTCGCGCATCGTCTACGAGAACAACTTTGATCTCTGGACGCTCGACGTCCCGTCTGGTTCGCCGCGCAAGGTCGAGATCCGCATGGCCACGGATCCCAAGGAAAATGATATTGGTGTGATCGCCGCCAGCAACCGCGCCGATGGCTTCACCGTCTCCCCAAGCGGTGACTATCTCGCTGTCGATGTGCACGGCGATATCGTGGTCGTGCCGAGCGAAAGTGGTGTGGGCGAAATGACGCGCGTAACCGAATCACCGTGGCGCGATCGCAATCAGACGTGGTCTCCAGATGGTCGGCATATCGCGTTCATTTCCGACGAAAGCGGCGAAGAGGAAATCTGGCTCTGGACGCGTGCCTCCGGCGAGCGTCGCAAGCTCACGACGCACGAATCGATCAAGAGCGATCTGACCTGGTCGAATGACGGTCGCAAACTCGCCTTCTCCGCGAACAATCGACTGTGGGAGCTGGAGATTGCCAGCGGCACGCCGCGCGAACTCGCACACAACCCCGCCGGCGGCTACTCCATCTCGCAGTACTCGGCGAGCGGCCGCGAGCTGCTGTACACGCGTCGCGATGATGATCAGAATGCGGAAGTGTATCTGTTTGATATTGCCAACAAGCGTGAGCACAACCTGTCGGACAATCCGTTCGGCGACAGCAATCCGGTCATCACGTCTGACGGCAAACACGTCGTATTCACGTCAACTCGCGACGAAGGCACGAGTCATCTGTTCATCGTGTCGCTCGCACGGCGTGGGGAAGATCCCGATGATCCTCTTGTGCGCGAGCGCCTGCGTCGCGCGACCGGGCGCACGGAACGGACCGACAGCACCACCGCACCGACTGCAGCCGCCACGGCCAACACGGCAGCGATCATCGTTGACACCGTGGGCATCGGCCGGCGCGCGATTCAGCTCACGCGCGGTGCCGGCAGCGCCGGCAATGTGTTTCTCTCACGCGACGGACGCCTGATTCATTTCACGGTGACCGGTGGCAGCGGCGATGACGCGAACGGACTGTTCAGCATCGCCCTTGACGGACAGAATCGCCGTCGGATCGCGGCTGGCAGCTTCCCGGGACTCACACCAACTGCGGATCGACGCATGGTGTTCTTCCGGCGCACCGCCGGTGGCGGCAGCAACGACGGACCGCCAACCACCAACGGCAGCGAGATTCACAAACTCACGATCGCGACCCCGCAGCGCACAGAGCGCGTCGACTTTTCGTTCAACGTGCGTGTAGATCGCCGTGCCGAGTGGCGGCAGCTGCTCGCGGAAGCATGGCGCGTGATGAAGTATCGGTTCTACGATGAAGAGATGCATGGCCGCGACTGGAATGCAATCTGGCGCACGTACGAGCCCATGCTGCAGCACGTCGGCACCAATGAAGATGTGTACGATCTGGCCAACGAGATGATCGGTGAGCTCAACGCCTCGCACACTGGCGTGAGCGGTCCTCCGTCGCGCTCCATGCCGCGCATTGCGCAAACCCGGCTGCTCGGTGTTGAACTGGATGAGGAGATGTCGTCCGGCCGCTACCGCATTTCGCACGTCTACCAGAACGGACCGGCCGATCGCGAGTGGCTGAACCTCGCCGTGGGTGACTATGTGCTCGCCATTGACGGTCAGGAGCTCAAGGCCGGCGACAATTACTGGAAGATCCTGAGCAATTCACTCAACAGTTATGTGCCCGTGCGCGTGGCGAAGCGCGCCGACGGCAGCGATGCGCGCACCGTTCGCATCGCCTCGGCGACCTCGCTCAATGACATCAAGTACGAAGAGTGGGTGGCCCAGCGGCGGGACATTGTCGAGCGCGAAACCAATGGCCAGATCGCGTACGTGCACATTCGCAGCATGAACCAGCCGTCACTGGCGCGCTTTCGCAATGAAATCAATCAATACAGCAACAAGGCCGGCATCATTGTTGACATCCGGTTCAATGGCGGTGGCAATATCGATCAGGAGTTGATCGATATCCTTGAGCGTCAGCCGTACCAGTTCTGGAACAACCGTAGCGGCTCACGCGTCTGGGGACGACGTCCGCGGCAGGCGATCGCCGGTCCCAAGGTCATGTTGGTGAATCATCGCTCCGGTTCAGATTCCGAAGTCACCCCTATGGCGTTCCGTCAACTCGGGTTGGGTCGCATTGTCGGCAATCCCACCGCCGCCGCCGTGATTGCGACGGGCAGCTATACCCTCATCAATGGCGGCAGCATTCGCACGCCCGGTTCGCTGGTGGTCACCTATGATCCGTCCAAGCCGAACAACTACGGCGTGAATCTCGAGAACTACGGCGTTCCGCCCGATGTGTGGGTGCGCAACTCCCCGATGGACGAACTGGCCGGACGTGATCGCGAGCTGCAGGAGGCGATCGCCGAGGCCATGCGTATGTTGCGCGCGGCCCGTGCGGCCAACGAGGAGGATGCGGGTGCACGATAGGCGTCTTCGTATGCTGACGCCGTTCGCGGTGCTGCTCGCTGCCATCGTGGCCGGCGCCTGTGCCACCACTTCCACTCCATTGGAAAGGTCCATGCCAACCATCGCGGAAGCCTCAGCGGCATTGGAGCGCTGTTGCGGTGACAGCGCAATGGGGGTGGGGCTGCGCATTGCCATCGATTACCGCGAACCCGGCATTACCACGCGTCGCTTCACGCACGAGCAGTTCTGGAACGCCGTGTTGCCAGTCGTGTCGTACGCGGGCTTTCGTGTGGAGGAGATTGGTCAGTCGTTGCACGGGCGGGTCATCCGCAGTGTCACGATCGGCAACGGCCCCACGCGAGTGTTGCTCTGGTCGCAAATGCACGGGGATGAATCCACCGCCACCATGGCGCTTGCCGACATCTTTCGGTGGTTTGCCAATACGCGCGCCGAAGACCGCGATGACGCGCTCCGCGATCGACTCACGCGTGAACTCACGCTGGTGTTCGTTCCCATGTTGAATCCTGATGGTGCCGAACAGTTTCAACGCGAGAATGCGGCGGGGGTGGACATCAATCGCGATGCCCGCCGCCTCGCCACACCGGAGGCACGAACGCTCAAGACCGTGCGCGATCAGCTGAAACCGGAATTCGGATTCAACCTGCATGACCAGAACGCACGCACGCGTGCCGGACGCGATGGCGAGCAAGCGGCCATCGCGCTGCTTGCGCCGCCGTTCAACGAGGCGCGGGCATACAACAGCGTGCGGGAGCGCGCTCGGCTTGTCGCCTCGACCCTGGCCACTTCATTCCTGACGGAGCTGCCCGGACGCGTGGCGAAGTACGACGATGGGTTCAATCCGCGCGCCTTTGGCGATCTGATGCAGCAGTGGGGCACCAGCACCGTGCTCATCGAAAGTGGGGCACTCCCCACAGACCCGCAGAAGCAGCGGCTGCGGGCACTGCATGTGGCGGCACTGCTTTCCGTGTTTGATGCACTGGCCACCGGCGCGTATCGTGGTGCCAATCCGGCGACGTACGAATCGTTGCCATACAACGCGTCGGGTGCCAGTGACTTGCTCATCACGGGCGCCCAGCTGGTGCTCCCTGGTGTGGCTCCGATGCTGGTTGATCTCGCGATCAACTATGATGACGCGGTCGCGCGCACGGGAGCGCGTGTGCGCGAAGTTGGTGACCTCTCCGCAGTGATCGCGATCGATACACTCGACGCTTCGGGGCTGTTCGTGCATCCCGAAACATCAATGCTTGCACGCACGGCAGCCGGTGTTTCGCTAAGCATCGGAGCGCCGGCCGTGCTGTTTCTCCGGCGCGGCCCCGACGCTACGAGCGCACTGGTGCGAACCATTGGGACGCTCGACTCGGCCCGCAACTGAGATGGGGATAGCACCGACTGTATCCCGCACGTCAGGTACGGGCCACTAGCCACCCGGTCCACGTCCGTGCTCGCCGCTGTTCAGCGTGCGGAGCTACGCAGGCAAGTCATCCGGCGATCGACCAGCCACAAACCGAACTGACGCCGACATCGGGCGCGTGGTCGTGCGCGGATTCAGTCCGCGCAAGCGCTCGTAGTTGCGACGCATCAGCGACACCACAGCCGGCACATCGTGTTCGCTTCGAATGGGAAAGCTGACCCAGCCGGTGTCAGGCAGAATATGGTGCGCATAGGCGCGTCCGGATGCGACCAGCGCACGACGCTCCTTGATGGTGAACAGCAAATCCGCCATGCGTTCACCGTGCAGATGTCCGATTTCGCGTTGTTGCACACGAAACTCTACGCCGCCGTATCGGTGCGGCTGTACCGTGACACCCTCCCACGCACCTACGATCTCGCAGATACGCTGGCTGATTTTCTGCGCCATGCTTACCTCCGTCGCTGCCACAAACAGGCGTGCTCTCCATGAACACGAAGGTCGCAGCGGTGTCGCTTCCTCGCGACTCTCTGATCTTGCAGCACGATTCGCGCAGGCGCTAGTACTCGATAGCGGCAATGGGATCGACGACATCCCATGTGTCGTTTACGGGCCACCAGCGCAACCGTGCAACGAAACCGTGTTGGCCGCGGGACTGCAGTGTACACACACGTGCTGTGATATTTCGCACATTCGATTCACCCCCGAAGTTCGGACCAGGACGTCTCAGGCCGAGTGCATACATGAACACACTTGCTTCGCTGCCACACGTCGCCGTGATCGGCGGTGGCATCATCGGGACGTCCATCGCGTGGCGTCTGGCACAGCGCGGATGTCGCGTTGACCTGATCGATGCGGCGCTACTCTCGCCACAGTTTCGCTCGGCCACCTGGGCGTCGGCCGGCCTGTTGGCTCCCGGCGTGGAAGCTGAGCCAACGGAAGACGAGCTGCACGCACTCTGCCTGCGCAGTCTCTCCGCGTGGGGCGACTTCGCACGCGAGCTGGCGTCGGAAACAGGTGCAAACCTCGACTACCAAGAGCGCGGCTCGCTGGTAATGGCGCTCACCCGCGATGATGTAGCGCGGCTTGAGCATGCACATGCGTATCACGAACGACTGGGCACAGTGCAGCAGTGGCTCACTCGTCACGATGTCGCCGCGCGTGAACACAATCTCGCGTCCACTGCCCTCGCCGCGCGGTACCTGCCGAACGACAGACAGGTCGATCCGCGCGCCGTACTTGGTGCCCTGCAGCAGGCCGTCCGTTCACTCGGCGTAATCACACATGCACAGCGTGTGACGCAAGTCGCACTCGGCGGTGCACGTCCCCGATTGAGCGCCGAGGCCTGGGATTGTGACGCCGACATGATTGTGCTCGCCGCTGGTGCGTGGTCACCGCAGCTTGGTGGCTTGCCAGACGCGTGGGTGCCGCGTGTGCATCCGGTCAAGGGTCAGATGCTGTCCGTGCGGATGCCCGATCACAGTGCGCTGCTTAGCCACGCCGTGTTCACACCGCGTGTGTATCTCGTTCCGCGATCGTCCGGAGCGCTGTTGGTTGGCGCCACGGTCGAGGATCGCGGATTCGATGATGCCGTGACGGCCGGTGGCATGCTGCATCTGCTGGAAGGCGCGTGGCGTGCGCTGCCAGCCATCGAAGGCGCGCATGTGACCGATAGCTGGTGCGGGTTTCGTCCCGGCTCGCACGACGATGCCCCGTTGCTCGGCTTTCGGGATGAACGCGTGCTCTTTGCCACCGGCCACTATCGCAATGGTATCTTGTTGGCACCAGCCACGGCCGACGCGATCGCGACCTGTGCCTGCACCGGTACGACACCGGATTGGATTGCTGCCTTCGCTCCCCAACGCTTTGATGTTGCGCATGACTGAACCGACCGCCGTTGTGACGTACCAGGCAACAAATATCTCTGTCAATGGTGTGACGGCGAGATTGTCCGCACCGACACTGCAGGCGGCACTCGCGAGCGTGGGATTGTGTGCTGAGACCGGTCATATTGCGATCGCGGTCAATGACTCGGTAATTCCGCGCGCGCAGTGGGGGATACTCACACTGCGTACTGGAGACACGGTGGAGATCATCACGGCGGTCGCGGGTGGCTGACACCTCAACGTCGTCACGCGTCGCCGCGCCACTTTCGCACGCACACCAGCCTGATGACGATCCGTTCGTGCTTGGTGGCGTGACGTTTACTTCCCGTCTGCTGCTCGGCACGGCCGGTTACCCCAACCGTGATGCGCTGCTGAGTGCACTCACCGTAAGCGGCGCACAGATCGTGACCGTGTCCGTACGTCGAGTGTCGCTCTCCGGCGACAGCACGTCGTTACCAGCGCTGCTCGACCAGCGTTTCCATCTATTGCCCAACACCGCCGGATGTTTCACTGTGCGTGACGCGGTGCTCACGGCGCAGTTGGCGCGCGACGCACTCGGCACGAACTGGCTCAAGCTTGAACTCATTGGCGACCGCGAGACGCTCTACCCTGATGTACTGCAGCTGGTGAGCGCTGCGGAGCAACTGGTACGAGACGGCTTTACCGTGCTGCCGTACTGCACCGATGATCCGGTGCTCTGCCAGCGTCTCGCCGATGTTGGTTGCGCGGCCGTCATGCCACTCGCGTCGTTCATCGGTTCCGGTCGCGGCATCCTCAACCCGTCGGCACTCGAACACCTGTGTTCGCGCAGCGATGTGCCGGTGATTGTTGACGCCGGTATCGGCACCGCATCACACGCCGCACTGGCCATGGAACTCGGTGCGAGTGCCGTGCTCGCGAACACCGCCGTGGCCAAGGCGAATGATCCGGTGCGCATGGCCATGGCACTGCGCGATGGCGTTCGTGCGGGGCGCGCGGCACGGCTGGCCGGCCGCATTCCGGAGCGTCGCTACGCTGATCCCTCCAGTCCAGAGATCGGACTCATTGGAAGCTGACGCTGAACGGCTTGCACCGCCTGCGGCGCTCTGTGTGGTCACCGACCGTCATCGTGTATCGCGGCCGCTCACGAGTGCAGTCGCCGACGCCGTCGCCGGCGGTGCGTCGTGGATTCGCGTTCGTGAGCCGGATCTCGAGCTGCTTGCCTATGTCACGCTGTGTCAGCTGTTGATCGATGCCGTGAGCGATGATCGCGTGACGTGGACCGTGCGCCCCGACGCCTATCTGTTTCTTCGCAGCGCGTGGCCCACGCTGCGAGTTGGTGTGCATCTGACCGGCACACACATGATCTGGGACGCCCCGGATCACCGCGTGCTCGTTGGCCACTCACTGCACGCCGCAGACGTGGCAGCCGCGTCAACTCGGGATGACTTGCACAGGAGGCTTGTCGACTACGCCCTGTTCGCACCCATCTACTCGACCACATCCAAGCCGAATGTGGCGCCGGCTGGAACGCACGCGCTCGCGCGGGCCGTACAAAGGGCCAACTGCCCCGTCTTTGCACTCGGTGGCGTGACACCGGCGACGATTGCTGCATGCGTTGCCGCCGGGGCGTTCGGGGTGGCTGTCAGCAGTGGTATTCTGGCCGCGGATGCGCCTCGCGAGGCGAGCGACGCTTACCTGCAGGCGCTGCGCCACGCGCATTCTCCATAGCGCGCGGCGCAGTACCGGTTCATACGGGGAACAGCATTTCGCGGTAACGCGGCAGCGGCCAATAGGTATCACCAATGGTCAGCTCCAGCGTGTCGCTCAGGGTCCGTACTGCATCCATCGCTTCACGACCTGCTGTGGAAATCAGCTCGCCCTGCGCAACAATGTCATCGTGCAGTGCTTCGGATTTCGTCAGCACCTTGCTGAGATCCGTACGTGCCTTCTGCAGCGACGCAACCAGATTGCTTACCGTGTTCGCGGCATTGATGAGCGGCTGCAGATTGATGCCGGATGATGCGCCCCGTCCTGCGTCCGCCGCGAGATCACCCAGGTAGGTGTACGTAGCCGGCAGAATCTGCGTGTCCACCATCTCTTGCAGCGTGTGCATTTCAATGAGCAGGTCCTTGTTGTATCGCTCGAGCCGGATGTTGTATCGGCTTTCAAGCTCGGGCGCCGTCAGCACACCGGTTTTCTCAAACAGCGTGCGTGATCCCTTGCTCATCATCTCGGCGAGCGCTTCCGGCGAGCGGCGCAGGTTCGGCAGCCCACGCTTCTTCGCTTCCACAACCCACTCATCGGAATAGTTGTTGCCCTCAAAGCGAATCGCAGTCGTGCTCTTGAATGCTTCGCGCACGACTTCGAGCACCGCGTCACCAGTAGTCTTGGCACCCTTGAGCGCTTTCGTCAGCGACACTGTGATCTCATCGAGCGCTTCCGCAACGGCCGTCTGCAGCAGCATCACGGGGAACGCAATACTTTGCGATCCGCCGACGGCGCGAAACTCGAACTTCGCGCCCGTGAAGGCGAACGGCGATGTGCGATTGCGATCGGTGTTGTCCTGCACAACTTCCGGCAGCTTGTCCACGCCGAGCTTGAGCATGGTCTGCTCAGCACCACCGCGGCTGGTCTTGCCGGCGGCAATGTCTTCGACCACTTGCGTGAGCATGCGTCCCAGGAACACCGAGATGATGGCTGGCGGAGCCTCGTTGGCACCCAATCGGTGCTCATTGCCGCTGGTGGCAATGCCCGCGCGCAACAATGCGCCGTGCTTGTGCACCCCCTTGAGTACGGCCGCCAGGAATAACAGGAAGCGCAGGTTCTGATGCGGCGTCTTGCCGGGCTTCAGCAGGTTCTCGCCGTGCAGTTCGTTGTCTGAGGTGATCGCGAGCGACCAGTTGCAGTGCTTGCCCGAGCCGTTGATCCCGGCAAACGGCTTCTCGTGCACAATCGCCTGCAACCCGTGACGCATGGCGACCTTGCGCAGGATTTCCATCACGAGCTGATTGTGGTCGACCGCGACATCAGTTTCTTCATACAGCGGTGCCATTTCGAACTGGCACGGTGCAACTTCGTTGTGGCGCGTCATGATGGGGATGCCCAGCTTGTACAGCTCCGTCTCCACTTCGCTGATGCAGGCCTGCACGCGTTCGGGGATGCCGCCGAAGTAGTGATCTTCGAGCTGTTGGCCGCGCGGCGGTTCCGCGCCCACCAACGTGCGGCGCGCCATGATCAGGTCGGGCCGCAGCGCGAAGTGACCACGGTCAATCATGAAGAACTCCTGCTCGGGGCCAAGTGTGGTCGTCACGCGCTGCACACCCTTGTCACCGATGAGTTCGAGCAGTTTCATGGCGCGGGCAGAGATCACGTCCGAGCTGCGCAGCAGCGGCGTCATCTCGTCGAGCGCTTCACCGTTGTAGCCGATGAACACCGATGGCACACAGAGGGTGCGGGTGCCGCCCTCTTCATCAATGAACACGGGACTGGCAGGATTCCACGCCGTGTAGCCGCGCGCTTCCCACGTGGCGCGCAACCCACCCGAAGGAAAACTTGACGCGTCCGGTTCCGACTGAATGAGCTGCTCACCGGAGAACTGTTCGATCGGCAGTCCGTTTTCATCGAAGCCGAGGAACGCGTCGTGCTTTTCGGCGGTGAGTCCGGTCTGGGGCTGGAACCAATGCGTGAAGTGCGTGACGCCGCGCGAGATCGCCCACTCCTTGATGGCCTGCGCGACGATCGGTGCGATTTCGCTGTCGAGTTTGCGGCCGAGTCGCACAGCGTCAGCCAGCGAGGCGTACACATGGCCGGGCAGCTTGGTGCGCATCTGGCGCAGCCCGAAGGTGTTGTCACCAAAGAACGCGGATGTGGGCAGCATCACGCCGTTTTGGTCAACGGGACGGGAA
>JBGTOG010000033.1:0-1829 GCA_041742675.1 Gemmatimonadaceae bacterium | reverse complement strand
TCCAGAAACCTCACGCACTCTCGCGGTCATGGGGGCAGAGGTCATCCTGCACCCCACGCTCACGGGCACGATTGACCGTGACATTGAGCTCAGCATTGCCCAGGCCACCGCGGCCACGAACCAGTGCTTTTTCTTCGACGTCAACGGCCTCGACAGCGGCGGAAGCGGGAGAAGCATCGTCTGCGGCCCCGACGGACGCGTGCTGTACCAGGCCCAGCACAACGAGGAGTTCTTCCCAATCGAAATCGACATTGAGCGCGTGCGACGCAGTCGTGAACTTGGCGTGCTGCGCCTGGGACAGCCGCTCAAGAGCTTCCGCGATCACGCATCGGCTTTCTCGATTTACCAGCCGGGACTTCGTCACCCATACCTCGACAGCCTCGGACCGCTCATCAAGCCCAGCCGTCTGCAGGAACTCACAGAGCTCCAGATCGGGGAGCAGACTGAGCACCCGCCGGCGGGTTCGGCGTTGTCAGGGCTTCCCACTGACCTCGATCCAAAAATCGGCCAGCCACTTGGCTGATCGCATCTTTATTCACACTTAATCAGAGCGCCCATGAATTTTGTCAACTGGTTTGAAATACCTGTATATGACATCCGCCGTGCTGCCGCATTTTACGGTGCGATTTACGGATTCCAGATGGAGACCTCGCAAAACGGCGAGTACACCATGGCCTTGTTTCCAGCCGGCGCCGGCATTGGTGGCGCGCTGGTCGCCGGTCCGGGCTGCACCCCCAGCGATGTGGGCGTGCTCGTCTACCTCAACGCGGGCAGCGATTTCGATGCCATTTTGGCCCGTGTCGAGATGTCGGGTGGACGGGTCGTTATGCCCCGAACTTTCATTAGTGAACAGTCAGGCAGTTTCGCGGTGTTTATTGACAGTGAGGGCAATCGGATGGCACTTCACGAAGCACCAGCACCAGTCTTCGACAACGAACCAATAGCCGCCCCCGCCCAGTTGGAGAGTGTGCCGGCCATCGCAGCGGGGACCAATTCAGCTTCCAGGAGCGAGTCACAACGGGTGAAAAAGCGCTCAGCAAACAAACGCCGCTGACCCCCCTCAACCCCGCCTCTATGTCCGCGTCTACACCCAATGCCCATCGTCAGCACTTCAGCGCCGCACGCCTTCGCTCCTATCAGTGGAGTCAGTTGCGACTCCACGCCACCGCGCTCGATGAAGGAAGCGCACCGACGGCTGAAGTTGCGGAGCTGCTCGAGAACCTGCTGGCGATTGAGCAGTATTGGGCCTATCCGGGCCGCGACGCGGTGGCCGCACTGCAGACGCTGTTCAACGGCGGCAAGTTCCACGCGCTGCACCAGTCGGTAGACCGCATTGTGCGCGATCTCGCCACCGGAAGCTCCCGGGGCGAGCTCGTGGTGCACGATGACGGAGCGGGCGGCCTTGTTGACGAGCCGTCGATCGCGCCGAACGGGCGGCAAAACCACTTTGAACTGCTGGTGGTTGGCGAGATGGATCGCGAAGAAGAAATGGCGCTCAAGCAAAGTTTGCACGAAGCGCGTGATCGCGCCGACGGCTTCACGTACGACGTGCTGGTGGTACAGACGGTGCAGGACGCGCTCATGGCGCTGGTGTTCAACCCCAACATTCAATCATGCGTGGTGCGCTACGGCGTACCGTTCGCGAGCCCCAGCGTGCGCGGCATTCTTGGGCCGTACGCCCGCGAGTTTGCACAGCTCGAGCTGCGCGACCACAGCAAAGCCTCCATGGGACCAACGCTCGGGTCGATCATGCGCTCGTTCCGGCCGGAAGTCGATCGCTACTACGTCACCGACACGCCAATCAGCGAACTGGTCGATAGCACCCTGCA
>JBGTOG010000257.1:0-15403 GCA_041742675.1 Gemmatimonadaceae bacterium | reverse complement strand
GGCGAAGGCCGGCGCAAGCCGCTCACGAATCGGCCGGGCTTCTTCAAGAATCGCCCGCACCTCTGGCGGTGGCGCCCCGCGGCGTTGCGCGGCCACGGCGCGACGCGTGATGCTGTTCAGTGCCCGGAGGTCGTCACGGTTGTCGCGCTGAAACGCCTGGTTGATGTCGCGGATGGCCGTACGCTGCTCGGCCGTAAGTCGAAGCGCGTCCGGCGCGCCATCAAGAAACATCGCCGCTGATGCACCTTCCCCAGCCGCTTCGAGCACTACCTCGAACGATGCGTCATCCGTCGATGCTTCCGTTGGTGCGCTATCGCACGCGGTCACCGCAAACGCCAGCGCCAGTACAGCCGTCAATTGAGAACGCATGGTGCGACCCAGCCATTGATGAAGGAGTAGACACACGGCAGCCTGACCCGTGCAGAGCAAGCGGCCATTCACGTGCCAAGGTAGACGGTCCGTTCCTGTGAACGTTACCTCGTTCCGCGTGACGCCACCAGTCGCGCCAGCTCCCGTAGGGTGAGCGGAGCGGATCCCTCCGCCTTGTTGTTCGCAATCACGATGACTCGCGGCTGCGTCGCGGCGAGCTCGGCCACCAACGCAGCGACCTCCGCTCGGCTGCTGAGGTCTGGTGCGGACAGTTGATCAAAGGGGGCGTACGCCTCTCTGGCCGCTTCGTACTGCTGATCCGGACGCAACATCCATCGTACGGCCACGGGCCCATGCTGCCACGCGGACGCGCCGAGCTGCGCCGCTTGCTCGTGAACCGATGGCATGGATGGATGCACCGTGAAACAGTGGGTGGCGCCGCCCGCCCGCAGCGCTTCGGCATACGCGGCGCCGAGCAGTTCAGGGGTGCGCACCTCAACGCCGAATGGCACGCCTCGCGGCAGCGACGACAGGAACGCGGTCAACTGCGATGGCAGCGCCTCCAGCCGAGTGCGCGAGAGCGACATCGGCGGAAACTGAAACAGCAGGATGCCGAGCTTGTCTCCCAGTCCTTGCATCGTCGGCTCAATGACGTGCCGCGCCGCATACTCGGCATCAAGAAAATGATCACTGTCTGGCGAATGGCCGGACACACGCATTCCCTTGGGCGTGGTGAGCGCCGCGTGGGCCTTGACCAGAAACCGGAAGTCTGCGGGCACCGTGTCCGCATACGCCGCAAACGCCGACGCGCCAATCGGTGCGTAGAAGGTGCGATCGACGCCCACAGTGCGCAGCAGCGGATGTTGTGCGTACGCACGCAGCCCATCGCGCGAGAGCACCGACGACGGGTACGGCTCTCGGTAGACGGTACCTGCCCAACCGGGAAACGCCCAGCTTGACGTGCCCAGATACAGCGACATCGGCAGCTGTTCGCGAAGCGACTGCGACTCCGGATCCACCGTCGCCGGCAGAACTCTACCTTGCGCTGGCGGAAACTCCCCTGGCGTGCTGCCGAACAAATCGAACTGCGATCGCTTGCGTGCGCTCACCGTGTCAACGTCTCACCGCTTGACGCCCACGATCGCAACCAGCGTCGGCGTGATGAAATACGCTGCCGGATTGTCTGAGCGCGTTTGCCACTCCTGCTCGAACGCGAGGCTCTCTGCGTCCGTGATCAGTCCGAGAGAACGCAGCGTGGGCAGATAGTTCCGAAAAAAACTTCCGGGCCAGTTCCAGAGCGCCTGATCCGGACGCGCAATGCGCACAATGGGTGCGAGATACTCCACATCGAGGCCCGCCTCCTCGAAATACTGCGGCAGCTCCAGGCCCACGCCAAAGTCGCCACCACTCATGATCACGGACCGTCCGGTCGCTTGTACCACCCGGTCGACGGCTGCACTGCGCGGCGCCATCGTCAGCGCTTCGTAGTGCGCGTAGTCGAGTACCGCAAAGCGCCCGCCTGGCTTGAGGACACGCGCGACGTCACGCACCACATCCGCGGGATTGGGCGTGAAGCACAACACCCATCGCGCAAAGGCGCCATCGATGCTGCTATCTGGTAGTGGAATGGCCGATGCATCACTCTCGTGCCACGACACGTTGTGCAGCGCGCGTGCCGCAATCAGCGCTTCGAGTGAAGACAGAAATCGGCGCGACACATCCAGCGCAAACACATGGCCGCTCTCGCCGACGAGCTGCGCCAGGTCAGCCGTGGCGTAACCCGGACCACATCCCAGATCGAGCAACTGCGAACCATGCGCAAAGCGCGCGACGTCCCACAGTGCGGCTGTGTGAGACGCCCACACCTGATGCTGAAATCCCAACCGCTGCCACTCGGCGTCGTGGGTCCCGAGTACGTATTCGCGCTCTTCCGCCATGACTCGCTGTGCAAGAAACCGCGCGACGCCCTTGCCGCTCCGAAACTCAGGGAGCGCCCGCGCCGAGATCGTTCCAGTGCAGGATCGCGTTAAAGCCCATCATGAAGGTACCCTGCGTCTGCCACCGCCAGAACGGGCGCGTGGTAAACATCACGACATGTCCCTGTCCAATCTGCTGGCTCATCACCGTAGGCCGGTTTGACAGGTGTTCCCCCCCCTCAAGCACACCGGAGAGCAGCATGTCGCGCGGGCTGGCGGGAAACTGAATCACAACGCGCGGTGCCATGCCAGGTAGTGTGTTCATCGCCTCGGCGCCACCACCGCCGCCAAAGCGGCCGACGGCACCGCCCGCAGCGCGGCCGGCCGATGCGATCGCGCTGGTCGGCCATTGTTGCGTGGGATTCCAGCGCGAGTGTTCAACCCACGACGCCATTGGTGTGGTGTTCTGGTACACGCTGTTGCGGCGCGCCATCGGTCCAATGCCACCACCACCGGCCGCGGCGCCAGAGAGTGCCGCTGAGCTGCCGGGGCGGAACACATCCAGTTCGCTCACCGGTTTCGCGTCAGCCATTACGGGTGCACCAGCGTCCAGCAGCGTACCACCGCTGAAGTAGATGGGGAGCTGATTCACCGCGTAGCCGTACACGAGCGGGCTCTTCATGTCCGCGATTACGCCACGCAGCAGCGTGCCGCGATTCACCAGTCCGGGTGCGCTGGTGGTGCGCAGTCCGGGTGTCAGGCTGTAGCTCGGGAAGATGGCCGACGTGTTGCCTTCGGTGATCAGCGTACCGCCTTGCTGCACGAACTCGTGCAACTTCTCAAGACCGTCGGTGCCCAGTCCTCCGCGCACGTCGTCGGTGGAGTCGGGATAGCCGATATCCGGATATTCCGCGGTGCGCTTGTATGGAATCGGCGTACCGCTGGTTGGCGCACCCTGCCCCACGCTGCCACCGTGCGGCCACATGATCACATCAAAGCGCTGTCGCAACGACGCAATCTTTCGCACTTCGTTTTCGCCGAAGTAGCTGTACGGCACACCGTAGTGATCCAGCGCCGCGCGTACCCAGCCTTCGTTCTGCGTGTTGGTCCAACTGTGGATGTAGCCGATGCGCGGAATATCCAGGTCATGCGTGCGTACAGCCGGCAGTGTGCTGACGGCATATCCCGAGAGACCAAGTTCGCGCAGCATTGGCTCGATGCGCCCGCGGTTGGCATTGCGCACAATGAATGCACCGGCGCCGAAGGTCCGGCCTGCCGCCGTGAACGAATCTTCGGCGGCGACCATGGCGACATCTGACAACCGATAGCGCAAACGCATCAGGTTGTTGTCACCGGTGTGGTCGACGATGATGATGTTACCGGTGCCCGTGACACCGCCGGGCGCCGTCACGTGCGCCGTGGCCTGCGTCATGGACGCCGTAAACAGCTTTGCGTCCTTCACTTCACGCACGATGATGTTGCGCATCATCGGGAACGTCCAGCCGGTGTCGTCGTACGGCGACGGATTCGTGGTGGGATAGTTCTGCACGGCGAAATACATGTCGGCAATTGTGCGCAGCGGCTGGTCACCTCGGATGATCCAGTCACCCTTGCGCACACTCACCGAGTCGAGCGTGACATCGCCGTCCGCCACATGGAACTCCAGTCCCTGATCCATGAGCGCGTTGATCGCGTCAGCAGCATTCTGCTTGTGGTGCTGCGTGGCTGGAATCACCCACCCCTTGATGGGACCCATCTTGCCACGGTTGATCGCATTGCGGTTCTTGATCCAGTAGTTCTCGAGGAAGCGGTCGCGCTCCTTGCCCATGTTCCAGAGCGAAAGAATGATGGCCGACTGCTGAATGTTTGTGTTCGCGCGCGGACCCCAGCGAATGTCGTTGGGCGTGGGATTCGGGCGAAACCACTCGCGGCTCTGGTTGTAGCTGGTCCCGCCAAGCACGCGCGTCAGATCAGCGTCACTCTGTGCGGCGCGTGGTCCGGCACCGGCGCCACCGCGGCCACCGGTGGTCTGTCCATCACAACCGGTTCCGTAGCTCTGCACTTCGTAGAAGCGACCGATCGCGTTGACGGTGTGCATCATGAAAAACATGTAGTTCGGCACCCAGCCGTCGTAGAAGCCGTACGTCCACACGCCCGGCACGCCGCGCTTGGTCATCTCCATGACCTCGTTCTCCGCCATCCACCACCACTCGTTGATGGTGATCGGATCGATCTGCTCGTTGTACGGGCCGGTGCCGGTGG
The DNA here is from genome assembly GCA_041742675.1 of Gemmatimonadaceae bacterium. Classification (GTDB taxonomy): domain Bacteria; phylum Gemmatimonadota; class Gemmatimonadetes; order Gemmatimonadales; family Gemmatimonadaceae; genus JAABRT01. Next base: position 10,856 of record JBGTOG010000257.1, on the reverse strand, counting down.
AGACATACAGCAGCGTGGCCTGTTCGTGCAGGTCGTGCATCACGACGGGACGCCACTCAAGGTTTGTGTTGCGCACGTGCTGCGTGAGCTTGAGGAACTGCCCCATGCCATCGCGGTTGTTGTCATGCGCCACGTACTTGCCCCAGTACGGGGTGGGCAGCTGCAGCCCCGTCTTGATGCGATAGCACACGCCATCGAGCACCTTCTCGCGACCGTCGGGTTCGATGACGGGCGTAATCATCGTGATGACATTCTTCCGGATGCCGGCGATGCGTGGTGAATCGTCAACCACGAGACGGTAGGCCAGCTCCATGAGCATTTCCGGACCGCCCATCTCGGTGGAGTGCATGCCGCTGGTGAGGTAGTAGATCGGCTTGGCTGTGCTCTCAATCAGCTCACGCGCGCGCGCTTCAGTGGTCGTTCGCGGATCCGCGAGCTCCTGCATGTAGCCTTTGTACGTGTCGAGATTCGCGATCGTCTCTTCATCGCTGACCACGAACGCCACCATATCGCGTCCCTCTTCCGACTTGCCCATCACCCAGAACTTCGCGCGCGTGGGAGCAGCCTTGGCGACGGCCTCAAGGTAGCGGTGAATGTCCTTGGCCTTGGTGAGATAGCCCGGCGTACCGATCACTCGTCCAATGCCGGGGAAGTTGAGCGGTGTGGGCACCGTCTCTGAGGCCGGCAGATAATCCACCAGCTCGGTCGAGATGCGAGGATCGGTGAGAATCTCACGAATCTTCTTCGTGTACTCCTCGTCAATCTTTTGCGTGGACTGGGCTGACACGGGGGTGGCCACAGCTACGGCGACAACAGCCAATGTCAGCGCTGCGCCAACCAGTCGGCGCATCGATCCGCTCAGGCGTACCATCCAAACTCCTGCGAGGGTGGGGAGCAGCGCCCATCCAGTGGGCGCCAGTGGGGCGAACGTCGCACCTCGCGCCATCTTCGACAAGAGGCCGTACACGCGCTTGCTCTGTCTACGCGCGTGCGCGGGCCGCCGCTGCAGCAGTTGTCAGCGCTCAATCCGCGCAGCACCAAAACACACACGGGCGGGATGTCGCAATTCGACACCCGCCCATGTGTATTCGCTCAACCCGTGTTGCGTTACCTGTGCTCACCACATGGACAAGCGCTGCTACACGCCCCACACGGGCACGCCCAAGCCGATTACTTCTGGCGCTTCGCGCTGAATGGCATCGTGCCCATACCGGAAACATCCATCTGGCCGCTCATGTTGTCCTTGTCGGTGAGCAATCCCATGGCGCGGATGTTGATGACCTGGCCACCCATGTCGAGGCCGAAGTCAAACGTGACCGTGTCACCCTTCACCGAGCCGAGTACGGGCGCGGATCCGAGCTCCGACTCCAGGTTGCCGGATAGGGAGTCGCCCTTCTGCGCGACGATCAGCGTGGAGCTGACGGCCTGGTCGGGCGTCTGAACGCTCACATTCCAGGTTCCGGTCAGGTCTGCCAATACGCGCTCAGCGGTCGTAAAGGCGGTGACAGAGAGGAAGAGCGCGGTGGCGGCGAGAAGTGCGCGAGGCTTGGTCATGGCTCAGTGGGGTGAAGTGAGTGGATGAGAGGCCCCGATAAATCGGATATCCCCCGAAAGGTGCATACACCTAAGGCGCCGGAGCAATCCCTGCCGAATAATTTTCGAGTAGGTGACCGTCAAGCCGTCTCCCCGTCGTCGGCTCAGAACTCCCAATTCAGCCCGATGGTGGGCAGCAGGCCAATCCCCTCAGATCGCTCGGGCGCGCGAAGTCTCGGATTCCACTGCGGCGCTCCCTGGTTTGCACGGCCCGTGATGTTCTGGAGGTCCACAAACCCGATCAGTTGCCGCCCGCCGAAAATGAAGCGACGGTCCACCCGAACATCAGCCGCGAAGAACGCGTCAAGCCGCTCCGCGTTGTAGCGAATGAAGTCAAGCGTACCCGCCCGCTCGCCGGTCAGGACAAAGGGGGTAACGGGCAGCCCTGTCGCACCTCGCACCCGCGCGGCCACCTCCCAGCGAGCGTTCGGGCGCCAGCCCACCACCCCATTGCCCAGCAGCGGTGTGTCAAACGCACCACGCGTCGAACCGCCGGACAGCGCTCTGAATGTGGTTTTATTGACACTGATCGCCGCCTGCCCATAGAACGGACTGTCGGCGAGCTTCTTCTGCACGAACAACTCAGCGCCAAACGACGAACCCGTGCCCGCTGACGTGAGTGGCTCCAGACCGAAGGGAATGTCCGAAGACGCATCATCAAATCCGCTTGGACTCAGCACCGCCTGCGGCCGGAAGACACGCGTGGGATAGTCGCCGTACCGCTTGCCATACACTTCCAGCTGCACCTTAAGATCATCGCCGACCAGTCGCGTCACGCCCGCGACCAGGTGGTCCGCGCGAAACGGCCGCAGCGACGATGCATTGTCCGGATCACCCACCAGCCAGATGAAGTTGGGAGCTTGCCAGTAGCGTCCGGCGGCCAGCGACCACGTGGTCTTCGCATCACTGCTGTAGGCAGCACTCAGGCGCGGCGCCCAGCGCACCGCATTCTCCGCAAATCCATACCAGTCGCCGCGCACACCAAGCGACAGCCACAGGTCGGGCGTGACACTCCACGCCGCCTGCGCGTATGTGCCGTTGCGTGCCGCGGAGAAACTGGTGTCGACACGCAGCGGCTGCGGCTCACCACTGGCATCGCGTCGTACGTTGCCCGCGAGTGTGGCGTCGTATCGCAGAGCACTGGCGTACTTGAAGATGGTACCAACTTCCATCTCCACATTCTGCACCGCATTCCACGACACATCACTTCGCAGCGTTGTCTCGCCTTCGGTGCTGCGGCTGTCGAAGATTGGGACAAGCGCAGTATCGCGCTGCGCCGTCACAAAACGGGTCCACGTGCGGCCCAACGTTGTGTTCACCACGCCGCGGGCGAACAGTCGCTTCCACGTCACGCCGCTGAAGTACTGATCCTGCGTTGGCGCCAGCACCTGCGCGTTCGAGAGTCGATCATCGGCGCTGTCATTGTTGAAGGTGACCGTACCACGCGCACCAATCACCAGTGCGCTCAGCGCATCGCGACGGCTGGGGCGCCACACGACTTTCGCGGTAGCATCGGTGTAGGCCGGAATGAAGCTCAGCCCGATCGCCTTGAACAGCAGATCGAGATAACTCTGCCGCACATTGGCGAAGAATGATGCATCGCGACCCAGCGGCCCCTCCAATACCGCGCCCACCTGCGTGGCCGCCACATTCAACTCACCAGCCAGACGCTCGCTGTTGCCTTCCCGGAGTGTGAGTACCGTGGCCGACGACGCCCGATCGCCGTAGCGCGCGCCGAATCCGCCCGCACTCAGACTGGCAGACTCAATGAAGCGAATGTTGATCAGTGAAATAGGACCGCCAGTGGAGCCTTGGGATCCAAAGTGATTGATGTTGGGCACTTCGATATTGTCAACGACAAACAGATTCTCGAACGGCGCGCAGCACATCTTCTTGCGCACCAGGCTGCCGGCGCACTTCTTCGGCGGTGTACGTTTGCGTCGACACGGGCGTCGCGGGCGGCAGTTGTCGAGGGAATGCTGCTGGACGCACCAGCACCGATTGCAACTGCGCACGCACCGGACGCAATACGATCGTGACCTCGGCGGGCTTGGCCGGTGACACGGCAATGTCACCGCGCGACACCGGTGCGAAGCCGAGGGCACGGATTTCCAGGGAGACGATGCCTGTGCGCACACCTCTGAGTACAAATCGTCCGGCCGAGTCCGTCCGAGTCGACACCTCCTCACCGCGAACGCGGACGGTTGCATCGGCAACTGGTGCCTCGGTCACCGCCGTGATCACGCGTCCACTGATGCTGCCAGTGGGCTCAATGGCTGTTTGCGCCCGAAGCGGCAGCGCACCGAGCATCGCGCTGAAGACAGCCAGCCGCGCTTGGCGAACACGATGTGTGATGGTCATGGTGGCAAATAAAGCCACAACCCTTGCCGTGAGTGCCGATCGCCACGACGGCTGACTGATCAGTTGGCGCGGAGACACTGCCAAGCCTGACGCCGCACGGCTCAGTGCGAAACGGCAAGTCCCGTTGGACGCCAGTATCGGCGACGTGCTCGAGGCGGTGTACGCCCGCACTCGGCGAGTTGCAGCACGCGCGCCGCGATATGGAGCGCGGCGCGCGGCCTGGCGAGTGACAGCGCCGCTTCCGCGGCCTGACTCCGCGCGTGACTGGCAACGTCGCCCTCCGCATTAGAATGTGCGTTGCCGCCAAACCATGTCTGCAGCGCCTCGACCACCCGCTGCGGAGACGGGGCCCAGTGCCCGGCACCATGCGAACACACGTACTCGACGTTGCCGGTTTCCTGGCCGGGAATGGCACCAAAGAGTACGAGTGGACATCCCGCGGCACATGCTTCGCAGATCGTGCCTGGCCCGGCTTTGGTCACCAGTGCTGCACTCGCACGCAACAGGTCGGCGAAGTTTGAGACAAAGCCATAGACATGCACTGTCCCGTGCCACATGCGCGAGCGCAGCCGATCAGCCAGCAGCGCATTGCGTCCCGTGACCACCGCCACATCAATCGGCAAGCGCGCAGCGTCGATGGCTGTGACGATCTGCTCCAACGGACCCACACCATCACCGCCGCCGGCGATCAGAACAGTGGGTCGGACCCGACTCCATCCCAGCGCGATGCGCAGCTCTTTAGGCGAGTGGGCCGGAGTGGTAAAGACGAGTGAGACCGGCAACCCGATCACTTCGGCCCGCGCAGCGGGAACACCACACGCGAGAGCGCGATCACGCGACTCGTTTGTCGGCGCAATCAACAAATCCGCACTTCGCTGATACCACGATTTGTGCCCACTCACCAGATCGGTCACCACCACGGCGATCGGCGTACGCGGGAAAACACGACGCAAAGGCGTAGCCAGCAACGAATGCGTGGACACGACGACATCCGGAGAGAACTCGCGCTCGATTTCCACAAACGTGCTGCGCAGCGCGGGCCATGCGAGCGCCTGCAGTGTGGCCGTGCACTGCGTGGTATTGGTCAGCGCAAAGCCACTGCGCCACAGCCACGACGCGCGGTCAACCACGCGCGGATACGCCGCCGACAGCCGATTGAACGGCCAGTGCTCGGTGCGTTCGTACGGATCAACCATGCGGATGTCCACGTCGCTGTGGATGACTCGCAGCCCCTCCGCGATAGCGAGCGCGGCGGCGCGGTGCCCGCCGCCCGTGTTTGAGTACGCCAGCAGCACGCGTTTCACGCCAACACCGCTCGCAGGCGGATCGGCACGTCGCGCGGCGCCGCGAACGCCTGCGTGATTGGCACGCCGGACCATGCCGTTGGCACGGGAAGCCCAAGCGACCACAAGACCGTCGCCGGCACATCCAACAGCGTATGCGAATCAGGCAGTGATTGCGGCTGCACACCGGCCCCCGCCAGAAAAATCGGAATCGTGCAGTCGAGCGGATGCGGACTGTCGTGATGGTCAGGTACTCGTCCGCCACCACCGTGATCAGCCAGCGCAAGCAGCAGCGTATCGTGTTCGCGAGGCTGCAATACCGCGCGCACCGCGCCGAGCGCCGCATCCATGCGGGAGACGGCGTCGAGGTATGGTTCCGACATCCATCCGTGGTGATGGCCAATGGCATCACAATCCGGCCAATGCATTACGATCAAGCCGTCCGGCTGGTCGCGCAGTGAGGGGAGTGCGGCGCGCAGCAGTTCACGCACGTCAGCGGTAACAAAGTGCGCCGTTGCCAGTCCCAACTCGCGCACGATGCGCCGGGCCAGCGGGCGCAGTGGCCACGGGACCTGTCGCACAATGCCGGTGGTATGCAATCCCGCACGTGCGACTTCTCGCGGCAGCGGCCGCAGCCGGTGCACATGGCGCGGCATGGCGAAGCGATCGCTGGCGATCCCGTGGTCGCAGGGTGCCACTCCACTGAACAGCGAGGTCATGGCGGCGGCGGTAACACTGGGCAGCACCGTGGTGGCATTCAGTGTACACGCGCTCTGATCGCGAAGCATCGCGAGATGCGGGAACCGTGCATCGCCGACCAGATCGGCGCGCAATCCGTCCAGTACGAGCAGCACTACACGCCGCACCTGCGGCAACGTCCGCTCCCACAACACTTCGCCCGGCATCGCACCTCACGCGACAAGTACAGCGTATAGTGCAGTCCGACCGGTGATGAACAGGTGACGGGCGCGTCGCGAATGCGTCACGCCCGTCTGATCAGGTCCTGCGCTACGAACGTCCCGCCGCTGTTGCGCAGTCAGTTTCCAGCGGCGCCCGCCAGCTCCCGCACCGACGTGGCGAGCATGCGCACTTTGGCAGCATCGCTGGCTCCTCGCGCATCACCATCGAGTGTGCCGGCGAGCGTCGAGAGCGCGTCTCGGCGCGCGGCGCCAGATGCCCGCTCAGCACTGGCGAGGGCCGACCGAACCGAGGCAATGCGCCCTGCATCCATGCCGGAGTTCCGCACCAGCTGATCGAGCAACGCGCGTGAACGCGCAAACGACGGTGGCCACACGATCTGTGGCTGGCCCTGCGGATTGAGATAGTCGAACCGCACCGTTTTCGCGGCATCGATCTCGTTCTGCGAGATATGCGCACTTGGCATCAGTTCGAAGATGTCGAGCCCGCGCGCAATCTCCGAGTTCACGATGACACCATTATACCAATACACCGACCATGAACCACCCATCTCCATGGTCGTGGAATCAACAGGTCCGCGATCGTGATAGGCGATTTCCATCGGATTCTTTGCATCGGTCCAGTCAAAGATGGAAATGCCGCCCTGATACCACGACTGCACCATGATGTCGCGACCGGGAACAGGAATCAGCGAGCCATTGTGTGCCACACAGTTTTCCTCCGCCGTCTGCGGCGCCGGCAACTTGTAGTAGCTCTGGAACTTCATTGCGCCGTTCTCGATGGTAAAGATCGCGTTCGCTCCCCACTCCATGGGATCCGTCGCGCGACACTTCGGCGCTCCACCGCCACCCCACTCGTCAGTGAAGAGCACCTTGGTGCCATCGTTGTTGAACGTGGCGCTGTGCCAATATGCAAAATTCGAATCGGCGACCGCTGCAATGCGTTTCGGGTTTGCCGGATCCTTGATGTCAAGCAGCAGGCCGTATCCCTCACAGGCACCGCCAGCCAGTCCGATGGCCGGATACAGCGTAATGTCGTGGCATTGATTCGGGCCGGGCGCCGGTCCGTTCCCGGTCTCGCCTCCCCCAATCATCTGCGCAATCATCGCCGGCAGGGCCGTGCGAAGTGCGGCTGAGTCGGCAGCCGTTGGGGCGCCTGTGCCGCCGCGCTGACGCATGATGTTTCCCAGCTGCATCGCGGCAAAGTTGTCAGGCAGCACCATCACCTCACCCATGACTTCCACGACAAATGCTCCGCGCGCGCGCGCCTCGTCCACTTCGGCCTGATCGTCAGGGGCCAGGCCGTGGCGTGCCGGCGCGACCAGCCCTTCAAAGATGCGCGGCGAGTTCACGATTGCCGCCTTGGCCGGATCGGCAAGCGGCACCTTGATCACTTCAATGCGAAACAGCGCACTCTTTGGGTCAGTGCCTGGCGGCGCGCCCGAGCAGCCGTCCAGTTCATTCGTGGGACGCACCGGGGCCGAGCCCGACACATACACGTACACGTTTTCGCTGTCCTTTGGATCAACGAGCACGGAGTGCGTGTGTGAACCGCGACAGGTCTGCACATTCCCGATGTACTTCGGATCGCGCACATCGCTGATGTCAAAGATGCGGATACCGCGCAAGCGATCCTTGCTCACGGCTGTTGCCACACCTTGCGCGCCGCAGTCGAGGCGACCTTCAAGTCCTTCGCCCGATACGAACAGGAGGTTACGGTACACGGACACATCGCTCTGCGACGCCGGACACACGTACTCCTTTACGATGCTGGGCGACGCGGGATTGGCGATGTTCCACACCTGAAAGCCGTTGTAGCTGCCTTGAAAGACGTGGTCGCCCAGAAACGCGAGATCGGTGTTGGTCTTGCCAAGAAACGCGGTTGGCGGCGGTGTGGTGGATACGAGTTTCAGATTCCACGCTGCCTGCTCTGCATTGAAGAGACCAGCCTTGAGGCCGATGCGCGGATCGGGGCTAGGCGCCGCCGCGCTTCCCATGGGCGTGGGCGCAGTTGCGCCTCGCGTGGCGGGCGCGCACGCGGCCAACGCGGCCAGCGGCGCAAGGATGATAGCGGTCCGCAGCGGACCAGAACGCGGAGAAAGCAGAGCTTGAGAAAACATGAAAAAGTCCGTGATTAGGGAGTTCGCAACATCAGTTCCATGCGCGCCACTTCGGTGCGCTGATCCACCTGTACATCCGACGCAAACCGGAACACGTCGGCATCCTGTCCAGCACCATCAGTAGCAAACAGGGAGTCCACCATGACCACCGCACCTTTGTGATGTGCGATCATGAAGGTGAGAAACAGAGTATCGAATCTGGCATCGCGCGCAGCCGCGAGTTCGGCGAACTGCGCGTCGGTAAGCATGCCCGGCATCATCGCGTGGGCCGCGTGGTCACCCAGACCATGAATGATGACCCGATGCCCCTGCACATGCACTTCGGGAACTGGCTGGCCACGATCGCGCAGCCATCGTTGCATGATCGCGATCTCGTCTGACTGCGCGTTGTGAATGCGAGCAGCGAGCGTCCGGACCGCCGGTCCCGAGCCGTTCGCCGGCGCGAGATTGGCCATGCCGAGTGCCTGCGCGTGGTGGCCGATCATGTCCTGCATGAACCGCACGTCAGCGGGCGTGAAGCGAAGCCGCGCACTGTCAACGCGCGCGCGCCAGATCGCCTCGCGCTCTGCCATGGCGTCGGTCTGCGCTGGAGTGCTCACGCCATCATTCGACACGCGCGCACCGCCAACGCAGGCGGCGAGTGAGGACACCAGCAACACGGGCAGCACCCACGAACGCAATCGCAATCGATTCATTGAGTAAGTGCCGACGTCCGGACAAGGACAGTCACAGTCAGCGCAGCAACATCCACTGGCCAAGCGTTCCAAGCACCGCCATGACCAGCGCCGCCAGCAGTGCCGACTTGAAACCATCGACTTCCAGTGCATCGCTCACTTTAGCCGTGATCAACAGCAAAATCGCGTCGATGATCCAGCGCGTGATGAATGCGAGCAGCACCGCAATGCCAAGCGTCGCGATCGCGAAGACGGTGAAAAACAACCAGCCCAGCAGTAGGTTGAGCACACCGAAGATCGCCGCGACCCAAAAGGCGCTGCCGAGGCTCTTGAGCTTGACACCAGGAAGCAAGGCGGCCGCGATCCATACGGAAACGGCCAGGATGAGCCATGAGAGGAGAATGTTCATGTCTGTAGTACGCCACGGCAGGGGGCTGGGTTTCGCCCTGACGCTCGCCGTCTACTGTCTCACGGTTGGACAGCCAGTTGCGGCTCAGGCTGCCACTGACTCGCTCGACCGGGTGCGCACCACCGTGGACTCCGTGCTAAACGCCCGGATCGCCGAGGGCGTGCCGGGCATGGTGATTGGGGTGTTCCGTGACACCACGCCGCTGCTTGTAGCGTCCCGGGGTGTCACCAGTCTGGAAACGTCGCGGCCGTACGCTGCCGCTCAGCAACAGCCGGTGGCGAGCATCACCAAGCAGTTCACCGCGGTGGCGATTCTGGCGCTCGTTGATGCGCGCGCGCTGAGTCTTGACGATCCCGTCGTGCGCTGGGTGCCGGATCTTCCCGCGAGCCACCGCTCCCTGACCGTCCGACAGCTGCTCCAGCAGTACAGCGGCCTCGGACGCGTTGAAAATCGATTTGCTGCCGCCCCTCCTGCCAACACCGATTCGGTGGTGCGCATGATCGCGCGTGTCCCTCCGGAGTTCGCGCCGGGCACGAGGTTCGCGTATAACAACGCCAATTACATCCTGCTTGGCGCGATCATTGAGCAACTCACCGGCCGGACGTGGAGTGAGCATTTGTATGAGCGTTTTTTTTCGCGGCTCGACATGTCTTCCACCTCGCCGTGTGCGCCAACGCCTGCCGATTCCCTGGTGGGGTACATGCGCGCTGGCCTGGCGCCCACCGCTCGCCCGTCACTTCCGCTGTCATTGCTCGGCGCGGCCGGCGGCATGTGCAGCACGGTCCGCGATCTGGCGCTGTGGGTGCACGCACTCCACGATGGTCGTGTGCTGAGTGACAGCTCGTATCTCGCGCTGCGAACGCCGCCAACCACTCGCGGTTCGTCACAGCAGGGATACGCCATGGGCATGGTGCGATCAACCAACGGGCCGCTCACGCGCCTTTGGCACAATGGTGCGCTGACCAGTGGTTTCAATGCCCAGATGTCATTCTATCCGGATGATTCGTTAACGATTGTTGTACTGTCCAATGCGTTCCCCGCAGGCGTTGAAGAAACCGATGCCGCGGTGTATCGCTCGTGGCGAGCGCGGGGCACGCACGTTCCCTAGTACGAACTGATCTGTTCGAACGAAACGTTCAGTATCTGCTCCAACGCTTCGCGAGTCGCCTCGTGCACATCACGGACTTCGTTGTTCTCGAGACGGCGTATTTCCCGCTCGCTGATGTGCGGTGCGAAATCGGTTTGGCGAAGACCGCGCAACAGGCGCAGGCGGCGCAGCGAACCACCCAGTGAATCATCGAGCAGGTGCTGCTCCGATTTGCGCTGGCGGCGATATGCCGGATCGGCCTCATACAGGATGGCGTCAACCGCCGCCTCGTAGGCGCCGAATCGCAACGTGAGACCACTGTCCGTCACCTCGCAGTCCGAGAAGTCGGGCGCCGTGCCATCTCCAGCCGGCACAAAACGCGCGGTTGCAACGCGCAGCACGTCACCGGTGG
>JBGTOG010000211.1:0-2011 GCA_041742675.1 Gemmatimonadaceae bacterium | reverse complement strand
GCTTCCACTGCCCGGCGGATGCGTCGATCCCTGCGGCGGACGGGCCGTGCCCGGCGCGCCTCGCCCCGATCCCGGTGTTCCATCGGGGCGGCGCGAACGAATCTGCTCCATATTCCGCGAAATCTCTTCCTGCAACGCCATGTACCGCGCGCGCTGCACCGGCGTGAGAAACTGCGACAACTCCCGCTGTTCCGTTTCCATCAGCTCAATGCGCCGACGCTCGACACGAGGCATGCGCTCAAGCAACTCTGCCACCACGTCGTTCGACGCCGAGTCACCTGACATCAGCTGCGCCCGCATCGCGGTACGCAATCTGAAATCTTCCGATCGCACGGCGCGACGCTCCCGTTCGAGCTTGACCGTGACCGCTTCAAGTTGCCGAAGTTGGTCGTCGGTGAGCGATAGACGTTCCTTGAGCATCTGACCAATACGACGCTGCACCTGCTGTTCGATTTCGCGTTGCTGCGCATCACCGCGCGGTGTGGCCGAGCGTGACGGACGACCCTGCGGCGGCGTGGCCTGCGCCTCTGCGCTCGACGGCAGCGTGAGCGATGTGCCCACACACACCGCTATCGCCATGGTCACGCTCCCCGCAAGGCGGAGCATACGAACTTTCAAGTGACTGTTCATCACGACCCCTGAGTGGAGCCATCAATACCACCGGGCACGGCACGCAAGGAATCGACAGATGGGGCACCGTCCCACGCGTCAAGCATGTCCATGAGGAGCGTCAGTTCATCAACGGAATAGTCCGACAGCTCCTGAATGGGCAACACCGACGGCGCAACGGAAACGACCGCCTGCACCGGTACACGATTGGGCGAATACGGCATGTCATTGCTGGCCAGCTCAATGACCGCGTCCGTGGAGAACACCAACGTATCGGACACCGTGTCGGTGAGCGTAACAGGACCAGAACGCGCCACCACCATGGACAGGCCTCCCACGGCCACCAGTGTGAGCGCGGCGGCGTATCGCATCATGGAAGCGCTGAACACACGCGAGCGCGAGCGTTGCACGGTGCCCGGTGCGGCGACGGACTGGCCACCACGCACTACCGTGAACGAGGAGCGGGTCGACTGCGTCTCCACAATGACCGGCAGCTCGGGCTGCTGCGCGGAAACAGGCCGCGGAAGCGCTGCCACGATCGCCGCGATATTCATGGGTGGAGGCACCGGTCGCGCGTGGCGCACCGCCACCAGCACCTCATGCTCCGCACGACAGGCGGAACACGTGGTGAGATGCAGCTCCACCGCGTCGCGCTCGCGCGCCGAGAGTGCCTCGGCGACGAACTCGGGCAGCAGGTCCTGCATGTCAACGTTTGTGCACTCAATCATGAATCAGCTCCTTCACCGCGCGAAGCGCGTTGTGGTAATGCACTCGGGCTGCACCTTCGGTAGTCCCGAGAATATCTGCAATGTCCTTGTACGCCCGACCTTCCTGTACTCGCAACGTGAACACATCCCGCTGCATTGGTGAGAGCCGTGACAGGGCTCCGCGCACGCGCTCCTCCGTTTCGCTGGCCACCATGCTATCGAGCGCATGAAAGCCGGTCGCCGCATCGTCCGGCATGACTTCGACCAGGTCCGGTTGTCGTCGTGCCGATCGTCGCCGATCGAGAATCAACCGTCGTTCAATCGTAAACAGCCACGTTCGCAGTGAACTGTCGGCACGAAACGATTCGAGCGCGCCAAACGCGCGGACAAACGTGTCCTGCACCAACTCATCCAGATCGTTTCGCACGCCCAGACTCAGGGCAAACCGAGCCAGCGCCGAGGCGTGACGTTCCACGAGCGCCGTTGCTGCGCGCTCGTCTCCGGCGCGCCAGCGCTCAATGAGCTCCTGGTCTACCGCCGCGTCCTTCGTCCGGTCCGCCTCGGTCATCTGCACGCAAGAGTAGACGGGCGCCTCCGTCGGGCGTTAAGGCAGCGGCCCATTTCATCCCACCGGCGGCGGGGACGAGTCGCTTGCGGGCGCTGACGGGGGGCTGGACGGGTCGCTTGCGGGCGCT
>JBGTOG010000206.1:0-15421 GCA_041742675.1 Gemmatimonadaceae bacterium | reverse complement strand
GGATAGCTGCCGATCAACGTTGGTCCGCGAATGCGGAATGAAAACGTGTACGGTGTGGACAGGCTACTTCCGTCCATCGCGCGAAAATCGGTTGGTACGACGACGCTGTAGCGCTGTCCTCGCGGCAGCGGCGCTGTTGGAACCACGCGCAGTGTGACCGGGTCTCGCCATTCATAGCGACCATGCAGCGCGGGGGTGATGCGCACGATGCTGGCCGGATCCACGCCATTGTCGAGCAGGCCGGCGACCGGTCGGTCAAAGGTGATGAGCAGCGTGTCGGTCGGTGCAGCCGAATCCAGCGGGCCCGCGCGCATGACACGCAACGGATCGGGCGCCGCGGAAAACGTGATGGCCGCGGTGATCGCGGCGAGCGGGAGGAAGGGGAGGCGCATGGCGTTGGCGAGGCGGGCTAGCGACGACGATGGGAAAATGCATCAAGCAGTGCGAAGGTCGCGAGAGCGATCATGACGAGCAGGCCGAGCAGGAGCAATGCGCGGATACGCCACGTGCGAGAGGGGATGGCGAGCACCAACGCCAGCGCCGACATGGTCGCCACGAACATGCGAAAGACCTGGCGATCCAACAGGGTGGGACGCAGTTGCACATTGGTGGGGATTCCTCGGAGCCAGCGTTCGGCGCGGCCGAGCTGGCGGAAGGCCGAGTCTTCAAATGCCATCCAGCGTGCGCGGATTCGTCCGCCAGCAGACTGCTTCACTGCGTTTACCCTGTTGAGAGAGTGTGTGCTTCACGCACCAGCCAAGCCAATGCGCCGGCAAAATCGAGCATCAGAACGTCACCGGCACCGTGTGCAATGCGCACACTCATTGAATGCGGAGCGGCGGGGTTGTCGGTGTGCAGCATATCGCCGTCGAGGCGGTAGCGCAGCGTAATGACCTGATCTCGGCCCCCGACATCCACATGATAGCGCAGTTCCCCATCGGAACAGAACTCCATCCGTACACCGGGCGCGAAGTCGAGCGCGGCGTCAGCGCGCATCAGTCGCCAGGTGCCAAGCAGCCAATTCTGCATGTGCGGGATCCCCGGGGAATGCGAGGCGTTGAAAGGAGAGCTGGGCAACTGTTGCAACCTTGGCGCGTGCATGGGTTCGGGCAAGAGGGACGTCTACGGCGTTCAAAGAGAAGAGTGGGACGCGGTCCTTTGCCGTACGTGTCGCTGACGCAGATCCAGCGGGCGCGCGGAGTTCGTACACAAGGCATGTCGTCACCCACAATGCCGCCTTCCATCGATCATCTGTTCGCTTCTACCCGTTCGCCTGCGGCCCGTTCGTCAAGTGCGGCGCCCTCTCTCACCGATCCGCTCATGTCCTCTCCCGTCTTTGCGGCGTCACTGGTTCGCCGCGCGCTTCGTGTTCAGCTGGCCCTTGCTGCGTCGGCCACTGGCCTTTCAGCGCAGTCTACCGTCGATCACAGCGCCTTTGACGCCTTGCTGCGCACGCACGTGGTCAACGGCGCGGTGAACTATGACGCGTTCAAGGGCGAACCGAGGTTCGCGCAATATGTGGCCAGCCTTGATCGAATTCGCCCCGAGACGCTGGCCGAGCCGGAACGCCTGGCGTATTGGATCAATGTGTACAACGCATTCACGATTCAACTGATCAACAGCAAGGGTGAGCGCCAGTCAATCCGGAACATCAACAAGTCGTTTGGCCTGCTGAAACTCAAAGGGCCGTGGTCGGAGCCGATCGTGCGTGCGGCGGGTCGCGTGCTCACCCTCGATGAAGTGGAGCATGAGATCATCCGCAAGGAGTTCAATGAGCCGCGCATCCACTTTGCCCTGGTCTGCGCTGCCATCGGCTGCCCGCCACTGCGCAGCGAAGCGTTCACCGGCGCGAAGCTGGAGGCGCAGCTGGCGGAGCAGGGGCGCGTATTCATCCGGCAGTCGCCAGACAAAAATCGGGTGGATGTGCCCAATCGCACTGTGCATGTGAGCCTCATTTTCACATGGTACCGCGACGACTTTGGCGGTAGTGACAAGGCGATCGGGCAGTATCTGTCAGCGTGGTACCCCGATGGACCAGAGCGCACACTGCTGAAGAGCGGTGACTTCAAGCTTGTGAAAACCGAGTATGATTGGACGCTGAACTCGTCGCAGCACATGTCGACTCAGGCGGGACGCGCGCGCTGATGCGGCAGAGCGGAGCGGCCCCACGACAATCTCTGTGGCGTATCCTGCGGGAGCCGGTGCGCACGCAATCCCGCGAGTTGCTGGCCAGTAACTGGGCTCGCCTGCCCGAGGCGCTGCGCACACCGCGCCAGATGCTCGGCCGGCAGGGCAACGGTTGCGGCGCGACGATCGGCGCCATGCCGCGCTGTGACTTTGCGTGCCGCGGCTGCTATCTGAATGATGGCGCCAACAAGGTGCCTCCGGCTTCGATGGACGAACTCAAGGCGCAAATGCGGGCGCTGCGTCCCATGCTTGGACCGGCCGGCAATCTGCAGATTACGGATGGTGAAGTCACGCTCCGCGACACCGATGAGGTGATCGAGTTGCTGCAGTATGCGCGTTCGCTGGAACTGGTTCCCATGCTCATGACACACGGTGACTCGCTACGCCGGCGTCCCGGGCTGTTGGAGCGTTTGATCATCGAAGGCGGACTGCGTGAGCTGAGCATTCATGTGGACACTACACAACGCGGACGCAAGGGCGCGGCGTGGAGTGGCGTGCATGACGAGGGCGCATTAAACGCGCTGCGCGATGAGTTCGCGCGCATGCTGCGCGTGGCGATTCGTTCCACCGGAATCAGGATTCGCAGTGCCACCACCCTCACCGTCACGCGAGACAACCTTGACGGCGTTCCGGCCGTCATGGAGTGGCTCGCAAGGAACGCCGATGTCTTTCACATGGTCAGCTTTCAGCCGATCGCGCAGGTCGGGCGCACGGAGGATGGGTTGGGGGGTGGTGTGACGGCGGAGGCGCTGTGGGAACAGATCGCAACGGGTTTGGCCCACAGCACATCGCGCACATCCGAGGCCAAGGCGCTGCTGGACCGGGGAAGCAAGTGGCTGGGGCATCCGGACTGCAACCGCTTTGTGCATGGTTTGGTGTACGAATCACGCAGCGGGCGCCCGGTATTCCATCCGATTCGGGATGACGCGGATCAGGTGGATCGCCGTATCGTGGACGGGTTTCTACGCCGCTTCGGTGGAATATCGTTTCGCGCTGATGACACACGTGCGACGAGATACGCGCGCATGCTTGGTGTGCTTGCCCGCGCGCCGCTGTTTGTGCTGAGCAGCCTGCCGGTGTACGCGACGCATTGGCTGCGACGCTTTGGAACGGGGCGGCCGTGGCATGCAGCGAAGGCACTCTTGCAAGGGAACGCGCGAGTGCACGGCCTTGCCATCGTAAGTCACCACTTCATGAGTGCGCCGGAGCTGGCCACCGCGCGAGGCCAGGAGCGACTGGCGCAGTGCGTGTTTCATCTCTCGGTCAACGGCGAATTGAAAAGCATGTGCGAAGTGAACGCGCTGGGCATTCGCGAGCAGTACTACGCTCAGCTCTCCCGGGCGCGATCCTCATCTCCAGCGGCCACGCGTGTCGCGGCACCATCGGTGGTTGGCTCGGAACGCGTGCTGGCGGCGACGAGTCCTGGTGGCACGTCTGGCAGCCAGTCCCGAAACGCATCGCCGTAGATATGCCACACCGTGACAAACAGCGCGGCAATGATCGGACCGATGATGAAGCCGAGCGCCCCAAACACCGCGATGCCGCCGAGTGTGCTGAGCAGGATCAACAGGTCTGACATCTTGGCGTCACGACCGATCAGGACGGGGCGCAGGAAATTGTCGACCGAACTGACAACCACGGCGCACCAGGCGAACAGTCCGATTGCGGCTGTTGTCTTTCCGGTGGCCGCCAGAAAAATCACCGCCGGTATCCAGACGACCGCGGCCCCGATCGCCGGGATGATTGACAGCACAATCATCACCGCGCCCCAGAATGCCGGCGCAGGGACACCTGCCACCAGCAACGACACACCGCCCAACGCTCCCTGAATCACGCCGATCAGCAGTGAGCCCTTGAGGGTCGCCCGCGTGACAGAGACGAAGCGTTCGAGCAGTTGCGATTCTTCGTTTGCTCCGAGCGGGATGTAGTACAGGATGCGGCGCAGAATCTCCGGGCCGTCAACAAGAAAAAAGAAGATGGCGTAGCCACACACAAAAAGCTGCAGCAGGAAGCTAAGCGTACCGCGGCCCAGTGCCGCGAGCTGACCGGCGAGAATCGGTCCCGCCTTGCTCGCGAGCTCACCGAGTTTGGTGACCAGCTCATCGCCCTCCGGAATGAGACGGTCCGCGAACGGAATGCGCGACACATAGCCACGCAGCTGCTCCAATCGGCCCGGTTCACTGCGCACCCAGTCCGTCACTGACTGGCTCAGCTGCACAGACTCGGAGACGACTAACGCCAGGAAGGCCGCCAGCGGTATGACGATCCCGAGCAGCAGGATCAAAATTGTCGCAATGGACGCGAGGTTCTTCCGTCCGCCAAACTGAACGCAAATGCGCCGGAAGAGCGGATACGACATGCCCGCGAAGATCGCCGCCAGCAGTACGGAGACGAGAAAGCCGCGGATGATCTGGAAGAACAACAGCGAGATGCTGACCACCAGCAGCAGCAGCGCCATGCGCTGGAATCGCTTCGCCGCGCTGTCAGGCAACTGGGTGAGCGGTGCCTGTTCCTGCTCGCTCATACCGTGCACACGGTGATCGCTTGCTGCAGCGAGCCCTTTGCATCTCGGCGCGGCAAAAACTCATGCGCCACAAAACCATCAAATCCGGTATCAGCAATGACGGCAGCGATGCGTGCGTAGTTGAGTTCCTGCAGATCGTCGATTTCGTTCCGTCCGGGCACACCGGCCGTGTGGTAGTGTGCGATGATGGGTGCGTACCGACGGATGGTCGAAATCACATCGCCTTCCATGACTTGCATGTGGTAGATGTCGTAGAGCAGGCGAAAGCGTGGGGAATCCACGCCAGCGACGACTTCAGCAGCCCACGCGGTGTGGTCGGCATGGTAATCCTTGTGATCCACTTTGCTGTTCAGCATTTCCATGCAAAGCGTCACCCCATGCTGCTCCGCCACCGGCATAAGTCGCTTGAGTCCGGTGATGCAGTTCGCGATGCCTTCACCATCGCCTAATCCATCGCGGTTACCGCTGAACACCACAATACGTTCCACACCGGCTGCCGCTGCTTTGGGAATCATGGCTGAGCCTGCTGCCACGAGTTCATCGTGGTGATCGAGACGATTGAAGCCGCGAGGGATGGTGCCAAAGCTATTGCCGATGGCGCAGGTGAGACCGTACTGCGACGGTGTGCGCCAATCGGCTTCGTCGAGCAGATCAACGCCGGAGAGCCCAAGGTCGCGGGCCCACTCGCACAGCGTGGAGAGTGGTGTGCGCGCAAAACACCACCGCGCGACCGACTGGCGCAGTCTCCCTGTTGCGGCGAGCGAGGATTTGCCGACGTGTTTGACCTCGGACACCGACGCCAGCGCAGATCGCGTCGCGGATGGCGCCGCCGCCACATGCGCTGGTGCGACACTCGGCAAGCCGTGCGCGACAGCAGCCGCACCAAGCGCTGCGACTGCCTCACGTCGTGACAGGTTTCGACCAGCCGCCATTACAACTCTCTCCGGTTGAGCAGATCCACAGCGCGCGCGGCCGCACGTGCGGTGAGTGCCATGTACGTGATGGATGGATTCTGACAGGCGGAACTTGTCATGCACGCGCCATCAGTGATGAACAAATTCGGGATATCCCACGCCTGATTCCACCCGTTCAGCACCGACGTGGCAGCGGAACGTCCCATGCGGGCGCCACCCATTTCGTGAATGCAGTGACCGGGTGGCTGCATGCGTCCGTACGGTCGCACGTTCGTTGCACCGGCGGCTTCGAGCGACTCCGCTGCACTGGCGACGATATCGCGTTGCATGGCCCGTTCGTTTTCACCCCAGCGCACACTGATGCGCGCGGCGGGAATACCCCAGGCGTCCTTCACGGTGGGATCGAGCGCGATGTGATTCTCTGCGGCCGGTAACATCTCACCCCAGCCACCAATGTTGATGGTCCACGGTCCGAGTTCGTCGATGAGCGCGTCCTTGAACTGCGCCCCGTAGCCGGGCAGACTGCCGCCGCGATTCCAGCCCGCACGCCCCGATCCGCCTTGCATGCCATAGCCGCGCAGGAAATCCGGCGACGCGTCGCTCACATTGCGGAAGCGCGCGACGTAAATGCCATTGGGACGGCGGCCGATCGTGCGCTTGTCGAGGTGACCGGGCATTACGCCGCTGGCGCCGGAGCCATAGTGATGATCCATCACATAGCGGCCCAGCGTACCGCTGCTGTTGGCGAGTCCACCAGACGACGACGAGTTGAGCAGCAGCCGAACGCTTTCAATCGTAGACGCGCAGAGAAATACGATCCGTGCTTCGAACTCGTATTCCTCCTGCGTGATCGCATCGATCACGCGCACACCGCGTGCGCGACCGGTGTCTGCATGGGTCAGCACTTCCGCGACTACACTGTGCGGTCGCAACGTGAGTCGTCCGGTACGCTCCGCTGCGGGCAATGTGGACCCGATGCTGTTGAAATACGAATGCGTCACGCAGCCACGTTCGCACGGCCCGCAGTAGTGACAGGCGGCGCGGCCATTGTGCGATTGTGTGAGGATTGCCG
The DNA here is from genome assembly GCA_041742675.1 of Gemmatimonadaceae bacterium. GTDB lineage: Bacteria > Gemmatimonadota > Gemmatimonadetes > Gemmatimonadales > Gemmatimonadaceae > JAABRT01. The sequence continues at coordinate 8,724 of JBGTOG010000206.1, read as the reverse complement.
CGCGCCCGATGGTCATCACACGTGATCCGCCAAAGGAGCGCAGCAGTCGCTCACGGGCCTCGCGCTCGACGACCGTCATGGCCATGGGTGGCAGGAACTCGCCGTCAGGCAACTGCGCCAGTCCTTCGGCTGCACCGGTCACGCCAATGAATCGTTCAACATGCGCGTACCACGGAGCGATATCGGCGTAGCGAATCGGCCAGTCGATGCCGTGCCCATCCCGCGCGTTGGCCTCGAAATCGAGATCGCTCCAGCGATACACCTGCCGTCCCCACATGATCGAACGGCCGCCTACCTGCCGTCCGCGAAACCAGCGAAATGGTGCATCGGCCGGGTTGGTGTACGGATTGTCATGGTCGTTGACGAAAAACTTTCGCCCCACTTCATCGCAGGCGTAACACTCGCGCTGGATCGGTTGCTCGCGCAGCATCGCGTTCCGATCGCCCCAGCCGCGGAACTTCATTTCATGCGGCTGCACGTGTTCAACAAAGTCGCGTGCCGGATCAATTGGACCACCAGCTTCAAGCACGAGTGTACGCAAGCCGCGCTCGGTGAGCTCCTTGGCGGCCCAACCGCCGCTGATGCCGGAGCCGACGACAATCGCGTCGTAGACCTGACGCGACTCAGCCACGACGCACGCCCGATCGCTCACGCACATGCAGGGGCGCACTACCATCGAAACGGCCCGGGATCACGTCCACCTGCAACACCTCCCGCTGCACGCGTTCGCTGGTGAAGTAGCCGTGTACAATCAGTCCACGCAACCGGCTGTACGTGCGACCAGCAGGCGTCGTGCGCTGCGCGGGATCTTCGAGTGCCTGCATCACCGGCTCACGCGCAGATGCATCAAGCGATGCAAAGGCTGCGCCCGCGACCGTCACGCTCATTGCATCGATCGCCTCCAGTCCGGCCAGAAACTCCGCTCGTTCCTCCTCGGTGTAGTACTCCAAAACAATCACATCAACAAAGGCCGGCGCGTTGACATCAAGCGCGCCCGGTGTATCCGTACGCGGCAGGAGGGTGTCGGCCAGCGCTATCACTAGCGCCGGCGCACCGGGGCGGGCAGGCGTCACCGCGAGATGCAGGACGCGCGACCACACGTCACGGGCCAGATGCGTATCTGGCCACGCCGTCAACGCTGCGGCAGCCGCAGCGGAACGAAGCATCTCGCGGCGATGCACCGCGATTACCGGCTGCCGCCAAACATGCGCGACCAGCCGGATTCGCCGACATCTTCCACACGGAGTTTCTGCGTGAGAATCGTATCACCGATCTGCAGCACAACCCCGTAGTCACCCGTGCTGGCCGACGGCGCGCCCCCAAAACCAAAGAAGCCGCGACCACCACCGGGCGGTGCAATGCCAATCAGATCAAAGATGCGGCGCACTTCGGGCGTACCGGCCAGTGCGGCCATTGCACGACCGCCAGTAGGTGCCGCTGTTGACAATCCAGGACGTGTGACGGTGGACTCGCCGGGACGATCGCAAAACGTATCCCACTGCGCGAGCGGACGTTCACACGTTGGCGACCCGCCAACACCACCGCCGCCGCCACCAAATCCGCCCCCCTGAAACGCGGCCTGGCCCGCCGTTGACGCCAGCAACGTGCGAGCCGTAGCGAGCGAAGTGCTGTCGTAGTTGGCCGCAGCCAGCGAGTCGAGCACTTTGGGCGCACGCACCGCGCGCAAAATGCTGTCGCGACGTGCACTGGGTGAGAGCTCCACCGCACCACGCGCCGCGCTCACGCCGTAGTTCCACGTGACCGAATGCACGCCCGGACGCACCGGACCTTGCAGCCGCTGTATCGTATCGCCAACAGCATTCACGATGCTGATGCGCGCGTTGCCCGTGCGTCCCGTTCCAACGCGATACGTGATCGTTGCACCGTACGACGGATTGGGTGTGGCAAAGAAACCCTGCGCATTGCCGTTACCACTCGCGCTCAGCAGCGGTGCCTCGCCCCACTGAAAGCCGGGCTTGGGTTCAAACAGATGCACGCCGGCAGCCGCCACGGTTGGTGTCATCTGCTCGAGCGGCGCGATGTCGGCAATCCAGAAGCCGCGGCCATGCGTAGCGGCAATCAACTCCCGATCCCGCGGATGAATTTTGAGATCGTACACCGGCACACTCGGCATCCCAGCCATGAAGCGCGACCACGATGCCCCACGATCGAGTGAGGCGTACACGGCGATGCTGCTGCCAACAAACAACAGATCCCGGTTATGCGGATCTTCACGCACGACACGGAGGAAATCGCCGACACCACCAACCGGCAGGTTGTTGACAATCGACTTAAAACTCTGCCCACCGTCTGTGGTCACAAACAGATACGGCTTGAAGTCACCCCAGCGATGGTTGTCGAAGGCAACATAGAACGTGGACGTGTCATGCGACGACGCTTCCACGCGCGCCACGTACACCTCTCCGCCGTTTGGCAACTGACCTGCCAGCTTCGACGTCAGATTCTCCCACGTCGCGCCGCCGTTGGCCGTCTTCCACACATTGCCATCATCGGTTCCCGCGATCAGCAAACCGGGAACCAACGAGCTCTCCGTAAGCGTGGTGATTGTACCGTACGTTTCCGCGCCCGTTGCATCAAGCGTGATGCCGCCAGTAAGACGCGTAGACGTATCAATCTTGGCCACCAGGTTCTTCGAGAGATCCGGCGAGATCACACGCAAGTCTTCACCGCGCTTCATGGAGCGCATCACCTTGCTACCGGCGAAGTACACAACGGCCGGGTTGTGCGGCGAGAGAAAGAACGGCGAGTTCCAGTTGTAGCGCATTTGCATGTCGGCCGAGTCACGCACCTGCTGCGCGCGCATGGCGGCCATACGCACATTCATGGCGCGTGTGGCCGGTGCCAGCGGGTCACCGCGCACCACGGCGATGGAATCTTCCCACTCGGCGTACCGTGCCTGCCAGCCCGGCTTCTGAAAACCCATGCGCTCGCCAGTCGCGAGATTCAGGCGCGATACATTGCCGCCCTGCGATTCGCCGTACACGATGCTCGGGTTCGTGGGGTCCTGCGCCGCATAAAATCCGTCACCACCGTTAATGGTGAACCAGTACGCGAGTGGTGTGGTGCTGCTGCGACGTCGACTCGGACCACACCACGTCCCGTTGTCCTGCGCACCGCCGCACACGTTATACGGTACGGCCATGTCGAAGCTCACTTCGTAGAACTGCGCGATCGACAGATTCTGCGGCTGCAGAAAGTTGCCGCCACCATCATACGTGATCGCAATGCCACCATCGTGCGCCAGAAACCAGCGCTGCGGATCGTTCGGATCTATCCACAGTCCGTGATCGTCCACGTGCACCTGCTGCGCTCCGTTGCGCGACGTCTTGCCACCATCATCGGAGACCTGCAGCGGCGTGGACGAGAAGTACACACGCTCCGGATTCTTTGGATCCACGCGCACCTGCGAGTAATAGAACGGTCGCACATTGGCGCTGTTCATGTGCGTCCAGGTCGCACCGCCATCGGTGGAGCGCCAGAGTCCGTTGTTCTTCGGCGCACGTTCCGGCGTGAATCCGCCGCCCGGCTGTTCGTCTGCCGCTTCCACCATCGCGTAAATGAAATCGGGATTGCTGCGCGAGATGTCGAGACCGATGCGTCCTTTCGTGCCAGCCGGAAATCCACCGCCCGTCACTTCGGTCCACGTAGTGCCACCATCGGTCGTCTTCCACAGCGCCGAACCCGGTCCGCCACTCACCAGCGAATACGGCGTGCGAAAGCGCTCCCAGCTCGCGGCGAACAGCACATCGGGATTCGTGGGATGCATCGCGACTTCCACAAACCCGGCCTTGTCACTGATGAACTTCACCAGCTGCCACGTCTCACCACCATCGCTGGTCTTGTACAACCCACGCTCGGCATTCGAGCGCCACGTGGCACCAAGCGCGGCCACGTACACGATGTTCGGATTGGTGGGATGCACCACAATGCGTCCCACCGCTTCTGTTTTCTCGAGACCCTTGAGCGTCCAGGTGAGCCCACCGTCGATGGACTTGTACACACCGCCGCCCGGATCAATGGAGTTGCGCGAGTTGGCTTCGCCGGTGCCGGCCCACACCTGCATCGTGTCCGACGGCGCAATCGCCAGCACTCCCATGGAGATGACGTTCTTGTCATCGAACGTGGGACGCCACGTGATGCCGTTATTGGTGCTCTTCCAGATGCCGCCAGCAGCGGCAGCGACAAACACGGTCTTGGACGGACCCGGGATACCAACCACGTCGGAGAGACGGCCCATGAAGTTACCGGGGCCGATATTGCGCCAGCGCATGCCGGCAAGCGTGGCGGAATCGAGCGCCTGTGCGTGCACGACGACTGGCGTCGCCGCAGTGCAGAGAGAAAGGGCGAGGAAGCCGAGCGTCGCACCGCGCGCGGCTGAACGCGCGTGATGCACACGAGGGAGTGCTGAGAGCATGGCAAGGCGGGAAGGAGAGAAGGCGAACACCGTGTCCGCGTCCGAAAACCTTACCCGCCCGCTGCCTCCAACGCCAGCAACCAGCGCTTTCGCTCCAATCCGCCGCCGTAGCCGGTGAGCGAACCGTTGGCGCCAATCACGCGGTGACACGGTACGATGATGCTGATCGGATTCCGCCCGTTGGCCAGTCCCACGGCGCGCACGGCGGTCGGGCGGTCGATGCCACGCGCCAGCTGTCCGTAAGACCAGGTGTGGCCGTAGGGGATCGTGCGGAGTGCGGTCCACACCTGCTGCTGAAACGGCGTGCCCGTCGGCGCCAGTGCGACCGCAAACTCCTGACGTGCGCCGGCGAAGTATTCCGCCAACTGCGCGCGAACTGTGACGAGCCACTCACGCGCACTCGCCACGGCGTCGGCTGCGGCGTGGTTGGTCACGTGAATGTCATTCTCGCGCGCCCACGACGCGTCGATGCTATGTGTACCCGAGCGTGGCGGATACAACAATCGCGTAACGCCGCGCGCGCTGGCTGTGAGCAGCAGTTCGCCCACCGGACTCGCCATGATGTCGTAGAGTTCCGGCGCGTCGGTGAACGATCCCGGATGTGCAGTGGATGTTGACATGAGTTGGTCAAGAAGAACGTTGCGCGAGAATCGCTACGACGGACTGTTCCACAAATGCATCGCGGCGTAGGCGCGCCAGGGTCGCCACCGTTCAGCGTGTTTGCGTAGCTGCGAGGCCGAAAGGCCACCGGCAGCTTTGCGCAGCGCCAGATCGGCATCGGGAAAAGCATCCGGGTCGCGGAGCGCACGCATGGCCACATACTCGGCGGTCCATGGCCCGATGCCAGGCAGCGCGGTGAACGCTTCATGAAATCCGATCGACGCAAGAGTTGGCGCCAGCGCGTTCTTGTGCATGCCACCACGTGGTTCGTCCGCGAGCGCCGGCAAGGTGCCACTTGCGACCGCAACGGCCAGCGCCTTCACCGTGCGCGCACGTGCGCGCGGCAGTCCGATGCTGGCAATGAGCTGCTCCGATGCATCTGCCAATCGTGACGCCGTGAACGGCGCATGTGTGAGCGCGCTTCCTGCAAATGCACCGTCGAGCGGTTCACTCACGGCCTGCACCAGTCGGCCAGCGAGCGTCGTCGCGCCGCGAACGCTCACCTGCTGTCCCAGCACCGCGCGTATGGCAAGCTCAAACGGATGCATCGCGCCAGCCACGCGAATCCCCGGTGCTGTCGCAACCAGCGGGGCAAGCATCGGATCAGCACTCAGGTGCGCGTTGATCATGTGTGGTGATGCGTCGAGATCGAGCAGCGCACGCAATCGCGCCAGCAGCGGTACGAGTACCGGAAGCAGCGAAAGCGAAAGTTCTGCGCGCAGTCGGCCGCTGCGGTCTGACTCGGTTATTGACACGATGCCCGTGTGCCCTTGCAGTGATACGACACGCTGATAGCGCCACCCTGGTGCGCTGTCTACGCACTCCACGCCGGGCATGGCCCGCGCCCCGAGGTATGCGCACAGGCGCGGCCAATCGAGCGGTTCGCGCGCGTGCAGGCTGACGCGAACGGATGTGTTGTCTGTTGCGTGCGTGTCCTGCTGTACGCGTTGCGCACGAGCGCTGTGAGGCAGCGGCTGCGCACTGGGCGCCTGCTTTCGCAACGCACCAGGCGCGAGACCGTAACGACTTTGAAAGAGCGCATTGAATCGGCGTACACTGCGAAAGCCACTCGCCATCGCAATCGTTGACATCGGCAGTGATGTCTCCGTGAGCAACTGTTTCGCCGTCAACAATCGACGCGTCTGCGCGAGACCCACCGGGGACGCACCAAACTCGCGTTCCACCACGCGCTCGAGATGTCGCGCCGAGATGCCCAACTCGGCGGCCAGCGCATCGAGGCCATGCTGATCAAGGGCACCGCCGGCAATGCGTTCGCCGGCCGCGATGGCTCGCGCACGCACAATGTCTACCGGGGCATGCTCTACCGCGCTGCGAGCATGTGGTGCCAGCTCCGGTCGGCAGCGCAAACACGGACGAAAGCCGCGCCGCTCTGCCGCCGCCGCACTTGCAAAAAACTTGCAGCGCGTGGAGCGGGGCGTGCGCGCCGGACACACGGGTCGGCAGTAAATCCCCGTCGTAGTCACACCGACGTAGAAGACGCCATCAAAACGGTGGTCACGGGCGGCGAGCGCCTGGTAGCAGTGTGCGTCATCGAGTCGCATGCTGCATCATACCGCAGGCCCGTCAACTCGGCTGGCCATTTTCCGACCTCGCCGCTGGAGCTGCCGATGTCCCCGTTGCGCCGTGTGACTGTGTGGCTGCTAAGCGCCCTGGTGTTCAGTGCCGGGTGTTCGTCCGCGCGTTCACCGCGCACGGCGCCCAGCGCTGCGACGGATTGGCCATGGCCGCTGCACCCATCGCTCGCGGACAGTGTGTTCGTGGAGACGCTCGCGCCGGGCATCCGCTTGTACCGCCTCGTGGATCTCAGCGTCCCGTGGCGCGCCGCGGTGCTTGATCTCGACCTCTCGCAGTGTGTGTCACTGCGGGCGCTCAAAGGCTCGCACACGGCAGTTGGCCGCACGACCACCAGTGCGCTGCTCGCGACCGTGCCGTCGTCGCGTGGCCCCGTGGCGGCGGTCAACGCTGATTTCTTTTTGTTCGCGCCACCGGGCGTGCCCACCGGGGCGCATGTGGAGCACGGCCGAGTGGTGGCGGGCCCGGGGGCTCGGCCCGTGTTTGGGGTGGACAGCGCTGGGCGACCATTTATTGACCGGCTGGTGGTCAGTGGCCGTATCGACTCGCGGCGCGGCGTGCTCGCCGTCGCGCAATGGAACCGCGGTCCGTCGGATCAGGTCACGGTCCTGGACGCTGGTTGGGGGCAACCGGTGGATTCGGCCAGTGCGCCACCGCATTGGCGCCTCGTGCCGGCCTCCCCTGGGCAGTTTACGGTGCGGCCCAGTGAACTCGGGGTGATCGCAACCGGGGACACGCTACTGGTGACCGGCGCCGGAATGCTCAGAGCCGGCGACACTGTGTCGGTGCAGCTTGGCCTCTCGCCAGTCGCGCCCCGGGAGGCCGTAGGCGGCTTTCCCCTTCTATTACAAGACGGCGCCATGCCGGCGGCGATGGCGAGCGCTGGGGCGGCGAGTTTTCGGGGTCCCAATCCACGAACGGCGGTGGGGATCGCAGCGGGCGGCCGGCGCGTGCTGCTGGTGGTGATTGATGGTCGGCAGTCCGGGTGGAGTGCCGGGGCGACGTTGGAGCAGACGGCGGTTCTGCTGCGGGCGCTTGGCGCACGGGAGGCGTTGAACCTGGACGGGGGCGGCTCGTCGGCGATGGCGCTGGCGTCGGGGGTGGGTCGTGATGCCGCTCTGGCGAGCGCAGCTACTGGGCGCGTGGTGAGCCGACCGTCGGATGCGGGCGGCGAGCGCGGGGTGGGGAACGCGCTGGCCGTATTGAGTTCCTGCGATCAGAATAAATGACGTCCGCCGCGGGAAATTCGGAGAATCGTTTCCTCCCCGGGACGATTTGTTTCAGATATTGCCTTTCGTACAGGTCATACGCGGCTTGTCACGTGTATTTCCGGTACATCTCGCCCTAGGCGTGGGCCGGATCGCGCATTTTTCTGCTCTTACGGCTTGCGTGGTTCGGTATTCCATGGCACTATAGCGCCGTTCAGCGGGACAGTTTCGTTGCTTGACGGATACGCATGACGGTTGACTTTGGTTGAGGTCACACGATATGCGGCTCCGATCCCACCCTCACGAGAGAATAGACAATGGTTCCTTCTCCGTACGGATCACGGCTCTGGCGTGCCGTATCCTGCTCAGCGCTGCTTTTGGCGGCGCCCATTAGCCTGGCCCACGCTCAGTCAGCCGTGATTAACGGCACGGTGACGCAGCAGGGGACCACGACACCCATCGGTGCCACCGTCGCGATTCAGTCGCTCGGCTTGAGCGCTACGGCCAACGAGCAGGGTCGGTACACGCTTACCGTACCGGCCGAACTGGTACGCGGGCAGAACGTGCTGATTACGGCACGATTTATCGGCTACGAGCCGATCACCCGCACGATCACGCTTAGCGCCGGTGCCCAGCTCGCGAACTTCGAGCTCAAGTCCGACCCGTTCCGTTTGAGTGAAGTTGTAGTGTCCGGTACCACGGACGGTCAGCAGCGCGCCAAGCTGCCGTTCTCGGTGGCCACCGTTAGTGCAGAACAGCTTCGGGAAGTGCCGGCTGCGTCGCCAGTCGCGGCACTGGCCGGCAAGGTGTCGGGTGCGCGCGTGGCGC
>JBGTOG010000178.1:0-13829 GCA_041742675.1 Gemmatimonadaceae bacterium | reverse complement strand
TCTTCCAGGTGCTCAAGGAGAACCTCGACTTCATCGCCTTCGGCGAGTTCGGGCATGTCCTTGAACTCTTCCAGCGGGATCGTGCCTTCGGACTTGAATCCGATATCGAGCACGACCAGGTTCTCGCGGATTTCGAGAACGCGCGCCTTTACAATTTCGCCTTCTTCGATGGAGGCGAGGGTGCCATTGTACATCTCCAGCATCGCCTCGAACTCGACGGACGTGAGTTCGTCTTCGTCGTAGAGTTCGGGGCGGCGGTTGGCAAGCGGGCGCAGCTGGCTTTTCTGGAGGTCACGCTTCTCGCGCGCCGTGAGCCGTTCCGGCTCACCATCAATGGCGTCGTCGAGGGTTGGGGTTTCTACGTCGGTTGTCATGCTGGGAGCTGTCTCCAAATCGCGGGGGATCGCTCGCCGCGCCGAGGTTCAGGGGGATAGATTCACGAGGCGCCCCGGATGGATCAGGGGGCGGAACGAGAGGAATTGTGAAAGCTAGCCAGTTTGGTGGCGGGGGTCAACGTGGCTGGGCTTCCCGTCCTTCGTGCGCGAAGGCGACGCGAGCTGGAGGCCGCCACTAGCCACAAGGACGAAATCATGTATATTGATGATGTACATTTCAATACCGTCAGATGCCACTACAAATCGCAAATCCCGTCGTCGTCGAAAAGGTCGAACGGTTGGCCCTCGCCACTGGACTGACCAAGACGGCGTTGGTGGAACGCGCTGTTGATCGCCTCGCCGTCGAGCTTGGCGTCGAACGCGGCGACCGACTCGACGCGCTGCTCGCGCAGTTCGACCGCCTGCCCGACCGACCGGATGCCTTTGATCCACTGGAGTGGGATGAGGCGGGGCTCCCGCGATGATCGCAGCGGATACGTCTGCCCTGATCGCCATCGTCTTTGATGAACCGGAGCGCGGCGACTTTCTTGATATCGTGCGCTCGGCTGGCCGCACGCTCGTGAGCGTCGTGTCCGTTGTTGAGGCACGCATGGTCGTGCACGGGAGAAAGGGTCAGCCCGGAGTCATCCTGCTCGATGACATGCTTCGACAAGCGACGTTCGAGTTGGTCTCACCCGACGCACGCGAAATGGAGATCGCCTACGAAGCCTTCGTGTCTTACGGTCGTGGCAGCGGTCATCCGGCCGCACTCAACTTCGGCGATGTCTTCAGCTACGCGTTAGCGAAGACACGTGGAGTTCCTTTGCTGTTCAAAGGCGACGACTTCGAACAAACCGACCTCGAGTCCGCGGTCAAACGCTGACCAACTGCCCGCTCAGCGCGCCCTTTCCGCGGCAGTCCGCCTGACCGCCTCCGCGAGCGCGACAATGCGATCCACCTGCTCTTCCTGCGTGAGTGAGGTGGTGTCAATCGTGATGGCGAGCGGGTCGGGCCGGCTCTGCGTAGCGTCGCGGGCGTCGCGCGCCACCAGCGCCTCGGTTTCCTCCGCGATTTCCGCATCGGTTGGCCGACGCTCAAGACGCTGCACCAATCGACGACGCGCCCGTTCCCAGGGATCGGCGACCATGAACACTTTCAGTGGCGCGTCGGGGAAGACCGCGGTGCCAATGTCCCGCCCGTCCACGACAACATCGCTGCTGGCGCCAGCTTCGCGAACACGCGCATTGACCCACTCCCGCACCGCCGGCATGCTGGCAACACGATAGACCTCGCGGGTGACTTCGGTGCCGCGCAGTTCTGCTTCCGCGAGCTCATTGTCGAGTGTGGGCAGCACGGAGCGTTCGGTGAGGGCGAGACCGATGCGCGGCGATTGCGCCAGCACGAGCTCCGGCGTCCATTCGGTTGGCGCATGACCCGCCCGCAGATTCGCGGCCGTAAGCGCACGATAGAACGCGCCGGAGTCAACGTGGCGAACGCCGAGTCGCTTCGCGACCCACTGTGCGGTGGATGACTTGCCCGACGCGGCTGGACCATCGATCGCGATGACCAGGCGCGATGAGGGCGTTTCCTGCTGCTCGTGGTGCTCGGCATCCCGACTGGCTGGATCACGTCTTGCCGGCGCGGAGCCAATCACTCGCGCCAGCGTCGGCCAGAAGTCAGGAAACGACACGGACACGCACGCCGGATCATCAATCGTGATGGCGTTGCCGGGAATCGCCGCCAGAATGCCGAACGCCATCGCCAGTCGGTGATCACCGTGCGTAATGACATGCCCACGCAGCGGTGCATCACTGCCACGAATCACCATGCCGTCAGGCAACTCCTCGGCGTCAACGCCAATGGCGCGCAGGTTGGTGACAACAGCGGTAATGCGATCACTCTCCTTGACGCGCAGCTCCGACGCATCGGTGATACGTGTTTCGCCAGATGCACGAGCGGCAACACAGGCAACTAGCGGCAACTCATCAATCGCGCGAGGCACTTCCTCCCCGCGTACCGTCGTTCCGCGTAGCGGACCCGGCGTGACCACCAGCGTACCCAAAAGTTCGCCACCCACATCGCGATCATCAACGATCCTGATCTGCACGCCCATGCGGGCGAGCACATCGAAGCCACCCGTGCGCGTCGGATTGAGACAGACGTCCGACAACACCAGTTCCCCGTCGTGCGCGAGACCTGCCAGCGCGACGAAGAAGGCGGCCGACGACGGATCGGCGGGCACCTGCATGTCAACGGCGTGCAGTGCCGTATCAGCCGGCACGATCACACGCGTCCCCTGCACCTCCACACGCACGCCACGTGCGAGCAGCATCCGCTCGGTGTGATCGCGCGAACGCGAGGGTTCATCGACGGTGACCGATGCGCCGCTGCTCACCGCGGCGAGCATGATCGCGCTCTTGATCTGCGCGCTCGCATGTTCGCTGCGCCACGCGATTGAATGGAGCGCGCCGCCGACTACCAGCATCGGCAAGCCATCGCCACGTTCCGATTCCACGCGGGCACCCATCTGCATCAGTGGGCGCGCAATGCGCTGCATCGGCCGTCTGCTCAGACTGGCGTCACCAACAAAGCGTGCCGCGACGCGCTCGCGCCCTGCCACGATGCCGGCGACCAGTCGCGTGGTGGTGCCACTGTTGCCACAATCCAGGTCTACCGCTGGTTGACGCAGCGCGGTTGGTCCGCTGCCGATTACTGTGAAATCAGCCGAAAGCTCGGGCACGGTGACACCGAGCGCACGCAGCACCCCCGCCGTAGACAAGACATCGGCACTCGGCAGAATATCGCGCACACGAGATGGACCCGTCGACAGCGCCGCCAGCAGCAACGCACGATGGCTGATCGACTTGTCTCCAGGCACTCGCACCGTGCCACGCACATGCAGCTGCTGTGTCACCGCAACCAGGCTTCGAGCGATGTGGCCGCATCGGTCTTGTCGTCGCGGTACTTCACAATGACCGGCGTCTGCACCGACAAGTGCTGCGCGGCACCCCACGCGGATGTCACTTGTCGCGCGCCGGGGACGACAACTGCTCCAGCGGGGATTTCGAGCGGTGCGCCATCGGTTGCACGATGCACCGTTTCCTTCACAAGATCATAGACGGGTGTGCCGCGGGTGAGAATCACACCAGCCCCAAGTACCGCGCGCTCGCGCACCACGGTTCCTTCGTACACACCGCAGTTGCCGCCGACGATCACATCATCCTCGATGATCACGGGCGCCGCATTGACCGGTTCCAGCACGCCACCGATTTGCGCGGCCGCACTGAGATGCACACGTTGACCGATTTGCGCGCAGGACCCGACCAGCGCATGCGAGTCGACCATGGTCCCCGCACCAACAAAGGCGCCAACGTTGATGTACATGGGCGGCATGCACACCACACCCGGCGCGAGATACGCCCCGCGTCGCACCGCCGAGCCCCCGGGCACAATCCGTACGGAGTGTTCGAGGCGAAACTCACGCACCGGGAACGTGTGCTTGTCGAGAAAATGATTGAGACCGCCGATCTCGGAACCCATCTCAACCACACGGCCGATCCGGAAGCCCAGAAGGATACCGCGTTTCACCCACGGCACGGCGTGCCACCGACCGTCCGCGTCACGATGCGCCGCGCGCACTTCGCCGGCTTCAAGTCGCACAAGGAAATGCTCAAACAGTGCGCCAGCATCGAGCGGCAGGGTCACACCGCCATCGAGCAGATCGGGGTGTGAGAGTCGCGCTTCGAGCTCAGCAAGCGTCAGGGGCATGTGCGGAGTCAGGTTCAGGTGATCGCGGTTACGTCATGTTGCAGCCGCGCGAGCGCTTCACGCACCGCAGCCACGGCGCCGAGTACCCGTCCCACGTGCAGCTCAGCGAGCGGTACGAGCGGTGAGCGCAACGCATTGTGCATCGCGCCGGCTGCTGCAAGTACCGCCTTCGCCGGGATCGGATTGGACTCGACAAACGCGGCAGTAAAGAACGGGAGCAGCGCCCGATGCAGTGCGCGAGCACGCGGCAGATCCGCGCGTCGAGCGGCGTCCACCAGCTCCACCATGGCCGCTGGAAATACATTCGACACCACCGACACAACGCCGTCCGCGCCGAGTGCCATCATGGGCAGTGTCATCGCGTCGTCACCGGAGAACACAAGAAAGTCAGACGGCCGATCACGCAACAGGGTGTCGATCTGCGCGAGATTGCCGGACGCTTCCTTCATCGCAATGATGCGCGGGTGCGCCGCCAGTTCGAGCGTCGTGTGTGCATCCATGTTGCCGGCAGTGCGCCCCGGTACGTTGTACAACATCACCGACAGCGATGACGCATCGGCGATCGCCGAAAAGTGCGCCACAAGACCACGTTGCGGCGGCTTGCTGTACATCGGTGAGACGTGCAACAGGTGTGTGGCGCCAACGGCGGCAACGGCCTGCGAGTACTCGATCGCCTTCGCGGTGTCGTTGGAACCAGCGCCCGCAACAACCGGCACCCGTCCACTCACTTCCTCCGCCACGATCTCCACCACGCGCACGTGCTCGTGCATGGCAAGCGTGGCGGCCTCTCCGGTTGATCCGCACGGGACCAGGAAGTGGATGCCGGCGTCAATCTGTGAGCGAACCAGCTGACGGAGCGCCAACTCATCGACGCTGCCGTCAAGCGCGAACGGCGTGACGAGCGCGGTGCCACACCCGCGAAGTTCAAGTGACGTCGTCATGTTTCCATCGCCGCGTTGGATGTCGACAGTCCCAGCACATCGCGCATGGTATACACGCCCGGTTGCGCGTGCGACGACAGCCAACGCGCCGCCGATAGCGCTCCGTCAGCGAACACCCGGCGATCGCGCGCTTCATGGGTGATACGCACGTGTTCAAACGGCGCATCGAGCACCAGCTCGTGCGTGCCTGGCACCGCGCCTACGCGCACACTGGTGACCGGGACGGGTCGGCCGAGTGCGCGTTGGGTGCGGTCTCGAATGGCGATGGCGGTACCCGATGGTGCGTCAAGCTTGGCCGTGTGATGCGTTTCCACCAGATGTGCATCAAACGACGGCGTGCTCCGAAACAGTTGACCCGCGGCCTCACACAACGCGAGCATCAGCTGCACGCCCGGTGCAAAGTTGGGAGACCACAAGGCGCGCGCGTTGTGAGTGCGTGCCGCATCGTGCAGTGTTTCGAGCTGGTCATACCAGCCGGTTGTGCCGATTACCACCGGTGTGCCCGCCTGCATGCAGCGCAGCGCATTATCGATCGCGGATTCGGGCAGCGAAAACTCCACGGCCACATCGGCGTCTGCCAGCGACTGCGCGGTGATTCCATCACGGGCGACGTCAGCGGCATCGAGTCGCGCCACCACCTCGCAATCGTGAGCAGCGGCCAGGGCGTCGATGGCCTGTCCCATGCGCCCCATGCCGATCAGTGCCACCCGAATCAACTTCATGCGGCGTCCTCAAAGAACCGCGCGTGCAGACGCTGCATCGCGTCGACCACCTGCGCATCGTCGATGACCAGCGTGAAGTTAATGCCGGTGGCGCTCAGCGACGCCATGTGCACGGCAATCGGCCCCAACGCACCGATGGCAGCAGACAACGTCGCCGTGCCATCGGTGAGTCCGGCACCAACGATCGCGACGGTACCACGCTGCCGCTCTACCGAGACGTCACCAAAGGCCGACAGATCAGCCACGATCGCTTCGAGATACGCCGGATCGTCAAGCGTGACCGAAATCGATACTTCAGATGTGGCCACCACATCAACCGACGTTCGATGCCGTTCAAAGACCTCGAACACCGATCGCAAAAACCCATGCGCGAGTAACATGCGCGTGGTGCGGAGCTTGACCAGCGTGGTGGCGCGCTTACCGGCAATCGCACGCACCGGGAGCCGCGGCGCATCAAAGGCGATCATTGTGCCGGTGCCTTCAGGACGCCGCGAGTTGAACACGTACACCGGAATACCGCGCTGCACGGCCGGTGCGATCGTGCTGGGATGCAGCACCTTGGCACCGAACGACGCGAGCTCCGCCGCTTCGTCAAAACGAATGCGTTCGATCAATCGTGCGCGCGGAACAACACGCGGATCGGCCGTGAGCATGCCATCCACGTCCGTCCAGATCTCGATTGCCTCGGCCTCCAGCGCAGCGCCAATGAGCGCCGCGGAAAAATCCGAGCCGCCGCGGCCAAGGGTTGTGGTGAGCCGACCGGTAGTCGCGCCAACAAAGCCGCCGAGTACGGGAATGACACCACGCTGCACCAGCGGCCGCAGGTGCTGCCGCGCGGCCGTGGTGAGCGCCGTCGTGTCGGGAGTCGCGCGGGTAAAATGATCATCGGTGATCATGATCTGTCGTGCATCTACCCACTCGGCCGCCATGCCACGCACACGGAACGCCGCCGCGACCAGTTGCGATGCCATCAGCTCGCCGATGGCTGCGATCGCGTCCATGGAGCGTGGTGTGACGAATCCCAGCGTGCTCAACGCCTCGGCAAGATGTGCAAGCTCATCGAAACCCGCGCTGATCTCAGCATTGATCTCCAACGCCTCGTCGCTGTCGCCGAGCAGCACGGCGGCGTCATTCAAATGACGGGTTCGCAATACTTCAACGAGCGTGAGCGCGAGCAGCAAGTCACCGTTTGAGGCACGTCGCGCGATTTCCAGCAACTCGTTTGTCACTCCTGCGAGTGCGCTCACTACCACGACCGGCTTCCGGGCAACGCGAGACTGAATGATTGATGCGGCGCGGCTGATGGCTTCTGCATCAGCCACCGACGTGCCGCCGAACTTGCAAACGATCACGACTGCGCTCGCATGACACCTGTGGTGCGATCCAGCACACCGGACGCCAGCAACAGCTCGGCGTTGAGCACGGAACCGCCGGCGGCCCCACGAATAACATTGTGCGACATGGCGACGAGACGCAGATCGAACACATTGTCTTCGCGCACACGACCGACGGTGGTGGACATGCCGCGACCGGCCTGTGCATCGCGGCGCGGCTGCGGGCGGTCCGGTTCATCGCGTACGATGAGCGGAGGCACGGGCGCCGAGGGCAATCCAGCCACGCCTTCGTAGCCAGTCCAGCTGCGCAAGGTGTGCAGCGCGTCCTCAACGGAGGGCGGACGTTCAAACTTGACGGTGAGGCACACCGTGTGCCCGTGTTCAACCGCGACGCGATTGGCGTGCGCGCTCACGGCGATCGCTGCGTCGCTGATGCTATCGCCGGAGAGTTGCCCAAGCAACTTGACCAACTCCCGTTCGATCTTGGGCTCTTCATCGCCGATGTACGGAATCACGTTGCCCAGAATGTCGAGCGACGGCACGCCCGGGTATCCAGCGCCGGAGATGGCCTGCATTGTGGTGACGACCACAGTCTGCACGACATACGCCTGGTGCAACGGGGCGAGCGCCGATGCGATAACCGTGGCCGCGCAGTTGGCGTTGGTAACGATCGCGCCGCGCCATCCACGCTGCTGTTGTTGCACGCGAATGAGCGCGAGATGGTCACCGTTGACTTCGGGGATGACGAGCGGAACGTCGGCCTCCATGCGAAAGTTTTTCGCGTTGGAGAGTACCAACCGCCCGTCTCGTGCAAACGCTTCTTCGACCTCGCCGGCTACGGACGCATCAAGCGCACTGAACACAATTGGCGCGGTGACGGCAGACGGCGTGCACGGCAGCACTGTCAGCTGCGCGATGTCAGGATCCAGCACCCCTTCGAGCCAGCGTGCCGCCTCGCGATACGGCTTGCCTGCCGAGCGCTCCGAGGCCGCCACCTCGGCAAGTTCAAACCACGGATGCTCGTGCAAGTGGCGAACGAACGCCTGACCAACCGCCCCCGTCGCTCCCAGCACCGCTACCGGAATACGCTGACGTGTACTCATGAGGCGAGCAGCTCGCGCACGATGCGCACGTATGCGTCAACCGAGGCTCGCAGTTCTGTCACCGAAATATGCTCTTCAGGCGTGTGCGCCACATGAATGGAGCCGGGCCCGAACAGCAGCGGCGTGCCCCAGCGGCTGAGCAGCGGGATGTCGGTGGTGAACGCAACTGGCGCGACCTCAAATCCATCAAGCACATGGAAACGTTGCGCCGGTATGTACGAGCCCCATTCCAACTCGGCGCGTCCTTGTGCCCAGGTCTCGAACACCTCGCGCACGGGCTCCACTTCGCCCACAAGACGAATCATGATCTCCGCTTCAGCGAGCCCGGGGATCACGTTGGCTTCCGTGCCCGCGCGCAGCACACCGATGTTGCACGTGGTCTCCCCCAGCACGTCATCGCTGGGCAGTGCGAGTGATCGCACCTGCGGCAGCAACGCCAACAGTGGATCAAGTGCACTTTCGCCGAACTCCGGGTACGCCGAATGCGCTTCGCGTCCACGGACGCGCACCACCACGCGCTGCGCGCCCTTGGCGCCGGATGCGAGGCGGCTTTCGGTGGGTTCTCCGTTGACGAGCCACCGGCTGGTGGCCGGCAACCGGTTCGCGGCGCGGGCGCCAGGCGAACCCTTCTCTTCGCCAACGACAAACAACAGGTCCACACGCTCTTCGCCGGCGTCGGCCAGCTGTTGTGCGGCCACGAGCATTGAGGCGGCGATGCCTTTCGCATCACACGCGCCCCGACCATACAACCGCCCATCGTCGAGGCGAGGCGGAATGTATGGCGGAACGGTGTCCAGATGTGTAGAGAGCGTTACGCCGTTTCCGGCGCGTGTGGCCCAGACGTTGCTGCGGCCAGGCTCCACTTCCTGCAGGGTGACGTTCCAACCGCGGGCCACAAGCCAGCGGCCGACCACGTCCACGGCTTCGCGCTCGCGGCCGGTGGACGAGTCGATAGAAAGCAGTTCGGTGGCGAGAGCGACGACGTCTGTCATACGGACAAAAGTAATGCAGCGACCGCCGTGTGCAGCCCCGGTTACACGGTGATGGCAAGCCCTCGGTAAATGCGGGAGCGATAGCGGCTGTCGTCCTGATCCGGGAGCGGGGCGCTGGCCAGGAGGACCGCATGTGCGAAGCGCTCCTGCTCCTCCGCCTGCTCGCGCGCATCGCGCGGTTCTTCCGAACGCACGCGACGCGTAAGGTTGATCTGGTTAACCGGGACGTTGTGCACAAGGCGCTCGTTCTCGACGCCGAGCGTTGCCGTCAGCGCATGCAACGTGGTCTTTACGAAGTTGGCCAGCGCGAACTCGGCGTGTGTGGGATGCGCGGGTACGTCGGGCGAGACGAGCACCAGACGCACATTGTCAAAGAGCGAGACCTTGCGCGCCACGCGGAAGTGGTGCGTGAGGTGCTCTTCGACGACACTGGCAAAGCCCGTTGCATCGAGAGCGGCCGAGCCATCAGTGTTGAAGAGTTCGCGGGGAAGCGGTTCAAACGGCGTGGAGATGACCGCTGCCGGTGGCCCGCCAACACGCAAGGCTTCGTCCATGCCGGCTTCGAGGTCGTCGCCCACCACGATGTTCTGCACGCGCTCATTGCCCAGCACGATGCGCAGCAGTTCACGCGTTTGCTCCGCAGCATGCGCGGTGCGCGTGATGAGCATGATGCGCCCGACATGACTGTATTCGAGCGCCATGCGGGCGGCACGGGCGAGGTGCGGAAAGAGATACTCGCCCACCAGCCAGATCGTCTGTTCACGCATCTTCGCGACACGTTCCGGCTTGGCGCGGCCGAACAGTTCACGCTCGGTGATCGTGCGTTCCTGATGCAGACCACCGGACGGCTGGAATGTTTCGCCCGAGACGGCGCGGTCGGCGAGAAAGTACACGGTGGCCAGCGCGACTTCGAGCTCACTGGGCATATTGCGCAAGTGCAGCATACCCAGCACACCCTTGCCGATCTTGCCGGCTTCGCGCTGGATGTCTTCTTTCGCGATGAACGGTTCCGCTGGTTCCGGGAGTGCGAGCAGCCACGCATCATCGAAGACAGGCGCGCCTTCAGGCAGCGCGAGGAATCGTCCGCCAAGGCGCAGCCGCGCGACCAGTCGCTGTGCGATGCTGCGCGTCATGATGAAGGAGCCGCACGTTGCTTCGTCGTCGGCACTGAGTGCCTCGGAGCGAATGGCGTCGGCGAAGCGGCGCAGTGCCGCCGGCGCCTTCTCGTTGGACGCGAGTTCGTCTACGCTGTTGCCGGCGAGCAGCGCCAGTACATCAACCACGGAAGCACCAGCGCGCACGGATTCGATGACCGCCTTGTAGGTCGCGTTCAATCGGCGGTTCTCGAGAATCAGCTTGCCACGACGCTCAAAGAGGCCGGGCTTACCGCCGACACCGCGCAGGCGATCACCATCCACCGGTCCTGGCGCGATGGCGTTGACCTGAATTTCCGGACCAACGAATCGAGCAAGATTTTCGGTAAGCGCGCGCTGCCCGGCTTTTGACACCGCATAGTCCGCACGATTCGGGTATGGCACGGCAATGTACTTTTCGCCGCCAAAATACGACGACACATTAAGGATGTATCCACTGCCCTGCGCCTTCATGATCGGGACGAGCTTTTCGATGAGCGAATAGTTGGATACGAGATTGGCACTAAGCGTATTGCGCCACGCCTGGACATCCATGTCGACGACCATCTGCTCGGCACCGGCAACACCGGCGTTGTTGATCAAGTAATCCACGCGTCCAAATGCCGCGAGCGTTTCGGACACGGCGCGCGCGAGACTGGCTTCGTTGGCGACGTCCACATCGGCCACCACTTTCACGCGATCAGCGAAATCGTAGTAGCCGATGTCCTGCAGCTCAGCCGCGATACCGGCGCGCATTTCTTCCAGCTGATCGGCGCGACGCGCCACCAGCATCACCCGGGCGCCACCCACGGCGAGCAGTCGTGCGAGCTGCCCGCCAATACCGGCCGAGCCGCCGGTGACGAGGGCGACCTTACCCAGATGCAAGCCCATCACGTTTTCCATCCAACCGAAGTTGGCGCGCCGTGATCCGGTGGCCTGCACGATGGAGAGAGGGAGATACAGGTTGACCTGGCGAATGCGGCGTGATGTATACAGCAGTCGAGCCGTTTGTCCTGCGGCGAAGGGCACTTCTTCCGATTCGCGGTTGCCCCAGCGAATCATCTGGTTGGACCACTCTTCAAATCTCCGCTCGCCGCCGCCCTGCTGGACTTCGGTTTCATCACGCCAGACTCGGCACAACTGCTCAACCGCGGCACGCAGCACGTCACCGTAGGCGTTGCCGGCACCGTCATCGCCGTTGGTCATGAAGACAACGCTCGGTGCCGCCGTCAATGATTCTTCCACGTCCTTCCAGTACACCGTCAAGGCGCGCGCGAGCAACATGGCGCCGGCGATTTCGCCGTCAAGAAAGGCGGCAACATCGCTGTCCGAGGCATCGGTGAAACGTCCACGGAATCGCCAGGCGCCGAACGCTGGCAAAATGATCGCGCCGTTGACGATCTGTCCATCTTCACGCAGTGTTTCGAACACCTTTTCGACGGTATCAGATCGCATGCGATCGAGCAGCATCGGTCGGATGCGCTGATCAGCGTCGTCGGCACCGAGTGCCTCCTGCACCGCTTGCACCCCTTCTTCGGATCCGAGGCCCAGTACAACTTCAGCGCCTCGCTCGGCCTGCACACGTGCGATCGTGAGCGCATCCTTCACCTGATCACCCGCGGCCAGCAGCACGCGTACGCCAGTACCGTCTACCGTGCGCAGTTCGGGGCGAGACACCCAGGTACTGCGCGACTCCTGCCGCACCTGCATGCCGTGCGTGACTTCAAAGTTGTGGCCGTTAAACGCCGCGGACTCGTCGCTGGCCAGAAACACGATGGTATTGGCAACATCTTCCACGCTCGGAAATGTGCGCTCCGGCGCGCCACCATCGACGGAACGCGCAAGCGTCATCAGATCGAAGTTCTCGCGAGCCGTGGTACCGTCATCGGCCTTGCGCAGCTTGTCCATGGCGGCGAACACGGTGCGAATGCGCTCGGAGCGAATCGGTCCGGGAAACACGGTGTTGACGCGGATGCCCGCGGGTCCCACCTCGAGCGCGAGCTGACGGGAAAAGCTGTTGAGCGCGGCCTTGGGAACGACGTACGCGGCACGGCCATAGTAGGCCGTGCGCGAGAAAATCGTGGACACGTTGATGATCGTACTGCCAGGCTGCATATGTGGTACAGCGGCTCGTACAAGATTCCACGCAATACCAAACAGGCTGCGCGCCGCAGCACCGACCGTCTCCACCTCGCGCACGCCAACGTCGGCAAGTGCTTCCAGTTCGCTGTTGCTGAACGGAATATCGCGCAGCCGACACTTCGGGCCAGCGGAGCCGGCGTTGTTCACCAGCACATCAATGCGACCGGCTTTGGCCATCACCTGCTCGATGCCCACGCGTACCTGCCCGGGCTCGGCACCATCCATCACCACGGTGAGGATGCGGGACGCGGGAACCTTGAGCTCGTCGCGCAGCGCCTGGCGCGCCGCGTCAAGTCGATCCTGTGTACGACCGCTCATCACCAGTGTCGCGCCCTCACGCAACACCTGTCGGGAAATCTGGGTGCCGATGTTACCAGCGGCTCCGGTGATCAACACCACTTTGCCAGCCAGGCGGCCGCGTGTGGCGCGACGCCGATCTTTCGTACCTGCGCTGTGATCGGCGCTCATACCTGCTCTCCCATCGCTGCCCACGCTTCGTACAACTCATCGCGCGATCTGAGACCAGTAGACGGCAACGCGTGGTTGACCACGTACGTGGCGCCCGCATGTCGATTCTCCCACATCGCCTGATGCGCCTCAGGGAGCGCGTTCCACGGCACGACGGTGGGTGACGTGACATCGAGCTGTCCTGCCGCGAGCATCTGATTCATACGCACAACCTCGTAAGCGTTGCAAAGATGGGTGCCAAGGATGCTGAACGTGGGGAGCAGAATGCGACGTTGACGCATCCACACCTGCGGTGCGTAGAAGCTGTAGCGCCGCGCATGCATGTCTTCGGCGTACACAATGCGGCCGCTGAAGGGCTGCACAAGCGCGGTCGACGCAGCCAGTGCGTCATGCGCGGCGCGCTCCACGATCAGGTCAGGCGCACCACGCGGATTGTCGCTTGAACGCAGAATCTTGCCGACCGCTTGTCCGAGCGGCTTGATCGTGCGCTCCTGAAACGCGCGCACGGCCTCCTTGAATGCGACGGAGTCTTTGCGGACATCCGGCAGCGGCGGCATCGTCGCCGGCCAGTCAAAGTCCACCGAAGCACGCCGACGCAGTTCATCAATCGCGACAACGCCGGCCAGTTGATCACCAAAGCCGAGCGAGCGCACGAACTCACGCTGTGCATCGCTGTAGCAGACCACGGCGATGCGCGCGCGTCGGGCAGCTGCGGCTTCGATGGCTTCGATGCCCACGGGATCTACCAGCGCCTCGGGATCGAGTCCCGGTCCGTAGTACACAAGGACCGCTTCGCCGGCGCGCAGATTGGCGCGCTGCAACATCGTCTCAACCGGCACGGAACCGCGCTTG
>JBGTOG010000176.1:0-5306 GCA_041742675.1 Gemmatimonadaceae bacterium | reverse complement strand
CGACGGTGCCGACGGTGCCGGGTGCGGTGGTGCCGCCGAGCGAAGCGTGCGCAGTAGCGGCGCCCGGAATGAGCGTCACCAGCGCATAAATGATGCTCGCAAGGAGCACGCCGCTGGCAAGCCGTGGAAGCGCCTCGCGGCCAGAGAGCGAAGCGGGACGTACCGCCGAACGAGAGGAGTCGGCGCGAGAGTTAGTTGGCATTCCGGAAAGATGACCGATTGAGGTTCGCGCAACCACCCATGTCGGCAGAGCCGCGAAGTGTGTTCACCCCGTGCGCGGGCATTACGTTCCCGCATGCACTACCTGTCCTACCACCCATGAGCGGCTTCTCCTTCGAGTGCACGCACGCCGCTGGCGCGGCTCGCTGCGGCAGCTTTTTCACGCCGCACGGCGCCGTGGAGACCCCGGCGTTCATGCCCGTTGGGACACATGGAGCTGTGCGAGGGTTGTCTGTCCACGATGTGGCCAGCGCCGGCGGACGCATGCTGCTCTCCAACGCGTATCACCTGTATCTGCGCCCGGGCGACGACATGGTACGCGCCCTTGGCGGGCTGCACGCCTTCACCCGTTGGAACGGGCCAATGCTCACCGACTCAGGCGGCTTTCAGGTGTTTTCGCTCGCCAAGCTGCGCAAAGTCAGGGAGCACGGCGTGGAGTTTCGCAGTCACCTGGATGGATCGCTGCATGAATACACACCGGAACGCGTGATGCAGATCGAACGCAATCTCGGTGCCGATGTCATCATGCAGCTCGACGAACTCATTGCCGGCGGCGGCGACCTGAGTGCATCGCGTGCGGCGATGGAGCGCAGCTTGCGTTGGCTCGAGCGCTGTCGAACTGAGTTCGACCGACTGGGGCGAGAGGGTCGCGCGCCGGCGATAGACCTGCCCGACGTTGCGCATATTGACGCGCCACATCCGGATGACGAACGCCTTGCCCCTCCGCAGGCGCTGTTTCCGATTGTGCAGGGCGGTGTGCATCCGGAACTGCGACGCGAGTCAGTACGCGGCATTCTGGATCGCGGCGAATGGATCGGCGTGGCCGTTGGCGGACTGTCCGTGGGCGAGGCAAAGGCTGATATGTGGACCACACTTGAGACGTGTGAGCCACTGCTGCCCGCACACACACCGCGGTACCTCATGGGCGTCGGGTTTCCTGATGATCTGGTGGAAAGTGTGCGGCGCGGCATCGATCTCTTTGACTGCGTCGCTCCCAACCGCATGGGGCGTGACGGCACCGCGTTCACCCCCGACGGCAAAGTGCAGATCCTGCAGGCCGCGTACAAGACCGATCGCCGACCGCTGGTAGCGGAGTGCCAGTGTGAAGCGTGCACGCAGTACGACAGGGCGTTCTTGCGACATCTGTTCAACGCCAGCGAACCGCTCGGTCAGCGACTGCTGTCGATACACAACCTCACTTTCCTGCACGATGTGCTGCGCGACGCGCGGGCGTCCATACAGGACGGATCGTTCGACTCGTGGAGTGCCGCCTGGTTTGCACGCTACCGTGCGAAAGACAACGCGCGCGTGTTCAGCGCGGCCGGATCGTGATGTAGTCCAGCAGCACGCGTGTGGAGCCGCGCGATTCGTCGGAGTCAGATTGGATGGTCACACCAACCACTTCGTGTGCTTCGAGGGGAATATCCGGAAACGCTCGCTGCACATCGGCCGCCAAATCGCGCGTGATGGTCTGCCATGCACCATCCACCCGTGTGCCGCCAATGTTTATCACCCACGCTTCCGGCAGCGTGGTCACCACCAAATTGCGCTTTGATGAACCGGCCTCAATCAGCGCGTTGTCGGCGGGCTCGTTGCCATCGCGATCCAGCGCGCTCCAGGTGTAACCGAAGAGTCGCGTATCATCATTGGCACCTGTGCGTGCGTCGCGCAGCACAAACCACAACTTGAACGCGGCATCATTGGCACCGCGGCGGCGGCGGCCTGGGTCCACACCCCGCACATTGTCCGCCACCTGCAGGCGCATGGTGAGCGCCGGAAAATCAGCGACGCCAAAACGGTGCGCGACCGTCGTCATTTTGATGGCACTGCCGCGTGTGGCAAGTTGACACACGCGCCCCGACTCTGAGCCAGTGTTCGTCATGAGCGAAAACCCATCGTGCGGGTCGCCCTCACGCCCGCCGTTCCCCGCATCGTACAGGAAAGCGTACTCGCGGCGGAAGCCGGTGATGTCCGCCTGATCGCAGCGGAAGTTCACACCGTGTGCGTACTGCGCCGGTTGCATGCGCGGCACATCAACGCTGCCAAACGACGACGCGGCGCCCATGCGAAAGGTGGCCGTGGGCGTCCAGTCGTTCATGCCGCCCGGCAGCGGTGTCGGCGTGCGCACTGCACTACTGAACGACGGCACGCGTGCGGTGCGCCCTCGCGTGCGAGCGTGTGACTGTGTCCAGCGGGTACGTGCCGAGCGCCAGGCACCCGCACGCGACGGATCAAGCACACCGAGCTCACCAAGCGTGAGCACAATGGCTTCCATGAATGCTTCCTGTGGGAACGACGACGCAGTGATGCCGGCAATGTGGTCGGCATCGATTCGCCCCAGATCCACTGCGGGAATGCTCGACGGGAAACGCGAGGCGCGCAGTGCCACAACGCCATCATTCTCCTCAGCAAACTGCCCCACGCGCTTGGTGAGCTTCATGAAGGGGTGCGCGTCCTGCATGGACGCGGCGAACGACAGCGAGAAATAGTTCGCGCGCGCGGCCACCTCGGCTTCATGCTCCGCCCAAAACGCGGCGCGCGTACCCGGATACAGCGACGCCGCCGATGCCGCGCTTTCGCAGGCGACGGGCGGTGGCGACTGCACCGCCCAACGCAGCACTGACGCCGGCAGTGGTGACCGTTCCGCCACCGGTGATCCGAGGTGCGGTGTGGCCAACGTCACCAGCGCCGCCACACTCTCGTGCGCAAACGCGGAATCCGCGAGCAGCGCGTGCGTTGCATCCACGCCACCTTTGGAATAACCGATGAGCAAATAGCGTGAGGCTCCATAGCCACGTTCGCGACGACGCTTCATGTCATCACGCAGCACCGACAGCAGAACCGGCGCGTTGTGCTCTGCACTGCACCGACCGTCTACCGCCACCGTGAATGTGCGCACGCCAAGCCGGTCATGCACTGCCTTCAAACCGCGCTGCCACAGCTCGCCGTCGAACAGCTCACCATAGATGCCCGGCACAAGCACCACGGCTACATTCGAAAGATCGGGCGCGTAGTACAGCGGCGGCACGGCCGGTTCGATCTGATACCACAGTTTGCGCTCGGCGAAGATCTCGCGAAAAAGTTGTGCCGCCAGCACCGGTTGTTCGAGCACGCGCAGCGGATCATCGCGCACACGCGCGCGATCGCGTGAGAACCAGCGGCTTGCAAACGCGGCATCTCGCGAATCAGCAACGCTGTCCATTTCCGGACCGTCAAGCATCGCATGCAGGAAGTACGGCAGCGTCCACGCGACCATGGTGGCACGACGCATCAGCGCGCCACCGCCCGGCATGGTATCGGTGCTGGTCCACAGCGAACGCAGCGACGCCAGCGGTGCGAGCTCCGGCACTCGACGCAGTCGACGTTCGGCTTCATCGAGACGCCGCGAAAGCGCATCACCCTCGAGAATGCCATCGAGCGAGTCGGCCAGAGAGATCAGCGTATCCACGCCATAGGTAAGTCCGGCGAGTACGTCGACATCCTTGAGCAACGCACGTGTCTCAGCGATGCGCGACTCGTTCTCGCTGTTGCCCTGCGATGCGAGATTGAACAGGTCGCGCATCGCACTGAACGGGAAGTACAGCATGGACTGCACGATCGGACGCGCGCGGCGAAGAAACGCAGCGTCAATCGAATGGTCCGCGCGGCCGGTCACAATTTGCGCGGGGTTGCGAAGCTGCGTGCGTGCACGCTCCGCCGGATCGGCCGGATGCATGGCCTGCGCGTGCGGATACAGCGAGTGCGGGTCGGTGCCCATGAGCCCCAGCACTTCCTGCGCCCGTACATTGGCGGGCAGCGGCGTGGATGTGCTGGCGACGATGCCGAGTGTCGCACGCGCGGAGAGCGAGCCATGCGTACGCACCATGCGCACCACGCGACCAAAGTCGCCCGCGTGGGCGTAACTGTCGCCCAGATTGATGATCAGGTCAGGCGCGTTCTCCACTTGCTTGATGGCGCTTTGCACCAGGCGAAAGGGCGCGTCGGGATACTCGCTGTTGACCGTGGCGGCGCGCAGGGTGCTGTCATCAACCCATGCGGTGCTTCGAGCGTGCAGCGCCTCCGGAATCTGCAGCGGGTTTCCGCGAAGCGGCGTGTATTGATACGTATCGTCACGCCACCGCAGTTCAGCCTCTTCGCCGTCCTTCCCGAGAACGGTGATCACGCGAGCAGTATCGGTAACCTCCAGCCACGTGGCCAGCGTGATGCCCGGTTCGCGCAGTGCCTCCACCGCCATCGTGCGTCGTCGCGACAAATCGGTGAAGTAGAGATTCACCATCGATGC
The DNA here is from genome assembly GCA_041742675.1 of Gemmatimonadaceae bacterium. Lineage (GTDB taxonomy): Bacteria > Gemmatimonadota > Gemmatimonadetes > Gemmatimonadales > Gemmatimonadaceae > JAABRT01. The sequence continues at coordinate 805 of JBGTOG010000176.1, read as the reverse complement.
CAGCGCGATGGTGACCACGGCGACGTCATCCGGCGCGCTGATTGCACCCGTGTCGCGTCGTACCAGCCCGGCGCGCTTTATTGCCGCATCCAGCGACACCGGTGTGAGATACGACTCGGCCTCACCCTCACGGAACGCACCGGCATTGCCGTGGTCCGATACCAGCCACACGTCTGGCGTGGTACCTCGCGCGGCGAGTGTGCTCATCACACGATTCAGCATGCTGTCGATCTGCACAAGGAACGGGTGCAGCTCGTTCAGATGCGTGTGCGCGGTGGCGTCGCTGCCACTGAAGTACACGTTGTAGCGGCCACCCGCAAACCCATCAAGAATATCGTGTTCGGTCTCCGCAACTTCATCGTTGAACAGCCGACGACCGGGAAAGTACATGAGCGGTTCGATCAACGGATCGAAGAATGTATGAAACGCGCGCATGTAGTTGAACGGACTCGCCTGTCGCTCGATCACCTGCCGCGGATCATCGGCTACGCGCATCATGTCGAGATCAAACCAGCGCGCTTCGACCGTGCGGATGTTGCTGCGCGAGCCGAACACTTCGCGCGTTTGCATGATCTCGGCCCATCCCGGATGACTCATGGACGGATACGGCGCGATCATGGGCGCCGTGTGCACAAACGCCTGGAAAAGTCCGCGAGATTGTGCGTATTGAAACGCCTCCCAGCTCAGCCCATCAATGGCGATGAATAGTTGTGGGCGTTCGGTCTCGGTGGGCGGCGTCGAGTCGGCACCATCGCTGACCACGCGGCCGACCAGCAGCGCGAGGCCCAGCAGCGCGGCAGCCCAC
>JBGTOG010000175.1:0-2096 GCA_041742675.1 Gemmatimonadaceae bacterium | reverse complement strand
GCGAGTTCGCAGGCCACGGCGAGGCCGATCGCGTACGGCAGATTCTCGGTGCCCGGTCGACGGCCGCGATCCTGCGCACCACCGTGCATGAGCGGCTCAAGCGTTGTGCCACGACGGATGAACAGTGCACCTATGCCCTTGGGTGCGCCGATCTTGTGTCCGCTAAGTGTGAGCAGATCTACGGGCAGCGTGCGCAAATCAAAATCGATTTTGCCAAACGCCTGCACGGCATCGGTGTGCATGAGCGCGCCAGCAGCTTTCGCCTGCGCGGTGAGCGCGGGAATATCCTGCACGACACCTGTCTCGTTGTTCACCCACATCACACTGGCCACGGCGAGTGCGTCGTCACACGCCGCACCAAACGACTCGGCGTCCACAATCCCATCGCGCGTGACCGATGCAAAGCGCTCGGCGCCACCTTCACGCGCCACCTGATGACAGGCAGCAAGCACGGCCTTGTGCTCAATTGGCGTGCAGAGCACGGCGTTGCGACCGCTGGTGCGCGCTGCGCGCCACGCTCCGATCACGGCAAAGTTGTCGCCTTCGGTGCCGCACGAGGTAAAGCAGACTTCGTCATGCTGCGCGCCGAGTGTGGCGGCAATGCGCTCACGCGCTTCGTCGAGGGCAACGCGGGCTTCGCGGCCGAGCCGGTGTACGCTGGAAGGATTGCCGAAACGTGCTGAGAACCAAGGCAGCATCGCCTCAAGCACCTCCTCGCGCACGGGCGTGGTGGCCGCGTGGTCGAGATACACGGGGGAGTGGCTCATAGGGGGTTAAATTTAGGGGATGGTAGCCGGAGTGCCTACCTCTGGTGACACACTTGTTTATGGCTTTGCGTACGGATCGGTATGTTCACGACCTGTTTTTTCTGTTCCGCGGATCTCGGCACGAATGACGTGCTTGAGCCGATGCCGGTGGGGCGCCGAGTGGCGTTCAACCAGCAGACGGGTCGGCTGTGGGTCGTGTGCCGCGCGTGCGAGCGCTGGAGCCTGTCGCCGCTGGAGGAGCGCTGGGAGGCGATTGAGGCGTGTGAGCGGCTGTATCGTGACGCCCGGAAGCGTGTGGCGACGGACAATGTGGGGCTGGCGCGTGTTGGCGACGGTCTGGACCTGATTCGCATCGGCGAACCGCTGCGCCCGGAGTTTGCCGCGTGGCGATACGGCGACCAGTTCGGGCGGCGGCGCAAGCGGCAGTTGGCCATCACGGGTTCGGTAGTGGGCGCGGCGTCGCTCGTTATTGTCGGCGGTGCGTGGGCCGGCGCGAGCGTTGCCTCTTTTGCCGGCGTGTACGCCAATGGCGGCCTGTGGGACCGGCTGATCAACGGAAGCCCGGATAAGAAGGTGGCGACCATTCGACGCGCGAACGGCGAACTGCTCGATGTACGTCGCAGGCACGCGCGCATGTCGGCGCTGCTTGATCCCGCTGTATCCGGAGAGCCGCTTGCGTTTCGTCTGGAGCACGCGGGCGGTACCGCGATACTCAGCGGCAGTGAAGCCTCGCGTGCGGCGCAGCAGCTATTGCCAACCGTCAATCGGTTCGGTGGCTCCAAAACAAAGGTGCGCGACGCTGTGGCGTGGCTGGAATCATCAGGCGGGCCGGAAGCGGCGCTGCATCAGCTCGCGCGTGAGCGCGGCGCAGCTGAACTTCGACTTACGGGAAAGAAGCTAAAGAAGCCGCTCGATCCCATGAAGCTTGAGGTAAGCAAGCAGCGCGGCGCGCTGCACACGCTCGATATCACGCACCGACTGGCGTTCGAGATGGCCCTGCATGAAGAGTCGGAACGCCGCGCGATGCAGGGAGAACTCGCGGCGCTTGAAGCGGCGTGGCGTGATGCCGAAGAGATCGCGCGCATTTCCGACGCGTTGCTCGAACCGGAGGCGGTGCGCACGAGGCTGTCGGAGCTGAAGCGTGATGTGCCACGTGACAGTGCGCACGCGGCGGACCGCACATGAACACCACGGCGCTTGCCCAACCGATGTATTCGCACTGCTTGCACTGCAATGCGGCGCTCGGGGCGAATGATGTACTCGAAGCATTCCCTGTTGGTCGTCGTGTCGCCTTTGACAGCGACAAAGGGCGCCTGTGGGTGGTGTGCA
>JBGTOG010000174.1:0-5892 GCA_041742675.1 Gemmatimonadaceae bacterium | reverse complement strand
TTGCCATTCAGCTTGCCGCGTCCGGGCCGCATGTGACCGGGCGCTCCAGCGATATCCGGATTGCCGAAGCCATCGAGATAACCGAAGTGCTCGCGCATCTTGCCATCGACCGTCTCCATCGCGGCGTCCTGCGATCCCACTTCGTGCAGTCCGTTGTGATGCTGTACGAGCTCGTGCAGTTCCTGCAATCGCTCGTCGAGCGACGCCGGCGTGTTCGCCATGAGCATCACCACCACGTGTACCTGCGATTCGCGCCACAGTGTCTCCCAGTGTTCTGGTGCACTGCGATCCAGATCCACGAGCACGTGCGCACGCGCTTGCATTCCGGCGCGAAACTCCTCGGGATACGCCCACAGTGCCGGCTGCGGCACACCGAGTGCTTCGAGTCCGCGCCAGGTGAAGGCAATGTTGAGCGCCGAGCGAGGTTTCACCCCTTCCGACCAGCATCCGCCCTCGTGGTGCTCATCTTCGGCTGTTGTGACACGGGATATCAGCGCTCGCACCGTGTCTCGCGCGCGTTCCATATCCGTCACGCGATAGAAGCGGTGGGTGGCAATCGAAAACCGATAGCCACGCAGCACATTGCCCTGCATGTCTGCCAGATCGAGTGTACGTAGGGTGGCGCTCACCGCGCGGAACCCGTCGGCATAAGGTCGCCAGGTTCAGGCGTGGGCGCCTTTTCCATGCGCGCCCTGAAGTCGCGAAAGGCGTTTTGCAACTCACCTGACGGCAAGCCACGGGTGGTGTGCGCGAAGTCGATGAACGCTTGTTGCTGGTAGAGCGCGCGCAGCACTTCCTCTGCCGTTGCGCCGGGATACCCGCTGAAATAGAGCGCAGTGTTCACTTCGCAGTCGCGGAAATACTGTACGACTTTCTCAGGCGCATGCGCGCCGGGCCAGCCCTCGCAGTGGCCCCAGACAGCGTTGGCAAAGTCAGGGTGCGCGTGCGTCAGGGCTTGCACAAACTGTTTGAGATCACCGTCCACATCGGCCACGAGCAGCAGATAGCGTGACGCAATGTGGTCTTCCTTGCCGGGAAGCGATTCACTGATGAGGTCGTCGATCACAAGCAGCCGTGCGGTGTGCACGATTCCCAGATCACTGAATGGACTCTGCTCGTGACGCAGCGTGCTGGCGAGCAGTGCGCGCAAAGTGGACGCGTGATGCACCCCCGCGGTGCGTCCGTTGCGAATCGGTGCCAGTACGGTGACCGCATACGCCTGCTTGACGCGATCACTCATGGCGCGACCCGCTGTGCGTTGCGGCGGATCGCGGAACGGGCGGTGCGGCAAAGGCCATCGCCGCGCCATTCTGTGCCACCACGCTGCGACCAGCCGCGTGGTGTTGGTCGGTGTGCGATGGGTCGACGGGTTCTTCCGAGTCCATGATCCAGGGATTGGGACCCGTGGTGGACAGGTTCCGCGCATTCTGACTCAGGAACGACTCAAACGCGCGGCGGAACTCGTCTGGTGGCCGCGTCAGCGAAGTGCGGGCGAAGCGGTCGAGATTTGTGGAGAGATCGAGCGCGCCGCGAATATCGGTGGCCGAAGCACCGGGATACGCCGTGTAGTAGTAGTCCGTGTCGAGTTGATTCTGCCGGATGTACTGCAGAAACGGGGTGATCGGCTTGGCACCGGGAAACCTGATGTTGCTGCCCCAGATCAGATTCATGCCATCGGGCACCACTTCGGAGAACGCCTCGATGTACTGCTCCCAGTCGCCGTTGAAGTTGGAGCAGAAGAGGATGTAGTTGTAGCGCGGCCAGCTTGAAGGTTGCCGCCCCCCAAAGTTTGCCCAGTTGCGGCGACGGACTATCGTCCAGCGCGCAAAGTGAATGAAGGAAAGATCGATCAGCCGCTGCTGATCCGCAACCAGCGTGATGAACCCGAGCAGGCGCTGAATGATGCGGAATGAGGCCAGCCAGATCAGGAAGAATGCGAGCCGCACGCGCCAGAGGCGTCCGCTTGAGATCGGAGTGATCGCGTTGAATGCGTACGACTTACCGGAGAGGTTGGGCATGGAGGGGCGCTGGGAGACAAGCAAACCTGTCCGAATCTCTGGGATGGGCGGGCAGTGTCAAGGATGGAAGTCCGGAATCGACGGTTTTCCCCAGCAACAATGCCTTGCAGCGCGTACTTTCTGGCGTGGAACCGTCGCACCATTTGTCTCTCCATTCAGGAGCACACTGCATGGCCCGCAGCTTCTTCATCGCGATTGCCGCTGTGCCGTTGGCGTTTGCCTCGGCATCGGCGCAAGTCGCCAATCCAGGCGCGCCCGCCGCCGCCCCACGCGTGGATTACGCGCTCACCAACGTGCGTATCGTTACCGCACCCGGCAAAGTCATTGAACGCGGCACGGTCGTAACGCGGGACGGTCGCATTGCGGCTGTCGGTGCCAACGTCAGAATCCCTGCAGGCGTTGTGACGCTCGATCTGAACGGGCATTCGGTCTATGCCGGCCTGATTGACGCCGCCACCAGCGTGGGCCTGCCCACGGTGATGCGCCCGCTGGCAACCGCGGCGAGCGGCGGAACTGGAGGGGGGGGTGGTCCCGGAGGCGGTGGTGGTGGGCCGCAAGCTGGACGCGGCGTGGCACTCGGCCGTGCCTCAGCGGCAGCGGCGCCGGTGGTGTACCCGGAACTTGAGGCGAACGCCGAAGCGGCTGATCTGTTTGCGCCTACGGACGCGCAGCTGAAGGCGTTCCGTTCGGCGGGCATCACGAGCGTTGGACTGGTGTTTGACGGTGGCCTCTTTCCCGGGCGCATCGGTGCGGCGCTCACGGGCGCGCACGATGGTTCCGGGCTGTCGCTCCGCACAAGCGTAGGACAACAGGTCGCGTTTGGTCGCAATCGCGGCGGTTATCCCGGCACCGGGATCGGCGCGGTCTCCTTTGTGATGCAGTCGTATCTCGATGCGCAGTACGAAGCACGGGTGGAGCAGGCGTTCAAGGCCGGCACGCCGGGTGCACGTCCGTCCAACGATCCGTTTCGTCGCAGTTTGATTGCGGCCGCGACGAGTGCGATGCCGTCATGGTTTATCGCATCGAGCGAACGGGAGATTGTTCGCGTATCGGAAATCGCCAGTGAACTTTCGCTCAAGAATCCCGTGGTCGTCGGCGCGGTTGAAGGCTGGCGCGCCATTCCGCACCTGAAGAAGATGGGTGCGACCGCACTCGTGAGTCTGCGGTATCCGACGCCCGAAACGGTGACGGGTCGAACGTTCCTGGCGATCGGCTCCGGCAAGTCGGGCGTGGCACCGCCGGCCACGGCAGCGGACACCGCCGAGGTGCGTGGCAACGCTGCCGCATTGGTGAAGGCCGGTATACCGGTGGCATTCGCATCGTTTGGCAGCGAAGGCACGTACCGCGAGCGCATTCGGCAGGCGATTGGCGCGGGACTGAGCGCTGATGACGCGCTGCGCGCCGCAACGGTGACGCCGGCGGCACTGCTTGACATCACCGCGGCCGTGGGCACGATCGAGACGGGCAAGCTGGCGAATCTTGTCGTCGTGAGCGGTAACGATCTCTTCGCCGCCACGCCGATCAAGCACGTGTTCGTTGAAGGCCGCCTTTACTGACCCGGGAGACTCTCACATGCGATACTCAGTCAAGTTGTGCATTGGATTGCTGTGTGTGCCCGGCGTGCTCGCGGCGCAGGACATTGCGATTCGAAATGCGACACTCATTACGATCGCCAACGGCGATGTGGTTGGAAACATTGTGGTGCGCGGCGGCAAGATCGCAGCCGTTGGACCAAACGCCACCATTCCAGGCGGCATTCGCGTGATCGATGGCACCGGCAAGTTTGTCATGCCCGGCATCATCGATGCACACTCGCACGCGGCGCTCGAGGGTGGTATCAACGAAGGCAGCGAATCGGTCACGCCTGAAGTGCAGGTGCAGGTGCGGAATGATGATCCCACGATCTACCGTGCGCTCGCGGGTGGTACCACGTCGGCGCTGCTGCTGCACGGCAGTGCAAATACCATTGGTGGCCAATCGCGCGTGATCAAGATGCGCTGGGGCGCGCCGGTGGACTCGATGTACTTCGAGGGTGCGTTTCGCATTGTGAAGTTCGCGCTTGGGGAGAATGTCACACGGGCGAGTTCCACCGCGCCGGAAGATCAGCGCCGCTTCCCGATGAGCCGTATGGGCGTGGAGTTCACGGTGAACTACTGGTTCCAGAAGGCCAAGGAGTACGACGCGGAGTGGAAGGCGTATCGTGCGTCTGCACGGGGCAATACCAACGCGATCATGCCGCGTCGTGACCTGCGGCTCGAGGCGCTGGTGGACATCCTCAACGGCGATCTCAAGATCCATGCGCACAGCTATCGCGGCGATGAAATCCTGATGCTGATTCGCGTGGCCGAAGAGAACGGGTTCCAGGTGCATACGTTCCAGCATGTGCTCGAGGGCTACAAGGTGGCCGACGAGATCGCGCGGCACGGTGCGATGGCGTCCACCTTCGCCGACAACTGGGCTTACAAGGCGGAAGCGTGGGATGCGATTCCGTATAACATGGCGCTGATGTCCGAGCGCGGTGTGGTGGTATCGGTGAACTCCGACTCCAACGAGCGCATTCGGCGGTTGTATCAGGAAGCCGGCATTGGTGTGCGCTATGGCAACATGGATGTGAATGAAGCACTCAAGATGGTGACGCTCAATCCGGCGCGGCAGCTTGGCGTTGACAAGATGGTCGGCACGCTTGAAACGGGGAAAGACGCGGACATTGCCGTATACTCGGCCCATCCTTTTGCTCCGGATGCGATGGTGGAATACACGCTGGTGGATGGCAAGGTGCTCTTTGATCGATCGGAAGCGAGCACGCTGCGCAAGCAGGTGAACGCGCAGACGCAGGGAGGGTCGCGATAATGCGTACGATCAAGGCGAGCACGACTCGTACGGTGTTGCGCAGGGCAGCTCATAGCTCAGTTCGCGCGATGATTCTTGCGGCGGCTGTGAGTGGCGCGTTGACGATTGGCGTCTCGCATCAGGCGTCAGCGCAAGCCGCCCCCGGCGAAGAAAAGACGTACCTGATCAAGGGCGGTACCGTGGTGAACGCGGGCAGTGCGCCCATGCCCAACACCGACATTCTTATCCGCAACAATCGAATTGTGTCGGTCGGATCTGGCGCGTCTGCCGCTGACGCGACGGTGATTGATGCCACGGGGCAGTTTGTCTACCCCGGCATGATCGATGGCAATACTGGCATCGGGTTGCAGGAAATCGGTGGCTTTCAGAGCATGAGCCTGCGACGCGAGATGGGGCAGTTCAATCCACACATGCGCGCGCTGGTGGCGCTGAATGTGGAAAGTGAGATTCTGGGTGTCACACGCATGAACGGTGTGACGACGGTGGTCACCACACCCACCGGCGGTGCGATTGCCGGACAGGCAGCACTCATCAACACCGCCGGCTGGACATGGGAAGATCTGGCGGTGACAAAGGCCGCCGGCATGATGATCTCGCCACCCGGCCTGAACTTCCCTGGCGGCGGTGGCGTGGGCGCGGCGTCGGAGGAGTTTGAGTCGTTCATGACAACGGCGAAGGCGTATCACGAGGGCCGAGAGGCGGGAACGACGAAGCTCGATCTCATCTATGAAGCGATGCGTCCGGTGTTCACGAAGGAAATGCCGGCGATCATCACGGCGAACGGCGAGAACGCCATCAAGAATGCGATTGCGTTTGGCGAGAAGTGGGACATTCGTGTGATCCTCTCGGGAGGCAGCGATGCGTGGAAGGTGCGCACACTGCTGGCCGAGAAAAATGTGCCGCTGATTCTTGGGTCCATTGAATCTGCGCCGGGAAACAACGTGCCCTATGACGCGATCTACGCGCAGCCGGGATTGTTGTATGAAGCCGGTGTGAAGTTCGCGTTCTCCACGGGGGGGGGCGG
>JBGTOG010000155.1:0-19151 GCA_041742675.1 Gemmatimonadaceae bacterium | reverse complement strand
TGGCCCGGCCTGGAGCGTGCTGTACGTGAGCATGGCCGTCGCAGCGTGGCGCATCTGGCGTGCGCACGGGTTTGATGGGGCCGGTTCGGAGCTGGCGCTCTATTTCGTGCAGTTGGCGCTCAATGCCGCGTGGAGCTGGTTCTTTTTTGTGCGCCGCAGCGGTTTGGGGTCGACGATTGAAGTCTCGTTCCTGCTCACCTCAGTCATCGCGACCATGGTGGCCTTCTGGTTGCGCGACCCAATCGCCGGCATGCTGTTCGTGCCCTACGTGGCATGGGTAAGTTTTGCGACCGCGCTCACGGTATCGGTGTGGCGGCGCAATCCGGATCTGCTCTAGCGCACCGCGGAGCACCCAAGGACGTAGCTCCACGTAAGCCAATGCCTACACGCGAGTACCGCTGACACACCCCAGTACCAACCGCGGTGGATCGTGCTGACGCACTCGCGGCGGGCGCGATGTGCACATTCCGTGGAGTCGTACGTGGGTCGCACAGTGTGCGGCGAACAACAACAGCAACAGCAGTTACCACGGAGGGCACAGAGTGCACAGAGAACTGCAAACGCAGGTACTGTAGCCTCTCGTCGGTGGGATTGAGCAACTCGGACCCACCCAGTTTACAAAATTATGATGGTTGCGTCGGGGCGACTGGCGACGGCGCATTGCGCAGGCGCCTCTGCGTCCTCCGCGCACTCTGTGGTTCATGCGGTTATCGACCTTGCACCACGCGCGGATTGTGTGCTGCGCAAAAGCTGATACCAACAGCAACAGCAGTTACCACGGAGGGCACAGAGTGCACAGAGAACTGCACACGCAGACGCGGTGGCCTCTCGTGTGCGAGCAATGTGTTCGACCCCGGCAACCAGATCTGATGGTCTATTGGGTCTGTCGCCGCGACTGGTACTGGCGCCGTGCGCAGGCGCCTCTGCGTCCTCCGTGCCCTCTGTGGTTCATATCGTTTTCGATCCCCACTACCACACCACCCTCGCCCCCCCCCCACGCACAACGCGCCCGCACACCGGGACTCCAGTCTGCGGGCGCGTGCTCTGCGGTTTAACTCCGATCAACCGTTCGCGTTCGGGTTGCCGTTCAACTCCGCCCGAGGTAGCGGCCAACACGTGGTCGTCTCGTCGTACACCTGGCCCGTGGTTGAACCGGGGTACGGCCCCTTTGGAAAGAGATCCACGTTGTAGAACTCCTTGTACCGCCGCAGATCACCAAGCCGGTGGTTGTCCAGATAGAAATCCCGGCTGCGCTGCTCTCGCAGTTCCGCCAACAGGGCATCGCCGGTCAACTGCACCGGCGCCTGCAAGCCCGCTACACGCCGCGCATTGACGAACTCGAGCGTGGCCGACGTCGCGCCCTGTGCTTCGGCAATGATGTACCGCGCCTCCAATCCCGAGGAGATCCGTACCGACATCAGTGGCGCAAACTGTGCGCCTGCCACCGTATTGCTGAACGTGCTGTACGAAGGTGGCGCAAGCGGCGTCGTCGCGTGCGCCGCCCCAGTGGGAATGCGTGGCAACCGCGGATCGCCAACCTTGTCATTGAACGGCGTGTTCAGCATCCACGCGTTCTTGCCGAGCTGCAGTCGCTCAAAGGTGCGATTCCGCTGTCCCGTCGTATTGTCGGTGTAGTACGAGCGGAACTCGAAAGCTGCTGGGACGGGCGTGGCAAATGCGATCGCCGCGGCTTTGTCGTTGCGATTCAGTGCCGCCCGCGCGGCCCCGACTCGCGCAAAGTTGATCACCGAGTCCGTGGCCAGCACCGCGTTGCTGTTGACAGGCGTTTGCGCCAACAGGAAGGTGCGAGCGGCATTGCCGATGGTGATCGCTTCCTCAAACCGCGTGATGGCATCGGCCATGATATCCGCCGATGACTTGGGTACGCCCACGTCAATTGGCGTCACGCACATCGCCTCGCCCAGATACACGTAGCTGTACGCGGCGTACGCGAGCGAACGCGCCACACGCAAATCCCGGTTCGCACTGTCAGCCAGAATCACCTTTAACCGTCGCGCGGCATCTTCTCCCAGAAAACGCGACCGCTGCAGCGGGCCGTAGATGAAGGCATTGATGTACGACATATCGCTGTACAACTGCCGCCGATCGATCTCCCCCTCTTCGATGAACGTAGCGCGGTTGAACAGCTCATCCGTGAACTGACCGTTCCAGTATGTGACCTCGGAGTGGGCGAACTGGAAGGCAAAGATGGGCCCGTTGGAGATCAGTCCGGTGTAGGCCGGATTCGTCACGTCCGGTTCTTCGACGGCGCCGGGATTGTCGGCGACAAGAAAATCAGTGCACGCGGGCGCTGCGATCACCGTCAGCAGCAACACTGCGAGCGCGCCACGACGGCGAGGCCGACGGGCATCAAATGCGTTCGAAGTCATATGATGATTGCTCGGCATCAGTAGGTGAGATTGATCGCAGCCGTCAATCGGCGCATCATCGGGAGCGCGTATGCGTCCACGCGTACGAAATTGCGTCCGCCGTACGAGTTCACTTCCGGATCGACGCCCTCGTAGTCGGTCCACACCGCCAGATTACGTCCTGAGAAGGTGAACGTCGCCGATTGTGCGCGAAACACGTTGGCCCAGTTCCGCGGCGCGTCGACAGACAATGAGACCTCGCGAAGCTTCACGAAGTCGGCCTTCTGGATCCATTCAGGCGAGACACTTCCGCTGCGGTATACGGCCAACTCCTTGAACAGAATCGTATCGGCCGCGGTTTGCGGAAAGCGTGCGCGTGGATCATTCACGCGAGCACAGTTGTCATTGGCCGCCTGACAGCGATTGCGTTCCTGCAGATTGAAGATGTAGTGGCCGCCCTTGAAGTCGAGCAGCGTGTAGACGCGGAAGTACTTGAACAACGTGATCGTGTTGCTGAGGCCGATCTCTCGCGTGGGCGTTGACGGGCCGATGTAGCGTCGCGCGGTGTCGCCCGGATTGAAGATTGCGGCGCCGGCCGGCGTCAGTCGCGCGGAGCCGTCAGCTTCGCGCTGCGGCGGCGTGACCCAATAGCCGCCGAGCGGAAACCCGGGACGGTGCTGCTGCACGGCACCGTAGGCCTGACCACCGGGCGTTTCTACCGTGCGGAGACTGTCGCCAAACGAGACCAGCTCGTTGCGGTTCGTGGCAATGTTCAGCCGCGATTCCCACACGAAGTTTTCGCGCTGCACCAGCGATCCAAAGATCGACAGCTCGATGCCACTGTTGTTGACTTCGCCCAGATTCGAAAGCCGACTGCCCGCAAACCCGATGGACGGAGGCAGGGCGACGAACTGCAGCATCTTCGAGGTGGTCTTGTTGTAGTACGTGAAATCGATGCCGACCCGTTCCTCGAAGAACCCGATATCCGCGCCGAGTTCGATTTCTTCCCCGCGCTCGGCTTCCAGATCCGGATTGCCAACGGACAGCGTGCGCAGCGCCGATCCCGTGGCGGTCCCGAGCGTCACACGATCCACGGTGTAGGTTTGCGGTGCCGAGTACGCGCTCGGGGCGCGACCAGCCTGCCCCCACGCCGTACGCAGCTTGAGTGTGGAGATACGCAGTGCGTCGGTCAGACCGCGCAGCGCGGGCTCCTCCGACGCAACGTACGCCAGCGAGAACTTCGGATATACGATGATGTCGAAATCCGTGCCGAACGACGAGTGGTCATCCGCGCGCACGGCACCGGTCAGAAACAGTCGGTCGTTGAACGCCACCTGCTGCTGTACGTAGTAACCAACGGAGTTGTTTTCGGAAAAGCTTTCCGAGCCCACGGACCGTTGCAATAGATTCACGAGTGTCACGTCCACCGCGCCGATACCGATGCCGGTGGCTCCTAGCGTGGTAGTCTGGTCAGCGACCACCTGCGAACCAAAGGTCGTGGTGAAGGCCGCGCTGCCGCGCGACGCCTTGAGTGTGCCCGCGTAGTCGAGCGTCAGCAGATCACGCGTGGGCGTGCGGCGCAAGTTCGCGCCGGTGGACGCATCCGGATCCTGACCGACGTCAATATCACCTGGCAGGAACAACAGCTGCGCCTGCGTGACGGTGCGATCAAATCCGGCCGTCAGACGATTGGAAAACCACGAGAACGGCGCGAAGTTCACCGTCGTGCCTAGTGTGTAGCGCTGAAAGTCAGTGAAGTTCTTGTACGCGTTCGCACGATCAGGGCCGATGGTGCGCCAGCCCGTGTCCTGTGGCGCGCCGGCGAAAAACGAAATGCGACCTGGCTGACCGCGGCGTGCGCTCAGCAGCAGTCCGTTGGCCGACTCATCCTGAATCGGCAGTCGCAAACGTCCGTCCTGATAGTTCACGTTGATGGCAATGTCCGACTTGGTATTCGGTGTGAATCCGAAGTTGGCGCGAATGGCCGTATTGGCATTGTCGCTGTTGCGGAAGACACCCTGTTCCGTTGTCCGGTCTCCCGCGAGGTAGAACGTGTAGTTGTCGCCGCCACCGCGCAGACTCATCGACGCGCGCGACACATCACCCGTACGGATCGCCCGTGAGTCGGAGGCAATCGGATTGCCGCGAATCACGGTGTTTGCCGCGAGCCCCTGGCAGCCCGGCCACAACGGCACCGGGTTCGCCGTCGAAACCACCGCCGCTTGTTTCAGTGCGTCACACGTGATGTAGTTGTCATCGGGGAGCAGTTCGTAACTGCTCTGTCCCGACTCTGTGCGGAAGTTCCACTGCAACCGCTGCTGCCCGCGCGTCCCCTTCTTCGTGATGATTTGAATCACGCCGTTGGCCGCATCGGCTCCGTAAAGTGTTGCGGCTGCCGGTCCCTTGATCACTTCAATTGACTCGATGTCATTGGGATTCAGGCTGTTGAGCAGCGACGTGACTTGTGTGGACTGGGCCAACCCCGCAGTGCCACCGCCGGTCGCCGCAAACTGACCCAGATCGCCGATGTTCATGCGGATACCGTCAATGAACACCACCGGCGCGTACCCGCTGATCGATCCGGCACCGCGAATGCGAATTTCACCGGCCGTTCCTGGCGCACCGGAGCCAGGAAGAATGGTCACTCCCGGCGTCTTGCCTTGCAGGACTTCCGTGACGTTGAGCATCGAGTTGCGCTCGGTGAGCGACGCGACATCAAGCGTGGTGATGGAGTTGCCAAGCGATCGCTTTTCCACGGCGCCGCCCGTTCCGGTAACAATGATCTGCTCAAGCTGCGACGCCGACACGGTCAGTTCAAAGTCAGCCTGCAACTGCTGGCCCGCGACGATGGTCACCGCGCGCGTCTGACGTGCATAACCCAGTCGTCGCACGACGAGTTCTTGAGCGCCCACTGGCACGTTGACAATCGCGAACTCACCGGAGCCACTGGTAATCGCACCAATCCCTGTCCCCGTCACCACCACCTGTGCATCGGCAAGCGGTCGGTTGGAGTTTGCTTCGATAACACGACCACGAATCGTTCCTTGTGCATCCAGCGACTGACCTGCGGCCACACTGAGCGCCAGGCAAATCGCCAGGCGCCACGGCACGGTGAACGGGGGCTGAGGCATGCAAATCCTCCGAAGGGTAGGTGCTGCACCAGGTGGTACAGCGGCGCTGCAAACTGAGCGTGCAAAACTCTATGCGGTGACTGAGGTACTCGCCAGTACGCCGCCAAACTACATTGGGACGACCGCCCAGCGGCCGGGCGGTGTGTGCGTCCGGTCCCGGACCGTACCCGTGGGCAACCCTCGGGCAGGCTCGCCCACCTCGCGCCATCGATGACAAACATCCTCGGGATTTCCGCGTTCTATCATGACAGCGCTGCCTGCCTCGTGCAGGACGGACGCATTGTCGCCGCGGCCCAGGAAGAACGGTTCTCTCGGCGCAAAGGAGACGATGCCTTTCCAGCGCAGGCCGCGGCCTACTGCCTGAACGCCGGCGGCATCGCGGCGGCGCAACTCGATGCGGTCGCGTTCTACGACAAGCCCGTCCTGCATCTGGATCGCCTGCTCGAGTCGTGGTTGTTTACCGCACCCAAGGGATGGCGCGCCTTTCTGCACGCCGGTCCGCTGTGGGCCAAGTCCAAACTCGATCTCGACGGCGTGATCCGACGGGCCCTCGACAACTATGAGGGACGACTGCTCTGGTGCGAACATCATGAGTCGCACGCTGCCAGTGCGTTTTTTCCGTCGCCGTTCGAACACGCGGCCGTGCTCACCCTCGATGGGGTCGGCGAGTGGGCCACCGCGGCCATGGGTATTGGTCAGCGCAGCGACCTCACCCTCACGCACGAACTGCGTTACCCGGATTCTCTCGGACTGCTCTACTCGGCGTTCACCTACCACGCCGGCTTTCGCGTCAACTCCGGTGAGTACAAACTCATGGGACTCGCGCCCTACGGTGAACCGCGCTTCACGAACGCGATCTACGACCACCTGATTGATCTGCGAGACGATGGCTCGTTTCGCATGCAGCCGGAGTGTTTTGGATTTCTGAGTGGCCTGCGCATGACCAACGATCGCTTCAGCGAACTCTTCGGCGGTCCGCCGCGCGAACCGGAGTCACCGTTGACGCAACGCGAGATGGACCTTGCCCGCTCCGTCCAAGACGTCACCGAAGAAGTCGTGCGTCGCATGGCGCGTACCGCCGTGCGAGAGGCGGGCACACGCACGCTGTGTCTGGCGGGCGGCGTCGCACTCAACGCCGTCGCCAACGGCAAACTGCTGCGCGAAAATATTGTCGATGAGCTGTGGGTGCAGCCTGCAGCCGGTGATGCGGGCGGGGCACTCGGTGCCGCCCTGCTCGCGTGGCACCGCTGGTGCGAGCAACCACGCGTTGCCAACAATCGCCGCGATGCGATGAGCGGTGCACTGCTCGGTCCATCGTTTGCGCCGCGCGACATTGCAGACGCGCTCGCGTCACAGGGCGCCGTCGTACATGACCTCGGCCGCGACGCGGTGATCGCACGCACCGCCGAATGGCTCGCCGACGGCCGCATTATCGGCTGGTTTGACGGCCCCATGGAGTTTGGACCGCGAGCCCTTGGTGCCCGCTCCATTCTCGCCGATGCTCGCGTACCGGATATGCAGGCACGCCTCAACCTTCGCATCAAGTTTCGTGAAGGGTTTCGTCCGTTCGCACCGGTGGTGCTGGCCGAGTTTGCGACAGACTACTTCGAGGTGATCGGTGAATCGCCGTACATGCTGCAAGTCGCACCCGTGCGTGCGCAGCGACGGACACCCATGCCCGATGGCGCCGGCTGGGGGATCGAACGATTGAACATTCCGCGCTCGGATCTGCCCGCGATCACCCATCTCGACTACTCCGCGCGCGTGCAAACGGTCACCGCGGATCGCACACCGGGACTGCACGCCGTGCTGGAGGCATTTCACGCCCGCACTGCGTGTCCCGTCCTTGTAAACACCAGCTTCAATGTGCGCGGCGAACCGATTGTCTGTTCGCCAGCCGATGCCTACGCCTGCCTGATGCGCACGAACATCGACGCGCTCGCCATTCCGCCGTTCTTTGTGATTCGCGCGGAGCAACCCGGTGCCAACGACGCTGCCAAATGGAACACGCCGCTCCCTCTCGATTGAGCGCACCGGCCGGTCGCCGCTTTGCCTTCACGCTCGCTGCCGCATTCGGTGTCTTCTTTGCCATCGCGCTGTGGCGCGGCGCCGATCGCGCCGTCACCGTATTTGGCGCCCTGGCCGCGCTGCTGTTCCTGCTTGGCGCATTCGTGCCCACCCGACTGGGTCCGCTGGAGCGCAGCTGGATGGCGCTGGGCCGAGCGCTTAGTCGCATCACCACGCCGATCATTTTCACGCTGCTCTGGTGGATTGCGGTGGTGCCGACCGGATGGCTGCGCCGCACCGTCGGCCGCAGTCCGCTGGCGCGTGATGCTGGTGCATCGTCTTACTGGCATGCACGCGAGCCCAAAACACCAGATGTGGCGCGACGCGCGATGGAACGGCAGTTTTAAGACGTGACTATTCTGAAAGAACTCTGGGACTACCTGCGCGCGAACAAGAAACTCTGGTTGATGCCGTTGGTGGTCATCCTTGTCGGACTTGGTGCGCTGGTAGCGGTGGTGCAGGGCTCCGCGCTCGCGCCGTTCATCTACTCCATTTTCTGATGGCGCGAAAACAGCGACTGTTTTTTCTCATCGCCATTTCGCTGCCGTTGGTGTTGCTGGGGGCGGTAGAACTCGGACTGCGACTTTTCTGGCAGCAGGGGCGACTCCCGTTGTTTCAGACCGCACCGGTGGGCGATGGCCACTGGCTTGTGGCCAATCCGGCGGTCGCAGCACGATGGTTCGTCGTGGAGCGAAGTCCGCCGTCAGCAAACCCGGAGTTTTTCGCTGCCCAAAAGCCGGCCAACGGGTTCAGAGTCTTTGTGCTCGGTGAGTCCGCGGCGCAGGGCTTCCCCTATCCTCGCACCGGCAGCTTCCCTCGTCTGTTGCGCACGGTATTGCGTGATGCGATGCCGAACGACTCCGTCGAGGTGATCAATCTTGGCATCGCGGCGACCAACACTTTTGCATTGGTCGATCAGATCGGCGAAGTGCTCGAGCAGCAACCGGACCTGGTACTCATTTACGCTGGGCACAACGAGTATTACGGGGTGCTTGGCGCCGCGTCGAGTGAAAGTTTTGCGGCGCCATCACCGGCCGTCACGCGCGCCGTGTTGAAGTTGCAGCAACTTCGCATGGTCATGCTTGCCCGTCGTTATATCGCCAGACTCCGCGCGCCCAAGCTCACGGTCGGCGATGCCGCCGAGTCGGCGAGTTTCATGGAAAGTGTGGCGCGAGACCGCAACATTACGCTCGATGGGCCAGGATTCACCCGCGGTGTGCGGCAGTACGAGAGCAACCTCGATGTGGTGCTGAAGCGACTCACGGTGGCGGGTGTGCCGGTGGTACTGGCATCGATCCCCGGCAACGTGCGTGATCAGCCGCCCTTCGTTTCCGAGTTCAACGATCCGGCGCGCGATGCTTTTGCCCGCGCGACCAGGGCGTTCGCTCGCGGTGACAGTGCACAGGCGCGTGATTCTTTTGCCCTCGCACGTGATCTGGATGTCGTGCGCTTTCGCGCTCCCACGGTGTTTCGTGAGATCGCGGAGCAGGCGGCTGCACGGCGTGGCGTGGTTTACGCGCCCATCGTCGAAGTGTTCGCGCAGCGTGCGCCGGCGGGTTCGCCTGGTGCGGAGTTGTTTCTCGAGCATGTTCATCCCAATGCCGCGGGCTATTCACTCGTCGCGCGTTCGTTCTGGGAGGCGCTGCGCACAATTCCTGAGATCGCCACGCGATTGGATACGGCGCGCGTACGTGGCTGGGACGCGTACGAGTCGGAGCGCTATCTCACCGCATTTGACGAACGACTCGCCTACCATCGCGTTGCCACGCTCACCACGCGGTGGCCCTTTGTCCCTGTCGCTCAGCAGCGGAATTACCGCCTCGAGTATCGCCCAGTGAGCGTGGTGGACTCGCTCGCCTTCGCCGTTTCCATAGGCGGCGGCGGCTGGGAAGTGGGCAAGTTGCGCATGGCGGAGCTGTACGAAGCTGCCGGCGAACTGGATGCAGCAATCCTGGAGTACAGCGGACTGATCGCAGAGCTGGATATTCTCGAACGACCGGCTCGTCAGGCGGGCATCGCGCTGGTGCGCGCGGGTCGCTTCGCAGAGGGCGATTCATTGCTCGCACGCGCCATGGCCATTCAGCGCACGTCCAGCGGTGCCGCCGCACAGGGCTTCAGCTTTGCGCAACAGAAGCGGTGGGCTGAAGCAATCCAGCGCTATGAGCTGGCGGTGCAACTCGACGTTCGCAATATCGAAGCGATGTATCGGTTGTCGCTCGCGCACGCGCTCTCCGGTGACGAAGCGCGTGCACGGGCCATTGCGCTTGAGCTGGCGAAACGCGCACCAACCTATCCGCCATTGGCAGGGTGGTTGGAGACGCTGGGCCTTACGCCGTAACAAAACGCGCGTTTCGGCGCTACGGTCGCCCCGCCTCCGCGTCCGCACCGATTGCCATTCGTGCTTTGAGATCGTAGCGGCTCCCTGGCGCGAGTCGCTGGAACGCCGGCGCGTCAGTCTCACGCGGCCGTTTGCGATCATGCACCGCCACCTCCGACTTGCCGATCACCTCAAACGTGTCACCCTGCACGATGATTGCCGTGCCCTCGGAGATGCCGATGCCCACGTACTCCGGAAAGCGATCAATCACTTCGATCAGGTCGTTCCAGCGGTTGCGTGCATCAACATGCTGATCAATCGCGGACTTGCGCAGGAAGTTGAACGCATCCTGATGGTCCGGCTCATCCGTCATCATGATGTGCGGGCCCGCCACCGCGCCGCGCACCAGATACGCGCCTTGAATCGTCGCGCCGGCTGAGCTGCCGCCGATGACGCCCCCGCGTGAAAGCACGTCGTGGAAGGCGTGGTACGTCTTGGTGCCGGCGTAGGAGTCCACGATGTTCCACTGGCGTCCACCGTTGAACCACACACCGGTCGCCCTGCGCAGCACGGCCGCGAACGAATCGGTGTCGGCGATGGTGCGATCGTGGGTGTGGAGCATGTGCACATTCGTGAGTCCGCGTGTCTTCCAGCTCGACAGGACACGTTCAGTCTCGTAAGGCCGCACGCTACCATCGGAGCCCCGATTACCTCCGGCCGTCGGCACCACCACAATCACCGCATCCGGTCCACCAGCCAGCTCGATAAAACGCTCCATGATCCCGGTGCCATTGAGCTGGCCTCCACCGGCGATCACGAGCGCACCACGCGCTGGACCATACTCGGGGTCGAGTTGCGCGGAAAGCAGCGAGAACGGCAGCGTCAGCTGCGCGGCGCCAATGGTCAGCATTGCCGCCAGGCGTCCGCGCGATCGCGGTGTTCGCATCGTCACATCCGGTCAAGTGATTCGCAGCCACAGGGCCGCAGCCGCAACGCCGCTTAGTGGCGTCGTTCGATAAGCTCTACGACGAACACCAGCACACTGTTGGGCGGGACGTTGGCTCGCTTCGCCGAACCGTAACCCATGGACGGCGGCACGACGAGCATGCGTTGTCCGCCCACTTTCATGCCGGCCAGCCCGCGCTCCCACCCTTCAATCATCTTCTTTTCGCCGAGCCGCACGCGCAGGGGCGGTTTCGGAGGAACCGTGGCGTCGAACTGTGTGCCGTCGGACAACCAACCCGCATAGTGCAACGCGACCTCGTCAGTGCGCGACACCTCTTCGCCTTCGCCGGTCACGATATCGCGCAGAAAAATGCCTGAGGGCAGGCGCCGCATAGCCGAGAGATCAACGTTGAGCTCCGGCGCAAACGCTGTGGCTTCCGGTGTCACTCGCGGCGTCGACGCACAGCCACCGAGCACCAGCATCCCGACGCCTGCGCCGCAGAGCAGCGGTCGAAGGTGGCGCCAAATACGCGTTCGCTGAACGCGCGGCGATGATGCGCCTACCACAAGCGATATCCCAGCCCAAGTCGCCATTCGCGCAGCATCAAGGTCTTGCAGTAAGGCGCGTACGCCAACTGATCGGTTGAGCATCCATTCATGGACACACGTTGTGCGTCGAAACTCAAATCCACAAGCAGCGGCAGTCGGGGCAACGGCTTGACACGCACTGCCGCACGCCCGAGCACCGCCGGCTGCGCCGACTTGCCATACACCAGAAACGAGGCGCGCCCGGATTGTGTGCGTTCGCCAGCGCTGATCTCGTTAAGCGACACACCACCGCCCGCTTCCACCTCCACAAATGATCCAACCGGTACCACGAGCGATGCCGACGCGGCTGCTCCCTGAAAGGCGGACGCATTGCGAATACGTTCAGGCATGCAGTTGAACTTCAGGGTGTAGTTGTTGCACACCAGTCCGTCGCGCATGATCGCCGCGGCGTTGTGCCGATAGACATCGACCCGCAGCGCGAGATAGCGAAGCGGCGTGGCGCGAAAGTATCCGCCCGCACCGCGCAGTTGCCCCAACTCCGTAAGGTCTGAGTTACCGAGTGTCGCGTACACACCCGCTTCCTGCGCCGGCAATGCCGCGGTCGCTGCACACAGTGCAACCGGAACTACCCATGCGCGCAGACAGCGCGCGGAACGGAACAAAGCGGGCACCTGCGGAGAGCCTCTCGACCCGGGAAGGGGACACCTGCCAATACTGCTGATCCGCAGCGCACGCGCGAATCGCGAGGGCAGTGATCGCTGAGTGCCGCACCGAAGTCAAGGGCGTCGGCCACGCTGACCATCCCGAAGCCTGCGTCACGCCTCTAGCTTACACAGATGACCGACGAACGTTCGACCCCATCCGGCATCCCGATCCCGGTTGCCGCGCGACCGACTGACGCCCCGCTGAACTACGCCACCGACCTCGGCGATCCCGGCGCGTTTCCGTACACGCGCGGTGTGCAGCCCAACATGTACCGCGGCCGTCACTGGACCATGCGGCAGTACGCCGGCTTCGGTACGGCGACCGCCACCAACGAGCGCTTCAAACTGCTGCTCGAGGCCGGCCAAACCGGGCTGTCCGTGGCGTTTGACTTGCCCACGCAAATGGGGCTCGATTCAGACAATCCGCGCGCGTTGGGCGAAGTGGGTCGCGTCGGTGTGGCCATTGATACCGTCGACGACATGCACCGGCTGCTCGCCGATCTGCCGCTCGACCAGGTGTCCTGCTCCATGACCATCAACGCGACAGCGGCGACACTGCTCGCCATGTACATCGTCGTCGCGGAGGAACGTGGCATCTCGCGCGACACGCTGTCCGGCACCACGCAGAACGACATTCTCAAAGAGTACATCGCGCGCGGCACGTACATCTATCCACCCGCGCCATCGCTTGCCCTCACTGCGGAGACGTTTCGTTTCTGCGCGACAGAAGTGCCGAGTTGGAATCCCATTTCCATTTCCGGCTATCACATACGCGAGGCCGGCAGCACGGCGGTGCAGGAGTTGGCCTTTACGTTTGCCGATGGCCTGGCGTATGTGCAACAGGCGGTGAACGCAGGGCTCGCGATTGATGACTTTGCGCCGCGCCTGTCGTTCTTTTTTGCCGCGCACAATGATTTGTTTGAAGAAGTCGCCAAGTTTCGTGCGGCGCGGCGACTGTGGGCGCGCCTGCTGCGTGAGCGCTTTGGCGCCAATGACAAGTCGTGCCGGCTTCGCTTTCACACGCAGACGGGTGGCGTCACGCTCACGGCGCAGCAGCCACTCACCAACGTGGTACGCGTGACGGTGCAGGCGCTGGCTGCCGCGCTGGGCGGCACGCAGTCGCTGCACACCAACGGCTACGATGAAGCGCTGGCACTGCCCACTGGAGAATCAGCTACACTGGCACTGCGCACGCAGCAGGTGATCGCGTACGAGAGTGGTGTGGCCAACACGGTTGATCCATTGGCTGGCAGCTGGTACGTGGAGGAGCTCACCAATGAGGTCGAAGCGCGCGCACTCGCGCTCATCGAACAGGTTGACGAACTCGGCGGCGCGGTGGCCGGCATCGAGGCCAACTTTTTTCAGGATGAGATCGGTCGCAGTGCGTATTCGCAGCAGATCCGCATTGAATCCGGCGACACGGTAATCGTCGGTGTGAATCGCTTTGGCGACGGACAGGATCCGCCAATCATCCCCGCGCCTGATTTTTCGGCGCTCGAACGCGAGCAGGCGGCGCGGCTGCAGGCCGAGAAAGCCGCGCGTGACCAGTCAGTCACTGAGCGCACACTCGCCGCGATCCGCGCTGCAGCACCCACGTATCTTCCGTCGCACAAAGGCGCGCGCGATCCGCTTATGCCTCTGATCATCGACGCCGTGCGTGCCCGTGCATCGGTCGGCGAAATCGCTGCAGCACTCGAATCCGTCTGGGGCCGATACCAGCCGGTGTGATGCTGTCACCATGGTGCGCGCTCGTTCGGTGGCGCACGTTGAAACGCGCACGTAACGTGCACGCGTAGTACCGGCATGTACACCACGTGCCTCTTCTGTCATTCGGCGCTTGGCGCCAACGAAGTGATTGAACACTTCCCGGTCGGACGGCGAATCGCGTTCGATGCGGAGCGGGGTCGTCTGTGGGTCGTGTGTCCAAAGTGTGAGCGGTGGAATCTTTCGCCGTTCGACACGCGCTGGGAAGCGATCGAAGAAGCCGAACGGCAGTACCGCGAGACGCGCCGGCGTGTGGCGACCGACAACATCGCGCTCGCGCGATTGCCGGAGGGGCTCGAACTTGTCCGCATCGGGCGGCCGCTACGTCCTGAGTTTGCGGCGTGGCGCTATGGCGATCAGTTCGGTCGGCGTCGTCGTCGCATGTGGGGATACACGGCAGCGGGCGTGGCTGTGGTAGGCGGCGTCATGTTCGCCGGACCCGCGGTTGGACTCTCGGTGGGTGGCCTGTCGCAGGTCGTGAACATTGGCAATGTCGCCTATCACTGGGGGCTGCCCGTTGCCCGTGTGCGCGGCGCCAACGGTGACGTGCTGCGACTTAGCCGTAGTGATCTGTTCAAGGCATCGCTCAATCTGCACGACGGTCGCGACGCGGAGCTCAAGCTCGAACATCGCGGATGGCGCGAGGCTGGCCGACTGCTCTCAAGATTTGGTATTCGACAGGCTCCCAGCGGCCGCAAAGGCAAGGCCACGCTCAGCGGCAATGACGCGCTGCGCGCGCTCGGTGACCTGTTGCCGGCGCTGAATCGTGCTGGCGGACGCGAGCGCGTGGTGGAAGATGCCGTCCGCGTGGTCGAGGAGTCGTCGTCGATTACCGACGTGTTGCGCACGGCGGAAGCAGCCAGGCGCCGATCGTCCATGGATGTCATGCTGTGGACCGGCGAAGGCGCCAAGCGGGATGCGCTGATTTCCTACACCACGCCCATGCGACTCGCCCTGGAAATGGCGCTGCACGAAGACGACGAACGTCGCGCGATGGCCGGCGAACTCGGCGCGCTCTACGCGCGCTGGGAGGAGGCCGAGCAAATCGCTCGAATTGCTGATGGAGAACTCACCCCAAAGCCACTGCCAGCATCAGTTTAGCTTTGGGGATGTTGCTCCCCCTACTCGGCGTATCGCTACAGCTCGCGGCTTCTTCAGTTCAACCACCACCATTTACCGGCCCCGTCTTTCACGCGCGCGATGGACAGACAACTGTCGCCATGCCCGCGCCGGTGGACGTCACCATTGAAATCGATGGTCGACTGGATGAACCCGTGTGGCGGACCGCTGCGCGACTCACTGGGTTTTCCATGTATCGCCCATTTGAAAATCAGCCTGCGCCGGATTCCACCGAAGTCCTTGTGTGGTATTCGGAGACTGCGCTGTTTCTTGGCGTGCGTGCTTTCGAGCATCACGGGCCGGTGCGGGCAACGCTGGCCGATCGCGATCGTGTCTCCAACGACGATCACGTCGAGATTCATCTCGATACCTTCGACGAGCGACGCCGCGCCTTTGTTTTCATCGTGAATGCGCTCGGCATTCAGGCCGACGGCACCAAAGTCGAAGGGGGTGGATTCATTCCTGGTTCGAACGTCGCGCCCGGGCAAAACGATCTCAGTCCGGATTTTCAGTGGCAGTCACGCGGACAAGTGACAAGCGACGGCTACGTGGTGGAGATCCGCATTCCGTTCAGCAGTTTGCGCTTTCCCGCAGGTGGTCCGCAGCGCTGGGGATTTCAGGTGATCCGTCACGTGCAGCACAGCGGCTACCAGCAAACGTGGACGCCAGCGCGCCAGGGCGCCGCGTCGTTCATTGCGCAGGCGGGAGCGCTTGAAGGGATGCACGGTATGCGGCACGGTGTTGATGTCACGCTCAATCCTGAACTCACGAGCACGCTCGCCGGCGCGCCGACATCCAGCGATCCCGCGGCGGCGTGGCGGTACACGAACACGCCGCAGTTCGGAGGCAACATCCGCGCAGGACTGGGCAGCAACTTTGTACTCAACGGCACCATCCGTCCCGATTTTTCGCAGGTAGAGGCCGATGCATTACAGGTGGCCGCTGATCCTCGTTTCGCGTTGTTCTATCCGGAACGCCGTCCGTTTTTTGTCGAGGGCTCCGATCAGTTCAATGTGCCCAACACGCTCGTGTACACTCGGCGCATCGTGCAGCCGGATGCGGCGCTCAAACTCACCGGTCGTGTCGGACGTGGCAACATCTCGTTGTTGTCCGCGCTGGAAGCGCCGGTCGCGCCCGGCGGCAACAGTCGTCCGCTGGCCAACATCGTTCGTCTCACGCAAGACTTCGACGAACAGTCGCAAGCCGGTGTGCTGTACAGCGAGCGAGTGGGCGGTGGGCGAGCCAACCGCGTGATCGGCGCGGATATGCGACACGTGTTTGCCCGCCTCTACTTTGTGCAACTGCAACTGGTGAATGCGTTCACGCGCGAGCATGGCGAATCGCGCAATGGCGCGCTCTGGGAGGCCACGGTTGATCGCACGGGCCGATCGTGGGGCTTCAACTACAAGCTGTTCGGCATTCAGCCGGAGTTTCAGGCCGACAACGGCTTTGTGGCGCGCACCGGTTTTGTGCAGCCGGCGCTCAACAATCGCTTTACGGTGTTTGGAACACCCGGCAAGCTGTTCGAACGCTACAACGTGTTTGTGGGCACGTCCGGGCTCTGGAAGTACGGCGACTTCTTCGCCGGCAAGCGCGTGCTCGAAACCCGGTTCAGCGCGAACAATCAAGTCACGCTGCGCGGTGGCTGGTCCGTGTCGCTCACGCCATCGTTTCAGCAGTACGCGTTTGATCCGGCAGCATATCGACAACTCGCTACAGAGAACGGCACCGCCACGCCCGATCCGTTTGTGCCCGCCCCTCGCCTGGATGCGACAAGCCTCGCCTTTTCCGTCTCCACCCCTCAGTACCGGCGCTTCTCCGCGTCTGCTGGCATCACGCGGGCGAGAGACGTAGACTTTGCCGAAACGCGTGCCGTCGATCGCACGGCGGTCACCGCCGAGGTCACGCTGCGCCCCACCGAACGCCTTCGCGCCAACGCGACCTATGCCAGCAATGAGTTCATTCGCACGGTCGATGGTTTGTCCACCTTCTCCACGCGCATTCCACGCGTGCGTGTGGAGTATCAGTTGAGCCGGTTCCTGTTTGTGCGCATCGTCTCGCAGTACGAAGCCAATCGGCGTGAACCGCTGCGCGACTATCGTACCGGACTGGCGCTGCTTGAAAGGCAGCCGGATGGCACGTTTGCGCCGTCGGTGTTGCGTTCGTCCAATGTGCTGCGCACTGACTGGCTGGTTTCGTATCGTCCGCGTCCTGGCACGACGTTCTTTGCGGGTTACGGCAGCAGCCTGACCGAACCCGATGCGCTGGCGTTCACGCAACTGCGTCGCGCGAGCGATGGTGTATTTGTGAAGGCGAGCCTGTTCCTGCAGCGCAAGTCGGCGCCTTGCGTACGATGCCGATCGCGGAAGGCTGTGGGCGGTGTGTCCGAAGTGCGCGCGCTGGAACCTGACGCCGCTTGAGGAACGCTGGGAGGCGTTTGACGAGTGTGAGCGGGCGTATCGTGAAACGCGAAAGCGTGTGTCGACGGACAACATTGCGCTGGCGCGCCTGCGGGATGGCACCGATCTGATTCGCATCGGGCAGCCGTTGCGTCCGGAGTTCGCGGCGTGGCGATATGAGCGGGTGATTCGGAAACGGCGCTGGAAGACGTATGGAGGGATCGCTATTGGCGCGGGTGCGACCCTGGCCTTCAATGCACCGTACTATTTCGCCGCGGTGCTCGCACCGCATTTGATGTTGCCGTCGATGGTTGTCATGACGTCTTTCTCCGCGGCGAACGCCTATCGCGCCACACATACGGAGCACTGGCGGCGACACATGAGCATCCCGCTCGACGCAGGGGAGCTCGCGCATCTCACCCTCGCGCAGCTGCGCCGCACCCAGTTCAGGATGGGCGGGGACGGCGAGTTGCGGGTAACGATCGTACACGACGGGCGGCGTCGCATGTTGCGCCGGATGCTCGTCGATCAGCATCAGACCGAGCTCGTCGGGACAGCCGCGCATGAGGTCCTCCGTCGTGTCATCGTCGGCGTCAATCATGACGGTGCGGCTCGCGCTGAAGTGCGCGTCGCGCTGGACATTCTTGAGGCGGCGTCCAGCCAGCCTGCCCGACAGGGACGCGCGCAGGAGACGATGCCTGAGGACCCGCTGCGGCCATTCATGCACGAGCTGCTTCAGCACGAGCCGTGGAAGGCGCGTGCCCCCGAACAGCGCGGCCTGCTCCGCACCATGCACACACCCTACCGTGTTGCGCTCGAGATGCTGCTTCACGAGGAAGATGAACGTCGTGCGATGGCCGGCGAACTCGGCGCCCTCTACGCGCGCTGGGAAGAAGCCGAGCGCATTGCGAAGATTTCTGATGGCGAGCTCACACGAGCGCCGCTGATCATGCCGAGCTGACGCGCATGTTCTCCACGTGCCTGTTCTGTCATGCGTCGCTCGGCGCCAATCAGAGTATCGAGCACTTCCCGGTGGGGAAGCGCCTCGCGTTCGACCCTGAGCGGGGGCGCTTGTGGGCGCTGTGCAAGCGGTGCACGCGATGGAATCTCACGCCGCTTGAAGAGCGCTGGGAAGCGATCGAGGAGTGCGAGCGGGCGTATCGCGATACACGCAAGCGCGTGAGTACGGACAACATTGCACTGGCGCGACTGGCTGACGGAACGGATCTCGTGCGCATTGGACAGCCGCTGTTGCCGGAGTTTGCGGCGTGGCGGTATGGGGAGCAGTTGGGGGTGCGGAGGCGGCGCAACCTGATGCTGCGCAAACTGCCGACCAGTCTATGGTACACGGCGGCTGTGGCGTGGCCGGTGATGGTATTCAAAGACGTGAGTTTCGGGATTGCCGGTTTGTCTGCGGTTTCAGCGATCCAGCTCACCAGCTTTGGCCTGCAGCAGCTCCTGAAGATCCCCGTCGCTCACGTTAGCGTTCCGGGTGCCGGCCGCCTCGCAGTGCGTGGAGACAACGCTTCCGATATCGTCGCATCATTCAACAACGACGGTTCGTTTCAGCTTGACGTCTCCCTGCAGACACCACGACGGTGGATCAAGTTCGCGAAGAAGACCACCAAACATACGTTCATCGGTGAGGACGCTGTCCGTGCGCTGAACGACGCGATCGTGGGCGTCAACCACGAGGGCGCGAAAGCGGCAGTGACGTCCGATGCGGTCCGCGTGCTTGAAGACGGCGCGACCGCATCCAGTCTGCTGTTCAGTCTCGCATCGCCAAC
>JBGTOG010000145.1:0-1948 GCA_041742675.1 Gemmatimonadaceae bacterium | reverse complement strand
GCCACCTTCCGCGAAACGGCCAATGGTGACGACGCGCTGATTGGCGCCGTGGGGTCGCTCTCGCGCGCGATACGTGCGCGCATTGGTGAGTCGCTCAAGGGCATTCGTCAGTCGAGCCCGGTGCAGCGCGTGACCACACCGTCGCTGGCGGCGCTTCGCAAATACATGGAAGGGATCAAGGCCGAAGAACAGCAGGGCAACGTTGAACGTGCGGTGCAGCTCTACGAAGAAGCGATCGCGATTGACAGCGGCTTTGCCATGGCGTGGCGCAAGATGGCGGTGGTGATTGGCAACAACAACCTTGGACGCGACAAGCAGCTGGCGGCGATTTCGGCGGCGTGGCGATTCCGCGACCGGTTGAGTGAGGAAGAACGTGCAATTACCGAAGGCTACTACTTTACCCAGGGACCTGAACCCGACGCGACCAAAGCGTTAGCTGCGTATCAGCAGCTGTTGGCGCGTGACTCCACCAATCGCACCGCACTCAACAATGCGGCGCAGGTGTACGCGGAACTCTTGCAGTACGACAAAGCGGAGCAGATGTACCGCGCTTCCACCAGCACCGACAGTTCGTTCGGCGGTGGATTTGTGAACCTGGTCATGGCGTTGACGGACGTGGGTGCGCCAGCGGCAAGCATTGACAGTGTGGTACAGGCGATGGAGACGCGCTATCCCGACTACGCCAACACGTGGGAAGCGCGCGCGTGGGCCCATTGGGCGTCGGGTGCGACCGACTCTCTTGCGGCGCTGGCCGAACGGGTGCTCCGCTCGGCGCGAACGGGACGGCAGACCAACGTCTCTCTGGCGTACCTGTCCGGCCTCGCGGGATTTGATGGACGTCGTGATGACGCCCTCGCACGCACCATGCAGCGGCGGGATCTGCTGGCGCGGAACGCCGGCCGGCTGGCGACGGCGATGGAAACGGCGGTGGACTCCGCAACCATCACCATGATTCTGGACGGCGATTCGGCACGAACCAGCGTCCTGCTGCAGCGGGCGTTGGCGCCATCGGCTGTTGAAGCGACGCCGGCCAGTGAACGGCCGTGGCGGCAGCTATTGATGCTTGCGGCGCTCGCGGGGGATGCGGAGAGCGCACGTACGGCGCAACGGGGCTTTGTTGAAGATATTGCACCGATCGATCCGTACCGCGCATGGAGCGAGCGCAACGCCAACGCGCTCGCGGCCTTTGCCAGTGGAGATTGGGACGGTGCGGTAGCGCGTTTCCGTGAAGCCATCAGCCAGCGGGCGGGCGCCGATATCGAAGAGTCATTCTTCATTGGCATGGCACATGACCGTGCCGGCCGAGCCGATTCCGCGATTGTGTGGTACGAGCAGGCCGTCGCAAAGCGAACCTCGGAGGCCGGCAGTGCAGTGCGATACTGGCCCACGGCGCATCGGCGGCTTGGCGAGTTGTATGATGCACGTGGCGATGTGCAGAACGCGCTCAAGAACTACGACTGGTTTACTGACCGCTGGAAGAACGCAGACGCCATGCAGCAGAGTACGGTGCGTGCGGTCAAAGCGCGTGCGGATGCGCTGCGGCGGCAGCGGGCGCCGGGGTAACTGGTTGACATCGTAGTCCAGCACGATGCCCTCGGAAGCCTCGCGGCGCTGCTTTGGAGATGATTTGTCTGCTACGCGGGCCGCGTCTCGCCCTCGCGATACGCCAGATGGTGCCTCACCTCGGCCCCCGTGGGTACGCTCGGCGCGACGGGGAAGGCAAGTCAGGCGTAGAGTAACCGCCCTCGCGGCGGCGGGATTTCGCGTCCGATCTCGCGCGCCGTTTCGATCCACTCCGCGATCACCAGCTCCGCGTTCTCAAGCGCGGTACGGTAGGTAGGACCATCCGCCGCGCAGCCCGGCAGCTCAGGGACCTCGGCGATAAAGGCCTGATCGGCATCGCTCCAGTACATGATGATCTCGTAACGATACTCAGGTTTCATGTGAC
>JBGTOG010000072.1:0-2015 GCA_041742675.1 Gemmatimonadaceae bacterium | reverse complement strand
GCGGCTGCCCGATGCCTTGGTGGTCGACTTGCTGAACCCGCAAACGGTGCGTGAGCTGACCGCGCGACCAGAGCGGCTGGGGGAACTCATCCGTGGCAATCCCGATCGTGTGGACATCGTGGTCGACGAAGTGCAGCGCGTACCGGAGGTGCTGCATGTCGTGCACCAGCTCATCGAATCATCGAGAACCATTCGGTTTGCACTCACCGGCTCAAGTGCGCGCGGCTTGAGAAATGAGGGCGTGAACCTGCTGGGCGGCCGCGCCGCCGTACGTGAACTGCATCCATTCATGGCCGCCGAGCTTCAGGATTTTGATCTGGAGCGCAGTCTGCGACTCGGCATGGTACCGCTCATCGCATCATCGCAGAGCCCGCGCGACACGCTCGCCGCCTACGCGTCCCTGTACATCGAGCAGGAGGTCAAGACCGAGGGGCTGGTGCGCCAACTCGGCAGCTTTGCGCGTTTTCTCGAAGCGATCAGCTTTTCGCACGGGAGCGTGCTGACGCTGACCAACGTGGCACGCGATGCGGCGGTGAACCGCAAAACCGTCGAGGGGTTTGTCGAAGTGCTCGAAGACCTGCTGGTGTCGTTCAAGGTTCCTGTCTTCACCAAGCGCGCCCGTCGTGCAACCGCATCGCACCCCAAGTTCTATTTCTTTGACGCCGGCGTCTTTCGCTCACTGCGACCGAGCGGTCCGCTCGACCAGCCGTCAGAGATTGACGGTGCCGCCCTCGAAGGACTGGTGGCGCAGCAACTGCGCGCGTGGATCGCATACGGCAATCAGGATCACGAGTTGTTCTACTGGCGAACGCGAACCGGCCTGGAGGTCGATTTCGTGATGTATGGTGGAACGCACTTCGCCGCGATCGAAGTCAAGAACAGTGATCAGGTGCGCCCCTCCGATCTGCGCGGCCTCAAAGCATTCATAGACGAATACCCCGAATGCACGCCGTGGCTGCTGTATCGCGGCGTGGACCGTCTGCAAGTCGACGGCGTTACATGCTGGCCGGTGGCGCAGTTTCTGACCGGACTTGTACCGGGTGAGTGGCCCGGCTGACGTCCTGCGCGGCGCAGCTCAAGCGCGCGACTGCACCTTGCTGAAGTAGCGCACCCCTGGCAGCTCCTTGAAGTCAGCGTCGAACGTCCAGATCGTGGCGCCAGTCTGCCGGGCTGTGGCGAAGATGATACTGTCAGCGAGCGGCAACTTGTGCACGATGCCGAAGTGCGCCGCGCTTACGGCGATTGCGCTGTCCAGCGGCACAATGCGCCCTTGATGCAGCATTGCTGCGATCTGCAGCGCGGTGTCTTCATCCCGCTGCTGCATTACTCTGCGCGTGACTTCAACCAGCACGATGGTCGGCACAATCAGCCGTTCGACATCCTCGATGGCTGCCGCGACGTGATGCGCCGCGTCACCGGCGGCGAAGTACTCGAGCCACGCCGACGAATCGATCAGGTTCACACACGATCCCCGTCACGAGGCACCGACGCGTCGATGCCCTTCAGAACACCATGCATGCGTCGCATGGGCTGCACGGGAATGAACTCCACCCGGTTCTGGTACTGCAGCACCTGGACCTTCTGCCCGGGCTCGAGTTGCAGCGCCTCGCGAATCTCGCGGGGAATGACGACCTGAAACTTTGGTGACACGGTGACGACCGTCATCAGAACCCTCATCGATAGGCGTATCGTACAACGATATTCAGATCGATAGCATCCGGCAACCGAACACGAACTAGCGTAGCTGTGAATCCCTGGTCCGCCTCTCGTACCTCGGAAGGCCATTGCGCTCGTCGCGCCGAATATCTATATATCCGGATAACCGGATATGACTGCCCCAGCCCGCGCCCTCGTTCACGACCGACTCGCCACACTCGCCGACGCCACGCGGTGCCGGCTACTGCTTGCCCTCGACGGTCGCGAGCTCACCGTGGGCGAACTCTGTCAGGCGCTCCAGCTCCCGCAAAGCACCGTGAGCCGCCACCTGCGCGTGCTCGCCGACGCCGGCTGGACCG
>JBGTOG010000050.1:0-16834 GCA_041742675.1 Gemmatimonadaceae bacterium | reverse complement strand
AGCTGCGCCACGCGATCGGCCAGACGTGCCGCCGTGAAGCGCGGCATTCCGCCGTCGTCTTGCACTTCGTCCGCGGCATCAACCATCGCGCGAAGACGCGTGCCGGTCGATGTATTGCGCGCCGCGCCGGCCCTGGAATCGAGGCGCAACGCCGCGAGGTCGTGCAACACCCAGTAATTGAGCGCGTGCACAGCATCCACAGGCGCAGCCTCGGCGTCGCCGCGGGCGAGGCGGTCTGCAATGTCGCGCGCGTTGGTGAGCGAGCTCAGTGCGCTGGCTCCGTTTCCGGCACCGCGTTGTATCGCTGCCAGTCCGAGCAAATACGAAATGCTCTCACGCTTGATGGCACGCGGTACGTCCATGCCCTCGTAGGTGCGTTGCAGCAGCTCCTGCGCGTCTTTGGTGCGCCCGTTCATCGCCATCCAACGCACAAAGGCGTCGGCTGCCGCCGTCATGCCCGGTTCGGCGAGATTCAACGCTTCGCGAAACGCAACCTGCGCCGAATCCGGGCACAGATACCACACGGCGAACACCTCGGCCATGCCGAGCCGGGCGGCGCTGGCCAAGCCGGGGTCACGTTCGGATTGGGCGGTGCTCAGCGCGGTGCGGTAGGCAATCATCGCCGAGTCGGCGTTGCCCTGTAGCGCCTGCGCCTGCCCCTCGCTCCAGGATTGTTCACCGGGTGCGCGAAGCTGCGCGTGCGAGGTCATGGGCGACAATGCAAGGAGCATTGCGGCGGCACTCAGGGAGATTGCGAGCGGCGAGAGCGAATGTCGGATGGGACAAATGCTGGTGCGGGCGGCGGAACCAATCATGTCGCGCTCCTTACGGCAGAGGCCGCCGTCGTGTGAGGGGAGTGGCACACTCGGGTCGGCGACGTGGGTAGAGCTGGCAAGACGGATGATACCCGCAACGGCCCGGAAGCGACACGCGTAAGGAAACTTGATATAGGGGGAGGGGGTATATATGATTCAGCATAGAGCTATCGCCTCCCCTATCCACCGGATCGTGACCTGTGTCCTTCTCCTTGGCAGTTGTTGACTGGGTGGTGATCGTCGGCGGCCTGCTCAGCATCGGGTGGGTGAACTGGTATTTTTTTCTTGCCGAGTCGCGCGCCGGGAAAACGGTGCCGCCGATATGAAACGCGCACTACCGCTTCTCGAGCCAGCTATTGAGGCATCGCAGGACACCGCCGCGCAACCCGCGTTGACCGTGCCCGTCGGCGCGCAGCGCATCGTGATTCCCGTGAGCGGCATGACATGCGCCGCGTGCCAATCACGCGTACAACGCACGCTGCAAAAGACCGACGGTGTTGCGGATGCGACCGTGAATCTGATGATGGCCAACGCCACGATTGCGTTTGATCCGGCGACCATCACACCGCAAGCGCTCGTGGATGCAGTACGAGCGTCCGGCTATGGCGCCGAGTTGCCGGTGCCCGATCGATCGGCCATGGAGGAGCAGACGGCGCAGGACGAGCGACAGGAGCTGGAGTTCGTCGAGTTGCGCACGAAGGCGTGGGTGAGCGCGGTGGTCGGCGCGATTGCGATGGTTGTGAGCATGCCGCTCATGGGCGGCGTGGACGGCGCGCATCATGGTCCTGTTGCGGATCCGTTCATGCAGTGGACGATGACGCAACTCACGCCGACGCTTGAACGCGCGATGCCGTGGCTGTACGCGATTCCAGCGTGGGTGCTGTCGTATGGATTGCTCGTGGTGACGCTGGTGATCATGGCGTGGGCCGGTCGCCACTTCTATACACGCGCGTGGTCGGCGTTTGTGCATCACGCCGCCGATATGAATACGCTGGTGGCGGTCGGTACGGGCGCGGCTTTTGTGTACTCCGTGGCGGCGACCCTGGCTCCGGGCGTGTTTCTCGCCAATGGCGTGATGCCGGATGTGTACTACGAAGCGGTCATCATCATCATTGCGTTCATTCTGACGGGCAATGCGTTTGAGGCCCGTGCCAAACGCAACACCTCGGTTGCGTTGCGCGCACTGGCACAGTTGCAGCCACGAACAGCCCGTGTCGAGCGAGGAGAGCGCACTGACGATCTACCGATTGGGACGGTGCTGCGTGGTGATGTGGTGCAGGTGCGGCCGGGTGAGCGTGTGCCGGTGGATGGCGAAGTGATCGACGGTGAGAGTGCCGTGGACGAGAGCATGCTCACCGGTGAATCACTCCCGGTCGCAAAAAGTGTGGGCGACCGTGTGATTGGTGGCACCATTAATCGCACCGGTGCCTTTCGCTATCGCGCGACAACGCTGGGTGAAGCCAGCATGCTGGCGCAGATCGTCAAACTCATGCGCGATGCGCAGGGCAGTCGTGCGCCGATTCAGCGGCTTGCAGATCGCATCAGTTCGATTTTTGTGCCGATTGTCATGAGCATCGCCATTGCCACGTTCGTGACGTGGTTCGTGGTGTTGCACGCTGGTGGTGGCTCGGCCGGTGAGGCCATGGTGCGCGGCTTCGCAGCGTCGGTGGCGGTGCTGATCATCGCCTGCCCGTGTGCGATGGGGCT
This sequence comes from Gemmatimonadaceae bacterium, assembly GCA_041742675.1. Taxonomy (GTDB): domain Bacteria; phylum Gemmatimonadota; class Gemmatimonadetes; order Gemmatimonadales; family Gemmatimonadaceae; genus JAABRT01. The sequence continues at coordinate 14,312 of JBGTOG010000050.1, read as the reverse complement.
GGCGGTGCCCACGGCGGTGATGGTGGCCACCGGCAAGGGCGCGCAGCTTGGTGTGCTGATCAAGGGCGGGGAAGCGCTGCAGCGTGCCGGCAACGTCACCACCGTGGTGCTGGACAAGACGGGTACGGTCACTGAAGGTCGGCCGTCGGTGACGCACCTCGAGCGCACTGCGACGGCTCCGGTTTCCGATGACGAGCTGCTTCGCCTCGCGGCGTCATTGGAGTCGTCGAGCGAGCATCCGCTGGCCGATGCCATCGTGCAAAGTGCGCGCGCTCGCGGACTCGCGATCGCCCGTGCCACGGGTTTCGCCAGCGTGACGGGCCGCGGCGTACGCGGCGATGTGGACGGGTACGCGGTGGCGATCGGCAACGGTACCTTCATGCACGAGCTGGGCATTGATGCGGCGTTGCTGCGCGAGTCGGCGTCCGCGCGTGCATCACGGGCGGAAACGCCCATGTACATCGCGGTGGACGGTGCGCTGTCTGGCTTGATCTCGGTGGCCGATCCGATTCGTCCGACATCACGCGACGCGGTGGCACGATTGCGCGCCATGGGGCTCACCGTGATCATGCTTACCGGTGACACCGAAGGAACGGCCACCGCCGTGGCTCGGCAAGCGGGCATAGAGACCGTGGTTGCGGGCGTGCTGCCGGAAGGGAAGGTTGCCGAGGTAGAGCGACTGCAGCGCAGCGGTGCGATAGTCGCCATGGTTGGCGACGGTGTGAACGACGCACCGGCACTCGCGCGCGCCGACATTGGTATCGCAATGGGATCAGGCACTGATGTCGCCGTTGAAGCCGCCGACCTCGCGCTGATGCGCGGTGACCTCTCCGCCGTGGTCGACGCCATTGCGCTGTCGCGTCGCACGATGCGTACCATGAAGCAGAATCTTTTCTGGGCGTTTGCGTACAACACCGTGGGCATTCCAATTGCGGCAGGCGTGTTGTACCCGATCTTTGGCCTGTTGCTCAGCCCCATTCTGGCCAGCGCGGCGATGGCGTTCAGTTCGGTGAGTGTGGTGTCGAACAGTCTGCGTTTGCGCACCTTTCGCGCGGCGCGTTGAGCCACAGTGTCGAACGCGAGTGGCGCAACGAAGCACGAACTCAGTCCGACGCTCGCAGCACCTCGTCAATCGTGCATGTCATGCGCACAAGCGGCAGTGGCACACCGTCCGGCAGCGTGATCTCCTTGCGCTCTCCGGACGCAAACCCATACGCGCTGTACAGCGGAACACCGGGAAGCGTGGACATCAACTCCGCGCGTGTGAATCCGGCGGCGCGCGCAGCCGCGAGTCCGGCATCAAGCAGCCGCCGACCCACACCCCGACGTGCGAACTCCGGGGCGACGAACATTGCTCTGATGCGTGCGGCGTCGGTGGCCGGGTCGAGTGCAGGCAGGTCGTCCACGTCATTGAGTGGAGCGGCGTGAAAGAGCGCTGCGCGTCTGCTCCACCCGCCGCAGCCGATGGTCGCGTCACCGAGTACGACCTTGAAGTACGTACCATCGGCAACGAGCGCATTGTCCACCGTGAACACCCAACGCACGGCAGACTCAATTTGCGCGGCAGAATAGTAGCCGACGCTGAGCCCGCGCGCTGATCGTGCGATCAATGCATTAAGCGTTGTGGTGTCCGCGTGTTCAGCAAGCAGCACACGCATGGCGCACGCTCAGCTGCGTGCCGCGGCCAGCGCCAGACATACCCAACCCGCAATGAAGCACACCCCGCCAATCGGCGTGATCGCGCCGAGCGCGCGGATGCCGGTAAACGTCATCACATACAGCGAGCCGGAAAAAATCAACGTACCGGCAACAAACAACCAGCCGCTGGCGCTAAGCAGACCGCCCGACCAGCGCGTGGTCGCCCATGCCACCACCAACAAAGCGAGGGCGTGGTACATCTGATAGCGGACCGCCGTCTCGAAGACGTCGAGCATTCGCGGTTCGAGGCGTTCGCGGAGTGCGTGCGCACCGAACGCGCCGGCGCCAACACTGATGGCGCCCGAGAGCGCGCCGAGCATGACAAAGAGTCGTTCCATGCGCTGAAAGGTACATCAGGGCGCGCCGGTCAACAGCGCGCTGCAACGCGTTCCTCACCCCTGCCGTGCGGTTCAGGGCACGCGCAATCGCTGCACGCGCGAGCGCACGCCGTCAGAGAGAATGACGTCGAGCTCGCGTCCGGCAGCAACGGGCAGTCGAGCCGACCCTGCCCGCGCGAAAGCCAACACCTCGCCCGATGCCCGATCACGCACCACGGCCAGCGGCCACTCGGCGGCGTGCCATTGCAGTTCTGCGCGCGTGCCGGACACTCTGGCCAGCCGACTCGTTGGCGACACCGCTCCGCCGCGTGACCGCTGTTCGGCGATCACCGCGGCACCGCGTCGCAGACGCAGCAACGCGGCGTCGGAGCGCCAAGCGCTCACGGGAATGGCGACGCTGAAACTCTGCACCGATGCATTGTGATCGAGTACTTCGCCGTCGAAGCGCACCGTGAAGAGCACGCGGTTGGTTGCGTCGAGCACGTCGAGCGTATAGCGCCCGCTGCCAACGGGTGGCAGCGATGGCGCGGTGATCGTGCGGAACGCCGGTTCGAGAATTGCACCGTCAGCGGTGATCGTGCCCCAGACTATCAGCATGGTGTCATTCACTGCGGTCGCGCGCGCCATGCGTCGCACATTTCCCGCACGCTGCCGGGCGCTGGTTCGCACGCCCGCCACATACGGTGCACTCACCGGATCGACGATCGCGCGAAAGTTCAGCATGCCGGTCCACGTGTAGTCGCTCACCCACTGCGATGTGCAATAACCCATGATGTCATTGGTGGACACCGGGCTGGCGAGCCCGGAGCCGGTCCACCCCCACACCCCGATGGCGCCGGCCGAATGCGGATATGATTTGTCGGCAAAACCGGCACCGCATCCCGGACTGTGAAACCGACCGAGGTTATGCCCCAACTCGTGCGCCACAACGCGAGGCGCCGTGAGCGGCAGATCCCAGCTCAGCGACTGTCGCCCGCCAATGTGTGCCATGCCAGCAATACCGCTGGCATAGTTCGTTGACACGATGCCCATGTAGTACGCCTTGTCGGCCTTCTCCACGATGTGCAGCGTATTGATCTCGTTGAGCACACGCGCCCAGCCGAGGTTCTTGTCGTCGGGGAGCAACGTGGGCGCGGCGGTCACAAATGGCGTACGGACAGAGACGGCAAAGTCTCGCACCGGGAGTACGCGGCGCGCCAGGTTGGCGAAGAGCTCCACGTTGGCGGGCGTCACATTGCCTGTGCGACCGTCTTCGGCGTGCGCAATCGGAATGAAAACGAGTGCGAACGGCGAAACCTCCCGTACGTCAACAGTGAACGCACCCGCGGCAGGCCAACGATTATTCGACAGATTGGCGTCGCTGACACCCGGTGCTGCCCCGAAGTCTGCGATAAATGACATGCCCTCGCGCACGTCGGCGCCATCGAGCAAAACATTCCATGATCGTGTGAGGTCACCCTCGCTGGCCGCAAGCGGTGCGCTGGCCGTCGGCGAGGGGATCAGCAGCGTTCGATACAGCGTATCGGCGTGGAAGAGGCGGACGCGCACCGTCAGTGCTTCCTGATTGCCCTCATTCGCGCGTGCAAACACGCGCAACAACGCGTCGCGTCCCGCGACCAATGGCACGGTGCCATCGAGGCGCTGCGCGGCCTGTGTGAGGTACGCGCCGTCAATGGCGAAGTCGAGCCGCGGACCAAACGTGGCGATGTACTCGATGTCTACGGTGATTGGCGTCACCGAAGGAACCACGGAAATCGTGCGCTGTGCGGGTGTGGCGACATAGAGGGCGTCGCCCACCGCCACGGGTGTCACGTTAACGGTGTACACGCCGGGAGATACGTTGGTGCGTGACGACGATCCTGTCAGCTCCCATGGAAAGTTGGGCACGCTCGTCGATGTCGCGGCTCGCACGGTGACATGCGGCGCGACGGTCTCGGGCATGCCGCTGATGTTGATCACGAGCCCGCCTGACGCGATCGCATACTGCACATGTCGTGACACCGGTTCGCCAAAGGTGATCGACGCTACTTGTGATGTCACCTCGGCCTTCCACGAGTGCAAGGCATCATCGACGGGGTTGGCCACCATCGTGTACGATCCGGGGCGAAGCGCTGTCAACACGGTGTCGGTACGGACGGTTCGCGAAAAACCAAATGGCCCGGACACCTGGACATCACCCGCCAGGCTTGCTGGCAGACCGGACAGGGACAGCGCAAGGGACGCGGTCTCGCTCGCATATGCGAGCGTATGCGTGGCCGTTGCGCCCGCGGCAAAGGACACAGTGTCCACCGCGTACACAGGCACGTATCGCGCTGTGTCATCGGTGATCACGGGCGCGACAATCGTGTACACGCCGCCGGAGAGATCATGAAAGCGCACGGTATCGCCCAGCAGCTGCGCGATGCGTCGCGCTCCGTCCGCGTCCGTGATCTCTACGGTCCCGCGCCGAGACGCGAGAGGTACGCCGTCTATCGCGAGTTGCAGCGACGCGCGCCTCGCTGTGTACGACAGCCAGGTTGGTCCGGCAATCGGTCCGGGCGCGACGACAATCGTATCGCTCGGCCGATCCGGCGCGTAGAGCACACCGCCAGATGGTGTGGCCATTGGTGCGACCACGTACGTGCCGGGCAACAGCAACGTCCGTGCGGTGGGCAAGGCGACTGTTTCAATCCGGCCGTCCGGGTATTGCAGCGCGGCGTGATAGTGGAGAGAGTCGGGGACCGCGCCGCTGACCCGCAGCTCCACGCCACCAGTTGTCGCGACGAATGTCGCATTGACCGTGTGTGTCGTGCCGGAGGTCAGCGTGACGCGCTGCGTATCCGACGTGGCGGCGTAGCGTACCGCCGCGTACTCCGCGCTGCCCGCAGTGATCAGATAGTCGCCTGGGGGACGGGCGGCCAAGGTGATGGTGCGCACAACGAGCGTATCAAATCCGTCAGGCCCCTGCACACGCAGGCCAAATCCGGCGGCCACAAGCGCCGCTGTGGTCTCTGGTGTGGCCGAAGGCTCGGGCAGCCCCTCAACGATCAGCACAAGCTGCGCGGAGGCCGGCGCCGGATTGGGACCAGGCGGCGGCGCGACATCAACCGGCCCGCGATCGCAGGCCACCAGCAGCGCGGCAGCGATCGTCGATACCCATGCCAGACGCCATGCGGCGCTCGCGCCGCGAATCACCGTATTCACTGTGGCTAAGACGCCTGACGCCGTGCGTTGTTTCCAACGCACGGGCGACACGGACGGAGTTTAGTTACCCTGCGGGCGACAGGTCTTCGTCATGCGTTCAAAATCCCTCGGATTGTCGACCATCTTCCAGAAGGAACCGAGGTAGTCTGTGGCCTGCTTCTGTTTGGCTGGCGACAGGTCAGGAATCGTGGCCCACAACCCGTCCAGCGCCTCGCGCTTGGAGCGATACAGATCGAGCGTGGGCTTCCACTCTTCGGCGGTATAGCACGGACCCATGTAGTGCCGTTCGGTCACCTTCTTGATGGGCAGAATGGGTGCGGGCGTCGCGTATCGCGCATTCACGAGACCGGCAAAATCCCAGTCGTACGCCACCGGGAAAAACACGCCGATGGAGTCCTGCAGCAGATAGATGTTGTGCAGGCCGCCCAACGACCAGTCTGCACCGCCAACCATCAACTCAAAGAGCGAGAGTGACTGCAGCGTGGCCGGATCCATGTCACGGAATCGTGCACCCTTCAGTTCTTCCTGCAACGTGAGCTTGTGTTCTTTGGCTGTTTCATTGTCAGTCTCAAGGAAAAACGCCGTAACCGTCATTGGTTTCACGCGAGCCGCGGAGTCTACATACGTGATCTCGGCCAGCCGCGTGCGCGGATGAATCGGATGCATCATGGCGTACGCGGCGTAGAGGCCGTACTCCATAAGGATGTACTGTCGATAGTCATCATTTGACGGTCGGCACGGCGTCACCAGCTTCACCCGCTGATTGCCCTGCAGTTCGGTACCCTCGATAACTTCTTTCGCACCGCGCACGAATAGTGGTGGGAACTCGCAGTTGTTGCGCTGCCGCCGAAAATGTCCGCGCGCGCGAAGCTCCACCGGTACTGAGACCGTACTGTCGCCGCTCACATAGTCGAAACTGGCGCCGTACCACTCCAACTTCGTACTGTCGCGCTCTCGCAGAAGGTCTCGAATGTTTCCGGTGATCGTGACCTTCAGCACACCGTCATTCTTGAAGAGTGGCTGCGCGTGCAGCGACGGAACGGTCGCTGGCGACACCATGGTGACAACGAATGCCAGTGCAAGCGCGCGACGCGTGGCGGCGCTCACGGGACGAACGAACCGATGCAGCAGGGCAGGGATCATTTGAGCTCCAGCTTGCGGACCGGGGAATCGGGGAGCGCACGCAAGTCGTCGCTCACCACTCCGATCGTGACAGTGTCGGAAAACGTGACGCCATATTCAGCAATCCGCAACTCGCCGTCCTGTACCGAGCCCATGTATTTCCATCGCTGAAAAAATCCATTGAATCGGGGTTCGCAGGCATGTCGTGCCTTGTCGACGTCGGCCGTGTGGATGCGCAGCAGATGCTCGAAAGCCGCGGGAGTATTCTTCTCGTTGCTTTCCACCTCGTCGCTGGCGTTGCGCTTTCGGCGGCGCCAGGCGCGGTCGGCAATTGCTTCCAACTGCTCAGACGACAATGACTTGAGGACTTCGTCGTCAAGCTTGGCCACGAACATCCCGGTCCGGTTGGCCACGGCGAGGGCCTTCTCCATGCGCTTCTCCGCCGTTCGTCCTTCAAGTGCCGTGGGGCGCCCGAAATCGGTATACCACAGCCCAATCATGAGCAGGTTGAAGCCGATGCTGATCACCCACGCGACGCTCGGCGCTACTGCTGATGCCATGCCGATGCCGGTGACCACAAAGATGCCGGTGGCGTCCTTGCTGTCATCGAGGGAGGTCCGAAACCGCACAGCCGCCACGATGCCGCCCAGCGAGAACGCCAGGGCAATCGAGTACTTCACCATCACCACAATGGCAGCAACCACCACCGGCAGAATGAGATACGTCTGCACGATGGACTGTTGGAAGCCTTTCTTGCGGCGTGTCAGCGTGTAGATCCAGGCCACCGGCAGCGCGGTCGCCAGGGCCGTGAGCATGGCGACCACCGTTGACAATGGCGTGGGCCCGGAGCCGTCAGACGAAGTGACCGCGCCCCCCGGCGACATCATGTCGGACAGCGACTCACCGCCCAGCGTGCCCCAGGCCGAGGGCACATACCGGTAGAGAGTCGCCGCGAGAGTGCCAAACACGACGTAGTAGATCGTCGTGCGGGCAACGACGTTGCGCCAGAGGCGATGTTCAGAGATCCAGTCCATCCGCGCGAAGATACGCGCCGTGCGCCGGATCACAACGGCGGCGATGGGGTCCGAGGAATATGTTAGGAGATCACCCCAGCCAAACAGCCCTGTGATTCGATCAATAGTTGTCACCTGTCTGGTCGCTGTCGGCTGCGCGCAAGCGCAGTCGAGCGCCGCTGCGGTTCCTCCCGGAACGCCGATTTCACCGCCCGTGCTCGCCGCTGCGGAGCGCCCAAGCCTGGTCGTGGTCCTGAGCATCGACCAGCTGATTCCAGGCTACTTCGAGCGTTGGCGCGATCAGCTGACCGGTGGGCTCGCTCGCCTTGACCGCGAAGGCGCCGTGTTCACTCAGGCGTTTCACGATCATGCGATTACGGAAACAGCGCCCGGGCACGCCTCGATTCTGTCAGGACGCTTTCCCTACAGCACGGGAATTGCGGCCAACAGCACGGGCGTGAATACGAAGGACGCGCCGCTGCTTGGTGCGCCCGACGTCGGCGCGAGTCCGTATCGGTTCACTGGGACGACCCTCGCCGACTGGATGACCGCCGCCGATCCCGAGACTCGCGTACTGTCAGTGTCGCGCAAGGATCGTGGGGCCATACTTCCGATTGGACGCGGCAAGCACTCCGTGTTCTGGTACGCGATGTCGAACGGCAACTTCACGACCAGCAGCTGGTACGCGGATTCACTGCCCACGTGGGTGCAGGCGTACAACGCCGAGTCCACCGTGATGACGCGGTACGCGGGCCGGACGTGGGACCTGCTGCTGCCCGATTCCATGTACGCCGAGCCGGATTCGGTGCCGTACGAGAGTTTTGGTCAGGGCTTCCTGTTTCCGTACGTGATGCCCGATGATCAGTTGCGTGCGACGAACCTGATCGTGGCGTTTCCGTTCATGGATGAGTTGACGCTCGACTTTGCGCTGCGCGGTGTGCAGGCCATGCAGCTGGGAACACGCGACAAGCCTGACCTGCTCGCTGTCTCGCTGTCCACGACCGATGCGGTTGGACACCGCTGGGGCCCGGAGTCGCGCGAGATGCACGATCACATCCTGCGTGTCGATCGTGCCCTTGGCGTATTCATCGATTCGCTTGAGACCCTTGTGGGCGAGGACCGGCTGGCCGTGGTGCTGACGTCCGACCATGGCGTGGCGCCCAGTCCGGACGGCAAGTCGCGTGTGGTGGACAACAGCAAAGCGCAGCGCGTGATGCTTGACGATTTTGAGTCGTCAGTTCGCGCCGCGGCGCGTGTGGCGAGAGATGCGGATCTTCCGCTGGACGCGCTGGAGTTTGATGGCTTCGCGCTCTCGGTGGATCGCACCAAGGTGCGCGGTCGCAACGCGCAGTTGCGTTCAGTGGCGCAGGCCTTCTCGCGCGAGGCGCGCAACGTGATGGGTGTCCAGCGCGTGGATGTGCTTGAAGAGCTCGCGCGCACCGACACGGTGAGCGATCACATCGCCCGCCGATGGCTGCATATGTTTCGCCCCGGTGGCGATGTGCTGGCCGTGGTCACGCTCACGCCGTACAGCGTATTCGGTCAGAGCAACATCGCCACGCATGGCAGTCCGCATGATTATGACGCACAGGTTCCGCTGATTTTCTGGGGCGCTCCGTTTCGCACCATGCGAGACGATGCCTTTGTGCGTGTGGTCGACATCGGCCCCACGCTGGCGGCGTTGCTCGGTGTGCGCGTCACGGAAACAGTGGACGGACGGGTGCTGACGCAGGCGCTTCGCGATTCGCCCTGAGGCGCTGCGACTACGGTCGTACGGTGCCGCGATCGTTTTCAATGCGACGCCCCGCCTGCTCGTCGTCGGCCCGCAGCTGCACCTGTACCGTCTTGATGGACGGAAAATGTTTGGTAAATCCGAATCGGATATCGCGACCGGCCGGCGCGCGTGCGCACTGCAACGTGTATTCGCCATGCACTTCCACGTGCGCCCGCCCACGTTCGTCACGCATCCCGTGCACATGCCCTGACGACTTATCGTCGTGTGCATGACTGTCGTTGCCAGCGTGCACTGCGGTGGCGATGATGGTGCAGCCCAGCGATGCGTCAAACACTACCATGTCGCTTATCTGATGGCGCAGCGTGCCCAGCGCTTTGACGCGACGTTCCCGCTCGGCGGGTGTGCGCGGATCCCGTTCGAATCCGTACACATCCTCAGCCGGCGCGGTGAAGTCGAGCATGCCCGTGCGTCCTTCGATGACGATGTGTAGCTCTGCCAGTCCGTGCGCATGCGCTTTGCCCTGCGCTGCGATCGGCGAGGCCGCCAATATGGCGACGCAGAGGGAGAGCAGGGACGCTGCGTTCACGGCGCAATGAGTCATCACGTGGGGACGCCGTCCATTGAGGCGACTTAGTGCGTGATGCGCGGTTCCATGGTCTTCGCCTGCTCGATCCATTGAGTCACCGTGGCTTCGGTTGGCACGACGCGCATCGCCTTCTTCTCGGCGTTCACCTTGGCCATCTTCGCGGTCAGGTTGTCAGCGCGCCGATTGCGCAGCTCCTGGACCGTATCCACGCCGCGCAACTCCAGCAGCTCCGAATAGTCCTGCCCCACGCCCGAGATGCGCATCAGGTCGGCCGCCCGCACCTCTCCGATCCCTTCGATTTCGGTGCTCTTGTAGCTCACGGTGACTCCTGTGTTTGCGTGATCGTTTCGCCGCAGCACCAGGCTGCGTACGCGATCAGTCGCCCGCGACGGGCTGTGGTGCGACGCGGCGCTCGGACGGGGAGGGTCCAAGCACAAATCCTCGCAGCTTCGCGGTGAACGCATGCAACAGCACATACATGCACGGTACCACGAACAACGTCAACAGGGTGGACACACTCAACCCGCCCACGACCGCGATGGCGAGTGGTCGCATGAGTTCCGAACCGTCGCCCAGCCCCAGTGCGAGCGGTGCGGTGCCGACGAGCGATGTGATCGTGGTCATGAGAATCGGCCGCATGCGCGCCGCGCCGGCTTCTACCACCGCGTCAGGAATCGATGCACCCGTTTCGATGCGATACTGCTTGACGAACTCCACGAGCAGAATGGAGTTGTTGACGACGATGCCGGCGAGCAGAATCATACCGAGCAACGCAGGCGCACTGAACGGAATGCCGGTGAGCTTGAGAATGCCGACCACGCCCACGAGCGACATGGGCACCGCCGCGAGGATCACGAACGGATCGGTAAGACTTTCGTATTGCACCGACAGCACGACGAACACCAGGAAGATCGCGAGCCCTACCACGAGCAGCATCTGTGCGTTGCTCTCTTCGATCGCTTCCGCTTCTCCACCAATGATGATGCCGTAGCCATCTGGTACCGCCAGCTCTGACAGGCGCGAACGAATGGAATCGGTTACCGCGCCGACGCTCGCCACATTGGTGAGCACATCGCCGGTCATTTGAATCTGCCGGTTCTGATTGACGCGACGAATGCTTGACGGGCCGAGTGCGGGGCCAACAAACGCCACGTCACGCAGCTGCACCGGCGCGCGTCCGGGACCGGCAGGAAACAGCGGCAAGTCGGCGAGATTGTTCACACTCTGAAACCGTCCGCGCGGAAAGAACACACGCACATCGTATTCAAAGTTGCCTTCGGCGTAGCGCGTCGCCACGGTGCCATCGAGCGCCGTGCGAATGGTTTGACCCACCGTGGCGACATCAAGGCCGATCTGTCGCGCACGTTCACGATCAAGTTCAATGGAAAGCAACGGATTCTGATCGTCGGCCTGCAGCTCAAAGTTTTGCAAACCAGGTGTTCCCTGCAGCGTACGCGCGACGTTCCGACCCACCTGCTCAAGCACCAGAAGTTCATCGCCGACGATGGCAACGGAAACCGCTTCGCCGCTGCTCGACGTACGCAGCCCGCGAATTCGCGGCGGTCGCACACCCACGCGTGCACCCGCAAAACCGCGCGCATCAATGCGTGACTGCAGCTCCGTGACCCACTGCTCGGCGCTCAACTCGCGTGCTTTGGTTGGGGCGAGACGGATATCCAGGCTGCCGCGGCCGGCGTTCGCACTGCTGGAGCCGCCGAACAGAAAGCCACCGGCGGTAGAGAACACGCTCACCACGCTTGGCATCTCCTGCACCATGCTTTCCAGTTCACGTGTGAGGCGATCGGTTTGCTGGGGTGTCGCGCCTGCTGGGAGGCGCACGTACGCGCTTACGGTGCCGTCATCAACCTGCGGCAAGAATTCTGTGGGGATCTGGCGGCCGACTTGAATGGCAACGAACAGCACGACCGACGCCGCGCCCACGACCAACCAACGCCACCGCACGGCAGCGGCTACGGCGCCGCGGTAACGCACGATCATCGCCTGAATAAAACGGTCGAACGCCACCAGAGGTGCAAAACGCTCAAGACCGCTGGAAAAGCGCACCTTGCCCAACTGTGCGGCGAGCATTGGCACGAGCGTCAGCGCCAGTGGCAATGAGGCGAGAATGGCGAACGAGATCGTGAGAATGAGCTCACGAAAAATCAGCGCGGCCAATCCGGTAATCAGCAGGAACGGGGCAACAGAGGCGAGATTTGTCGTGGTGGCCGCCACGATCGCGTTCGCTACTTCAGCGGCGCCAACATGTGCACTCTCCTCCGAATCGAGTCCGTCGCTGATCCGTCGCCGATAAATGTTCTCCAGCATGACGATGGCATTGTCGAGCAGCAGTCCGGTGCCCAGTGCCAATCCGCCCAACGACATGATATTGAGCGTGAGGTCGCCAATACCCATCATCACAAACGTGGCCAGCACCGCCAGCGGAATGGACACGCCAATGATGAATGTCTTGCGGAAGGAGCGCAGGAAGATCAGCACAACCAGCATCGCGAGGCAGGCTCCGACAACGGCCGCCCCCTTCACCGATGCCAATGCGTCACGAATGAAGCCCGACTGATCAAACGTGACGTTGTAGTCGATGTCGCGCGGAATGTACGAGGAGCCCCGCAGGCTCTCGAGCATCGCTTCGACACCGTCCACCACTTCCACCGTGTTCGCTTCCGGCTGCTTCTGAATGCCAATACGTACTGCAGGCACTCCGTTCAATCGCGCCCAGAAGCGCTGCTCCTGACTGGTGTCGCGCACGATTGCCACATCACGAAGCGGCACGCGGCTGTCACCGGTGCCGGTGAGCAGCACGTTCCGGATGTCGTCAATGTTGTCGAACTTTCCGGTGGTGCGACTGACGAGTTCAAGGTCCGGGCCGGAGACACGGCCGCCGGCAATGTTCTGATTGTCATTGCGCAGCGAGGCGAGCACACCGTTGACCGAGAGGCCGAAGCCGCGCAGTCGCTCGGGATCGAGCTCAACCTGCACCTCACGCACCAGCCCACCCGAGACGTCAACCGAGGCCACGCCGTCGACTGACAACAGCTGCGGACGGAGTCGCTGATCCACCCACTGACGCAACGCCACCAGATCCCGCTCGCTCGACGAGAAGGCGACCTGATAAATCTGCATCTGCGACGGATCCGACTTGTTGATGACCGGCGGATCCGCTTCCACTGGCAATCGCGCGCGTACGCGTTCCACATTCTTCGCCGCGTCCTGCAGCGCGAAGTCCACGTTGGTTCCGTAGCGGAAGTCGAGCGAGATGCTGACGCGCCCTTCGGAGATGTCCGTCTCCATGCGCTGCAGATTCTGCGTCGTGGCCAGCGATGACTCCAGCACTTTCGCCACGGTCTCTTCGAGCACGACCGGTTCCACACCGGCGTTCGACACCGACACGCGCACTTGTGGATACACAATACGCGGCAGCAGATCGACCGGCAGTCGCCCCACGTACACCATACCAAGGACAAGCAGCGTGCTGGTCAGCATCAGCGTCCCGATGGGGCGCAGAATCGACCAGCTGGAGATCCCCTTGTGCTTGCGCTCACTCATGGAGCAGACCTCGCCAAACGACTCGTGTCGCCGGGGACGGCAACCGGTGAGTCGGCGATGGGCGCCGTGGTAGCGCGCGCCCCACGGGACGGCGCGTCCGGCGACAGCGGATCAACGACGCGAACCTGTCCGCCTTCACGCACCAGCGAGTTGCCGGCGACAATCACCGTGTCGCCCATCGTGAGTCCGGAGAACACTTCCACGCGACCATCAACATCAGCGCCCACGCGCACGGCCCGTCGTTCGGCGAGGCCATCGCGGATCGTGAACACGCTGCGCGCTCCCGTGGCGCCCAGCACCGCGCGCGTTGGCACCACCAGCGCATCAGTGCGGGTGTCCAAACTGAGCGTCGCGCGCACGGTATAGCCCGGACGAAGCTGCGCGGACGAACTGCCGGACACGGCAACTTCCACCGGCACCAGACGCGTGACGGAATCCGCTGCCGGGAAAATGCGCCGAATGCGTCCTGGGAAACTTGCCCCGCCCAATGCATCAACGCGCAGCGCGACTTCGCCACCCGTTCGCAACTGTGCCACTTCCAGCTCGGACACCGGCAGTCGCACCACCAGTGTCGTCAGGTCAGAGATCGTGAACAGGCGCGTATTGTTGGACACGAGATCACCGCCCTGCACAAATCGCGCGGTCACGACACCATCAATCGGCGAGGTGATGCGCGAGAAACCAAGACGCGTACGCAACTGGTCGACAGACGCCGTAGCGGCTGCTAACGCGCTCTGGTCACGCTCATTCTCAACGGCTGTGACAATCTGTTGACGGAAGAGCTCGGCGGACCGTTCCGCGGTGGACTTCGCAAATTCCAGGGCGGCCTGAGCGGCGCGCAGCTGTGCCTCCAGCTCGCGGGCGTCCACTTGGGCCAGCAGCTGCCCCGCCCGCACTCGACTTCCTTCCTCCACGCTGACGGAGAGCAATGCGCCGCCCAGCTGTGCGTTCACGCTGACCGTACGAATGGGCTCAAGCAACCCGGTCACGAGGCTGGTGTTGGCGAGCGTGACACGCTCCACCATGGCGATTTCCACGGGCGTCACCTGCGAGCCGGCGCCGCGGCCGCCGCCGGG
>JBGTOG010000031.1:0-5503 GCA_041742675.1 Gemmatimonadaceae bacterium | reverse complement strand
CGGCGACGCGTTTGACGAACTGGTCAACGCCAAGCTGCGGATCGCCGAGCTGTTTCGAATCGCCGTGGAGGCCATCCCGGAGGAGCGGCTCGTGACCGGCCGCGCAAGCAGCGAGCAGCGACGCCGGCTGGTGAACGCGATCACGGCGGTGGCGGATGGACTGGCCCTGCAGTTCGTGGGTGAGCACGCGGCCGACGCGCAGGCGCTGACGCTGTACGCGCGTGATGCGGTGGATGTCGTGCTGGCCGGCGTCATTCAAGCGGACGCGGGGTACTGACCATGCGGTACGCAGCACACACACGCGTATCGTCAACACGCGACGCTGCACACTGTCGTGCAGCGCGCACATCGTTTCACGCAGTGAGGCGCAACATGTCGTACGACCTGGCCGCACGTTCTTCCGCCGCGACACTGTGCATGTTGGCACTCGCCATGTGTGCACCGAGCACACTGCTCAGCGCACAAGGTGCCCACGATCACCACGCCGCACACGCAGCGCATGCACCGGCCGCACTCACTGATCGCACTCGTGCGCAGATCGATTCTGCACGCGCCGTCATCGGTCGCTACAACACACCCGCCAAGGCTATCGCCGCCGGCTATCGCCCCGTGCTTGGTGACATACCGTTGCAGGGTGTGCACTATGTGAATCGTCAGGTCATTGCGCAGGCGCGCTTTGACATCACCAAGCCGTCCATGCTGCTGTTCTCACCGGTGGGCGACACCGTGGCCCTGGTTGGCGCGGCGTACGGCTATCACGTACCAGCGAGCGCGCCGGATCCCGACGGCTTCGACGGCGACGCAGACACCTGGCATGAGCATCCCATGCTGGCCCTCCCGAATCAGCGGCTTACCATGGTGCATCTGTGGCTCGTAGATCCACCTGACGGACCGTTTGCGCACGACAATGCCACGCTGCCGTTTGTCGCGCGTGGTATGAGCGTGCCCGATTCATCGTGGCTCGCAGGACCCGAACTGCGTGAGCTCGCGCTCGCATTGGCCCTGGCAGACGCTCCAGGCGATCGATTGCTGCGCACAGCGCGCATTGGTGGTGAGGCCTTGCGCGATGCGGTGGCCAAAGAACGCGGTGGTATCAATGCCATTGCCACGCAGCTCACGAACGCACAACAGGCGAATAACCGCGATTCGTACCGCGAGCGTGCGGCCGCCGCCGTCGCGCACAGCGAGCAGCTCATCGCGACCATCAAGAACGCGCCACCTACGGCAGCCATGCGCGAACAGGTCGGCCGTATGGTTGATGAGTTCATCGGCAAGCACGACACGGGTTCCGGCACGCCCTGACCAGCATACGCAGCGCCGGATTTTTTTCATTGCGCCTTGTGATTCAGGACCAGCTCAAGTCATGCTTGCTGAGTGGCAACGAACGCACGCGCTTGCCGGTCGCCGCAAAAATCGCGTTTGTTACTGCCGGCACCACCGGTGGCAACGCGGGCTCTCCAATGCCAGTGGGTGCGTTGTCGCTCAGCACCCAGTGACATTCCACCGGCGGCGTCTGCGTCAGGCGCAGTAGCGGAAAGTCGTGGAAGTTGCTCTGCACCGCACGGCCGCCCTCGAACGTGATCTCCTGCGCCAGCACCTGACCAATGCCATCGAGTGCCGCGCCCTGCGTTTGTTGTTCTGCGCCACTCGGATTGATGATCTGGCTGCCCACATCGCCTGCCGTCCACACCTTGTCGACCTTCAGCTCTCCACTCCGGCTGACGGTCACCTGCACGACTTCAGCGAAGTATCCGCGATGACTGAAGTAGAACGCTACACCCATGCCCGTGCCCTTCGGCAGTGACGCACGATTCGCCCACCCCGACTTATCTGCCACCAGATCGAGCACACCGCGCATGCGACCGGCGTCCAACCCGCCGGCCTGTTGCTGCGGTCGTGCACCTTCAGCGGGCGGTGGTGTTGGCTGCAAGTTGTCGAGCACACCGCGCAGGAATGTCACCGTATCCTTGCCCGCCGCCTGTGCGCACTCGTCCAGAAAGCCCATAAAGGCAAACGACAGCGCGTTGCTCCGCGGCGCGCGCAACGCACCAGTCGGCACACCGAGCGGCATCACGGATGCAGCGATACCAAAGTTCGGTACAAAACGCGCCGGAAACTCGCCCGCACCAATATCGGCGCTCGACGCAAAACGCTCACCTGCACCGAACGAGACGAAGTGATTGGCGAACGCCGTCATGGCGCCGTTGGCATCGAAGCCAGCTCGGAACTTGTGAAACCCACCCGGTCGATAGAAGTCGTGCTGCATATCCTCTTCACGCGTCCACAACAGCTTCACCGGCACGCCTGCTTCGCGGGCGATCCACGCCGCTTCCACCATGAAATCGTTGTACAGCCGACGTCCAAAGCCACCACCGGAGCGGATGATATGCACCGTGATGTCCGCCGGCTCCATGCCCAGCGTGCGCGCCACCAGCGTGCGACCGCTGTCGGGGAGTTGCGCAGGCGCCCAGATCTCGAGTTTGCCGCCGTCAAAATGCGCCGTGCAGTTCTGCGGTTCGAGCGGTGCGTGCGCTATGAACGGATAGCTGTATTCCGCCTCGATTGTTTTTGCTGCACTCTGCAGTGCCGCATCGACATCACCGTCCGCACGAATGCTGCGCTGCGGCGGCGCGGCAAACAACGCCCGTGCCTGCGACTCAAATCCCGCTGAACTTTGCGACTTGGTATCGCCTTCGTTCCACGTCACCTGCAACTGCTTGCGGGCCGTTTGCACCTGCCACCACTTGTCGCCAACAATCGCGACGCCGCCGAGCAGGCCGTTGAGGTTGTCCCCCCCTCAACTACAAAAGCGTGCGTAATGCCTGGCAACCTGGCTATCACATCCACATTCGCGGCGCCAACCTTGCCACCGTACACGGGACACTTCACAAACGTGGCGTACTTCATGCCAGGCCGCACGATATCAATGCCAAAGAGCGGAGCACCGGTCACGATCTTCTGATTGTCCACACCACGCACACGCTGGCCGATAATTCGAAAGTCCTTCGCATCCTTGAGCGGGACACTCGCCAACTCGGGTGGCGTTTCACTCGCCGCAGCGGTTGCCAATGCGCCGTACGCGAGCGATCGATTGCTCGCGCGATGATGCACCACACCTTCGGCCGTTGTGCATTCACTCGCGGGCACGCTCCACTGTTTCGCAGCCGCACCCACCAGCATCGCGCGCGCCGCCGCGCCGACGCGGCGCATCGGCAGCCAGTTGCTCGGCATGGCCGTACTGCCACCCGCCGTTTGCCCAGGAAAGTTTGCCGGATCCAGCTTCGCCTGTTCCACGCGCACCTGCGACCACGCCACATCAAGCTCTTCGGCGATCAACATCGGCAGCATGGTCTTTACGCCTTGTCCGATTTCCGGATTCTTGGCCATGATCGTGACCACGCCATCCGGTGTGAGCGAGATGTACGCGCTCAGACGAGGATCATCGGCGGGCGGCAGCGCACCATCGCGCGGCGGTCCGATGAGCGATTCGACGGCATCAAGCGGCTCAAAGACACTGGCCAGCAGCAGACCACCGCCGGCAATCGCCGAGACGCGAAGGAAGGCGCGGCGATTCACGGGAAGGATTGGTGTGGTCATGCTCCAGTCTCCCGCGAGGCGCCGGACGGTGTGGGCGCTGCCATCAACTCGGCGGCACGATGTATGCCCTGGCGAATGCGCAGATACGTGGCGCACCGACACAGATTCCCGTTCATCGCCGCATCAATGTCAGCATCGGTGGGCTTGGGCGTACGCGCCAGCAATCCGGCGGCCGACATCAGCTGCCCCGCCTGACAGTATCCGCACTGCGGCACATCGAGCTCGTCCCACGCCCGCTGCAGCGCGTGTGATCCGTCGGGCGATAGTCCTTCAATGGTGGTGACGTCGGCACCCTGCACCGCAGCCGCCGGCAATACACAGGAGCGGGTGGCCGCGCCGTTCACATGCACCGTGCAGGCACCACACTGCGCAACGCCGCAGCCAAACTTGGTGCCTTTGAGATCGAGTTCGTCGCGCAGAACCCAGAGCAGGGGCATATCGGACGGCACATCGACCGTGCGCGACTGCCCGTTGACCTTGAGCGTGATGTTCATGAGCCGGGCCTTGAGGAGGGAAGAGACACTGTAATGTCTCCCCTGCCCGCGGCGGCGTCCAGTCAGAGGGCGGATTGAGATTTTCTCGCGCATCGCTCCGTCTATACAGAGCAAGCGCACGATCTCATTCGCAGATGTGCGTCCCCTTCCCTCTTCCGCTTGACCATGTCGCGTTCGTTGCTCGCTCCCGGCTGCGAGAAGTCGCCGGCCAATCCCGATGTGTCCTACGTCCCGCCGAACAGCGCACCGTATCGTGTGCGCGCCGCCGATAGCTGGTGGAAACTGGCCGATCGCCCCGAAGTGAAGCGGGCGGGATTGAGCGCCCTCGATCTTTGCGTGTTCAACTTCCGCACGCGAAATCCGGCCGAAATCAACTGGTTTCTGCGCAACAAGGTCGGGTGCACGCAGACCACGGCGGATCGCAAGAACTACAAGTTCTCGGACGATGCCATGCCTGGGATCGTATATCTGCCGGCGCCAAACGGTTCCAAATCGCCAATTTCGCTGGATGACCCGATCCTGGTGATCGGGAAGCCGCCGGCGGCGGGCAAAGAAGCACCGGATGTTGCGGCCACCACCGAGTTCGTGATCGAGCAGCAAACCCGCGTTGTCGATTTGCGTCACGTGCGCTTCCGGCTCAAGGTCATTGGCCGACTCACCGTCGACTGGGGAAACACTGCGCCTGAAACGCGCGTCAAGATTGCCGGCAGCTTGAAGAAACGGGAGTTCAGCGCAGCCCACGAGGCGCAAATTGCACATTCCGTGTCCTTGCAGGTCGGTGCCAAACTGGACGCCAAAGACCTGGCGAAACCCAAGGAGTGGCGAAAGGCGCTGACCGAGGGGAGCAGCGCCATGCTCAAGTTCAAGCTGGACAATCGATTCATTAAGAGCGTCAATCCGACCGTTCTGCCCTCGATCGACGGCCTCTTCTTTCAGGTGGGCGTTCCCACGCACGATGCGGTCACGATTCCGCTCGCCGACCTCGGGTTTCTGCTTGATATCCCAGCCGATGGCACAGTCGCGGCCGTGGGTAGAGGCAGCCTGGAGTTTGTTTTTCAGTTTGGTCCGTCTGCATCGGCTGCGCAGGCCACCCGGGCGTTGCTGGTCAATCCCGGAACGGTCGTCATCGGCGGACTCGCCGCGTGGGTCGCGTTCTGCGGGTACGGCATCCACCACACGCTCACCAAGCACGACGACACCATCTGGTACGGCCACTATGCCCGCGGGTATGTGGACGCCGTTATCTATCCCTATCGCGAACCAGGTGGTCCGCTCCTGCCCAAGCCGGGTGACACCGCCAAAGCCCGCGAAATGGCGCGTCTCGGTGTCGAAGACGCCAAGGCCACGGCACGAGAGCTGTTTGGTGGACTGGGGGTGGACCCGATGGCCGCCTACAGGCGGCACTACATGGC
>JBGTOG010000026.1:0-13584 GCA_041742675.1 Gemmatimonadaceae bacterium | reverse complement strand
GAAGCGCGCGGTGCCCAGCTCAATGCGCAAATCCAGCTTGCAGAAATGCGCATGAATGCCGGCGACCGTCTCGCGGAGATGAAGCACAATGCGGAAGGTCGCCTGGCGGAGGCGCGTCAGCACGCTGGCGATGCGTTGGCGCATGCGCGAGGTCACATGACCGACGCGATGTCGCACGTGCACTGGCCGAGTTTCCCGTCAAGGGAAGAGCTGCGTCGTCGGGCTCAGCTCATGCTGCCCACCACCCCGTCGCTTGATGCGATCGCCGAACGGGCGCACGAGTTGCTGGCGGAGCGGGTGGCGGAGCGGTTGGCGGGGGCTGGCGCGACCGGTTGACCTCTGCGCGTGAGGAGATGTGAGCGAATCCAGTTGCGAGAAACTCACACTCCATGCAGTTGCAGTTCTGATACGTCTGTGCGGCTACGAAGTGCCTGTCGGCTTTCTGGCTATTCGGCCTACTTTATTTCGTACGGTGAACAGAGCGACGCTGGTGCCGTGAGGATCCTCATACAACAGAAAATGTGAGCGTTGTGCGGATCCTCCGGGCAATCGCTACCGCACGGTTCGCCGTACGAAACGGGCGGCGCCAGAAAGCCAGAAAGCCTCGAGGCACTTCATAGCCGCAAACACGAATCTGAACCACTAATGCAAATTTCGCGCTGCCCAGACCAATCGCTGTGAGATTCCGACGACTACACCGGCGGCCATGGCCCACGCCAGCGGTACGAAGTGCATAGGAAACAGCAGGAACAGCACGAAAAACACCACCGTCTCCGTGCCCGCCACCAATCCGCGCGGCATGGTGACTGATGTCAGTTCGCCGCGCGCTGCGGCACCGTGCCCGCGCTGTTCCTGAATGGCGGCGAGATACATCCACGAGGCGGCGTTGACAAAATACGACGCCAGCAGAACGGTGACGACCAGCCACACGGCACGCGTATCCATCGCGACTGCAATTCCAATCGGAATGCTCGCGTACACCACAAAATCCAGCACGATGTCGAGGTAGCCGCCAAAGTGCGACTCCGTGCGCTGCACGCGTGCGATCACACCGTCAATGCCATCGAGAAAGCGGTTGGTAATCCAGAGCGCCAGTGCCACCTGCCAAAGCGCCTGACCCGCAGCGACCGCCGCACCCACACCCGCGGCGAACGCCAGCAGCGTCACGGCCAGCGGGCTGCACCACCTGCCCAGCAGCGCCGCCAACGGGCGAAGCCAGCGCTCCTTCTGCAGTCGAAACCATTCGTCAAACATTCGTTGGCGTGCCAGGAAATCCGATGACACCGCGCGCATCCACTGCAAGCCCCACATGGCTCCCAACAGAAGGCGCGTCAAGTGAATCAATAGTCGCCTCGATCAGCGAGGCGCCGACCAGCACACTGGCGGTGCTCCCAGAGGCCCGCTGTCGCAGTTGCTGAATCTGTCCGGTCACCTGCACGGATGCGCTGCCAACGGCCGCACAGCGGATCGCATCAGTACGCACGCCGACAATGACCTGCTGTGCACGATGCACCGAGTCCGCAGCGCCGACCGGAACGCGCAGCACGCCAAGCGGCGTGGCAAAGGCACCGTCCTCGGTACGTGTCCCGACAAACTCCTGATGCAGTCCGAGAAAGCGCATCACATCTACACTCGCCGGACGCGCGAACAGTTCAGCAGCAGGCGCACACTGCGCAATCTGCCGATTCAGCAAAATGGCAATGCGGTTCCCGAGTGCCGTTGCATCCTCGAGATCATGCGTCACGAGCAGTAGTCCGGCGTCGCTGTCGTCATGGATCCCACGAATCGCCTCGCGTACTTCCCGACGCAGCACAGGATCAAGCGCCGACAACGGTTCATCAAGCAGCAGGAGCCGTGGCTTTGCGGCGAGCGCCCGGGCGAGCGCGACACGGTGTCGCTGGCCGCCGCTCAGTGTATGCGGCAGGCGGTCGGCAAGCTCCGCCAGTTGCACACGCTCAAGCAACTGCAGACTGATACGGCGTAGTTCTGCTTTCGCTGTCCCGCGCACCGTGAGCGGAAAACCCACGTTGTCCGCAACTGAGAGATGGGGGAACAGTACTGGTGTCTGATGCAGATACACGGTGCCGCGCGATTCCGGCACCACGTGCGTGATGTCGCGGCCGCACACCTCAATCGTTCCGCCGGCAATCGGTGAAAGTCCTGCGATCGCGCGCAGGAGTGTCGTCTTGCCTTCGCCCGATGGCCCGAGCAACACCACGCGCTCGCCTTGCGCAACGTGCAGCGAAACATCGTGCAAGCCGTCTATTGCACCGGACGGGTCTCCGAATGGGACACGCACGGCCTGCAACCGCAGCGCTGGCGCCTTGGCCAACATCGCAGCCGTTGGGTCCGGAGATGAGGTCGGTGTCACGTTCACACCGTACATGGTCGCCGTTGTCACGTCACGCGGGAAGGGCATCGGTGCGACGCGCCCCTGTGCGCAGCGCGGCCAACGTGAGCACGGCGGGCAGGATCAGCAGCAGGGCACCAACAGCCGCATCGCGCTCCTGACCCGCGCGAACGAGTGACAGCACTTCAATGGGCAGCGCCCGCACCGCGCCGCCGCCGACCACGAGCGTGAGTGCGACCTGCGCCCAGGAAATCAGAAAAGCGATGGCCAGTGCCTCCACAATCGGAATACGCAGCGATGGAATCAGCACATGCCGCCACGTTTGCCAGCGGCTGGCTCCGTGTGTACGCGCGGCCTCTTCATCCGCCACGTCGCGCGTGGTGAACACACCAAGAAAGAGCAGCGCAACGTAGCCGATGGCCGGAACGCAGTGCGCGATCCAGACGCCCACGCCCGTTCCGCCCACGCCTAACCAGAGTGTGCCAATCTGCAGTCCGGCGCCGAGAGCGATCGGCGGTGCGGCCACGGGAAGAAAGACCAACGCGGCGGCAATGTGCCGCGAAACGCCGCGCAGTTTGGCCAGCGCGCGACCTATCGGCAAGGCGACTATCACCGCGGCGCACGCCGTGCACACAGCCAGCCACAGGCTGGTGGCCGCCGCGCGCCCGAGCGATCCGGTCGTCACGCGCTGCCAGCCCTCACCCGAATACGCGAGCGGCAGCAACTCAGGCCATCGCCAGCCGGCGCTCATCGATTGCAGCACGAGCACCGCAAACGGCCCGAAGGTGGAGAGTGTGAGCACCACGAGCAACGCCGCGCGCCACGTCATGCGTGTATCGCTCCCCATTTCGCGCGCGTCCACTCATGCGCGGCGACAGCAAACCCGGCCACCACAAACGCCAGCAGTGCGAGTCCATACGCTTCACCGCGCCGCGCGAGCGCCGGGTCAGCAAAGCGCTCCATGGTAAGCACCGGCAGTGGGGCAGGATCGACGGCCGCAAGCAACACCGCCGACTCATAACTGCCAAAGGCAAAGACGAACGTGGCGACGACCGCCGGCATCAACCCGCGCCACAGCAGTGGCCACGTGATGTCGCAGGCCACACGCGCGGGTGATGCACCGAGTGATCGCGCGGTTTCTTCGAGCGACGCGGGTTGTGCACTGCGCAGGGCGAATGCGACGACTGACAGAAACGGCAGCTCCTTCCACGCCAGTGCTGCGATGAGCCCAACGCCTGCCCGATCGTACACAAGCGGCACCATGCCGGACGGTGTATCAATCACTCCGAATGCGAACAGCACACGCGCCAGCAATCCACTTTGGCCGAGAATGAACAGCGCTGTAGCGGCCGCGACGAGGTGTGGTACAGGGAGCGGCAACGTCGCGAGAGAACGCGCGAAACGATCCGTGCGCGTTCGACGACTGAAACTCATCGCCACGATCGCTGCTCCCAGCGTGGCCAGAGTCGTGCTGCTCGCCGCCACATACACAGACCATCCGAGTCCACGCCATGTGCTGTGATCCGAAAGCACCGCAACCAATCGTGTGGCATCAAGGCGGCCGCTGGCGCCAGCGCCAACCAATCCCAGCACGGCCAGCAACGAGTACGCGGCTCCAAACAACACGGGCAGGGCTACGAGTCCGGCCAGCCACAGTGGGGCGGGCATGACTCGACGATGTCCTAGCGACGTACCCACGCGCGCCAATCGGTGCTCAGGCGTTCATGGAACTGCGGTGCCACCTCCGGCCGCGCGTAGCGCGCGAGGGTATCCCTTGGAATCGCACGCGCATCGGCAGCCAGCTCTCCGAACCGCGAACGCCACGGCTCCGGAACGCGAGAGACATCGAGCACCGTGCCATCGGCCCAGACATCCGGTTGCAGTTTTTCAAACTGCGCCTCAGGCGACAGCAGAAGATTGGCCACCACCAAAGCGCCCGCAGGATTGGGTGCGTTGAACGGAATGCCAACATAGTGCGCGTTCGCAATCGTGCCGTCACGCAGTACCGCAGCACGGGCCGACGACGGCAGCTCGCCGCGACGGATCTTGTTCACCACATCGTGTTGATTGTTCGACATGGAAAAATCGATCTCGGCATTGGCGAAGAGCCGATGCATGGCCGCGACATCCGGTGGGAACGTGGCGCCGTCGCGCCAGAAACTCATGCGCAACGAATCCAGCCACGCAAACACCGCCAAACGTCCGCGCTCGTACTTCTCCTCCGTAAAACCACCAGCAAACGCTTCCGCCCCACCACCGCGTGCATACATCAGGATCTTGAGAAAGGTCACGCCCGTGAAGCCCTGATCGTGCGTGAAGCGACCTGGGTGCGCGCGGATCCATGTCGACAGCTCATCGAAAGAACGCGGCGGCTGCGGTGTGCGCACCGTGTCATAGATGAGCGCAAATTGCACCGTGCCCCACGGACTCTCGTAGCCCCGCGGATCCTGCTCGAAGTCGCGCGAGATAATGCGCGAGCTGCTGTCAATGTACGCGGCGTTGGGAAGGATTCCCGCCCACGGACCGGCGAGCAGCGATTCGCTGCGCAGCGCGGCAAACGTTTCGCCATTGATCCACAGCAGGCTGGCTGACCCACGTCCGCGCCCAGCTTCCGACTCGAGCACCAGCTGATTTACAATCTCCGGTCCCTGCGCATCAACAGCTTCGAGGCGAATGTCGTACCGTTCCCGCAAGCGAGGCGCGAGCCAGCCGTCGACATACGCGTTGATCGCCGGATCGCCTCGCCACTTTCGCCACGTGACGGTCGTGCCGCGCGCCCGGGCCTCCACGCTGTCCCACGGGAGTGCCGTCAGCTGGCGCAGTTCCGTGGTGGCGTCCGCGCCGCGATCATTGCCGCACGCCGTGAGCACGGCCAACAGCGCGAGCCAAAGTTGCGAACGGACGGTCATGTCAGACAACCATCAAGCGAAAGGTCATGTGCAAACGACCATCACGTGGCCGGTCACGTCAGAACAACCAACGAGCGGAAAACTGCAACTGGCGCGGCGGCGCTACCGCTGACACCACGATGGGATCACCTGGCCGACCCACCTGCGTTCTCGTGCCGCCGCCCGGCAATCCGTTGGCGTATCCGCTGGGGTTTGTGCTGTTGAGCAGGTTAAAGACATCAGCTCGCAACTCGATGCCCTGACTACGCACCGGCAGTTCGTACGACACGCTGGCACTGGTAAAAAGCGCACTCGGCATGCGTTCGCCGTTCCGCGGTACACCAAAAAAACGATCCTGATTGCCCAAAAACCCGTTGCCAAAGGTGTCGCCGGAACCATCGAGGTCACGGAAGAACGCGACACGATTGATTGGTTGCCCGGTCTGCCAGTCGGCAATACCCGAGATCGTGAGAGCCCGCACGCCAGTCCAGGTCGCGCGCATCGCAACACGATGACGGCGGTCGTTGATGGCGTCAGCCCATTCGGCATCAAAATCGTTGCCCTGCGTGGCATTGAAGTTGATGTCTTCCGTGTTGGTGCGCGCTCGCGACCAGATCCAGTTTGCATCAATCAGCCATGCATCGGCTGCCGCCCAGCGTGCATTCGTGTACAGGCCCGCATACGTCGCCTGACCGCCACTCTCCGTCGTCGTGCGCCGACGGAATCCACCGTTCACCGGCGTGACCGGGCGAAACTGATCTCCGGTATTCACATTCAGGCTGATCGTATCGTCGGGTCCGATGCCACGCGTGCTGGCATTGAGGTCCCACGAACGCGGCAGGTTGCGCGTATCGGTGTACACCGCGTCAATACCCACGGCGAACTGATTGCCAAACTGCTGCTGCCATCCCGCCGTGAACTGCCGGCTCATGGGCTGTTCGAGCCCCAGCGCGAAGAGTTCACGCACTTCTCCTGGCGGCAAATCGCTGCGGTCGAGCGATGCGGTGCGCGGGCCTTGTAGATACGCGGGTGCGTTGGCGCCGTCAAACGTCACCGTCTGGTTGCCCTCGGGCCCAAACTGAATCGCATCGGAATACACGGCATAGGGAAACTTGCCCGCATACAAACCGGCGCCAGCGCGCAATACCGAGCGAGGCCCCACCAGCCAGTTGACCGATGCCCGGGGCTGCCAGTTGTTGAGATCAGGTGAACTCCCGCCGCGCGACGTGAGATCATCATAGTCCCATCGCAATCCGAGCGTGAGCGTAAGCGACGGTGACAAACGCCAGAGATCTTCAATGAATGCGCCAACGAGCGTCTGTGACAGATCCACCTGCTTCTGGGCCGCATCTACGGTGTAACTCAGCACGCGCACCGTGGCCGGCACATCAGCAAACGCGAAGCGATTGCCACGCTGCGGAATGTTGCCCTCGTTGAGTACGACATACGAACCCGACGGATTGGTCTGCGAACCGGTGAGACGGAATTGAGAACGCCACGCATCGCCACCAATGCGCAGCGTGTGTCGATCACCGATGAGTGTCTCGAACACATTGCGCAGCTGCACCTGCGTCTCACGCTCGTCGAACACGAAGTTGCTGGAGCCAACCACACCCACCGATACCGTATCCAGGCCCTGCACCTGTCGAATGGTCACTTGTGGCACAGCAAAGCTGCTCTGCGCCGGCGGGAAGTTCCATCGAAAGGTGCCGAGTTGCACCGCGGCGACGTTGCTCGCTCGCCCTTCGCGCAGGGACGAGCGGTGCACCAGCGCGGAGGCGGAGCCGATACGCTGCGTGATGATGTCCGCTTCAGGCGCGACAATGCCGCTGCCGCGTCCCTCGCGATTGACGCTGCTGGCGGCAATGCGAAGCGTGGTGGTTTGCGTAGGCGACCACCCGTGATCAACCCGACCAAATCCCTTCACCGTACCCCGCACCTCTCGTCCCGTGAAGGTGGTGCTCGCCGTTGAGGCGATGCGATCTTCGTTTTCGTTGGTGTACTCGATGGCGCCGAAGACGAACGTGCGGTCAGCGCGCAGCGGTCCGCCACCAGCGACGCCCAGCTGCGAGCGACGAAAGCCTTCCTGCGCGCGTCGGAAATCTTCAGGATCCTGACCCGAAGGCACCACCGCGCTGCGGGCATCCACCGGCAACCCTGGGCGGTTGTAGACAAACGCTTCTCCCTGCCACACCGGACCACCGGCACGCGTTTCCATGTTCACCACGCCATTCGAACTCCGGCCGAATTCCGCGCCGTAGGTGTTGGCCAGCACGCCAAAGCGTTGCAACGCCGACAGCGGTACCTCTACGCGCGCACCACCGAGAAACCCTTCGTTGTTTTCGAGGCCATCCAGCGAGTACTGCGTGTAGAGGGCGTTCGCGCCATTGATGGACAAGCGCGGCGCGTCGCCAAAAAATCCAGTACCGGCGGTCACCCCGGGAATAGTGTAGGCGAGCGCAATCGGATCACGCGCGTCGGTAGGTAGCCGCTCAATCTCGATGCGCTCCACGGTGCCACCGGTGGCTGCATTCGCCGTATTCAACAGCGGACGCGGGCGCGGTGCGATTACGGAAATCACGTTCAGAGACGACAGAGGCCGCAGTGTGAGTGCAATGCCGCGCACGCTGGCATCATCGCGCACCGTAAAACGAACCGAGTCGGGTTCATATCCCACCGCGCGCACCACGATGAAGCCAGACACTGCACGGCCCAGAGCGACGCGGAATGCACCACTGCTATCGGTGACGGCCACCAGCGCCGCATCCGTCCCGCTGACAACGGTGACTTGCGCACCAGCGAGCGGCAGTCCCGAGGCTGCGCGAACAACGCCGGCAGCCTCCGCCGCCGGCTGTGCAACAACAATGATTGGTGAGAGCGTTGCAAGCATGAACACAGCGGGCATCAAACGAAGCATCAGAACCAAGGTCAGAGACAAGAAAGACGGCGTCACGTGGGCTGAATACGACGGTCAGCCGGGTTCCGGATCTGACCGATCGGGTACCGACAACGACCCCGGACCACTGTATCCAGCGTCGCGCAACCGGGCGAGTACGCGATCGCGCATTGGTGCATCGGCGAGCGATTCCGGCACGCGGCGCGCCTGCGCAATCGCATCGAGGACAACCTGTCCGAAGTCCGCATGCGAAAAGCAGTGCGCGCAGCGATCGACGTGCGCTTGTACGGCCGCCACGTCCGTCGACGAGAGGTTGCCATCGAGATAGTCCCACAGCATCCGAACGGCCGCTTCGCAATCAATCATGTTTCGGCCCAGCGAGGGGCAGTCTGCGTCGTTGGTCATCATGTTGATTCCTCGGCGCCTGCGGGTACCAGTCCGGCATCTCGGGCGTGCTCGAGCAGGGCTGCCTGAAGCAATCGTCGAGCGCGAAAGAGGCGTGAACGCACGGTGCCAACCGGAATGTCGAGCACCTCGGCCGCCTCGGCGTACGGCAGCTCCTGCAGCTCAACGAGCTGCACCACTTCACGGAATCCATCTGGCAATGCGTCAACCGCCACGCGAATCGCGGGCCCAAGATCCAGCGATGCCAGCGCGCGTGTCACCTCAGGCGCCGCGCCGAGCGGATACCCTGCATCAGCGAGTGATTGCAACGTCTGTTCTTCAACGGCCACCATCCGGGCATCCCGCGGTGCGCGTTTGCGCCATGCGTTCCGAGCAATCGTGAACAGCCATGCGCGCGCTTCGCTGTCAACGTTGAACGTATCCCAGTGCTTCCACGCACGCAGATATGTCTCCTGCACCAGGTCTTCCGCCATGGTGGCATCGCGCGTCAGTGACTGCGCAAAGCGTGTGACATCTGGCAGCCAGCGCAGAGCGAGATCATGGAACTGTTGCTGTCGGGCGGCGGTTCCGTCGGACACGAGTGCAGTGGGCTGAGAGGGACGGGCCAGCGAAGCCGACCGCATCAGGTGACTGCCGGTGCGCCGCGGACGGGCCCATCGTGCGCCTATGCGGATCGAGCGTGAACGCGTGGACGTTGTTCGCAATGCGTGAGCAATGCAAGCGATCATGCGCGATCCACCGGTGCATCAACGAGCGGCGCTGTGCGCCCACGCAGTCGCGTAATCAGCGTTGGCAGAAACGACAACGCCAGCAAGAGCACCGACGCGATGATCAAATTGAGGCGAGCGGTACCTGTTGCGCCCGACACGCCACTCACGAGACTGCCGGCGAAATATGTGTAGATGATGGTACCGGGCAGGATTCCGAGTCCTGTGGCGGCAACGTACGGCCGGATCCCAATCCCTGACAGCGCTGCAGTAAAGCTGAGCGCGTTGAACGGGATCACTGGCAATAAACGCAGGCGAAAGAGCGTGCTGAAGCCTCGCTTGCCAGCCAGCAGATCCAGTCGAGCCGCCTGGCCGCCGAGCAGTCCGCGCAGCGCATCGCCGCCAACGAGGCGCGCGAGCAGATAGGTGCCGGTCGCGCCAATCGTCGCCCCAAGCCAGTTGAGAACGGATCCGAGGCCAGTGCCAAAAAGAATGCCACCGGCCAGCGTGAACGGTGTCGCCGGAAGGCCGAACGTCGCGACCACGATGTACGTGAGCACAAAGACCACATGAACCAGCGGCACTTCTCGCGCCCGTTCGATCGTCGCGAGCAACGTCGCCGAATCGCGCAGGTCGAGCAGTCCGCTACGCGCCGCCGCAATTCCTACGGCAAGCAGCACAAGCGCGAGGATGGCAAGTCGCAGGAAAGAGCGCCGTCGATTTGGTGCGGGTGTTGTGGCAGCCTGCGCCGGTGACTGATCAGCGGTCGGCGTCATGTGGTCGCCCGGAAGAACGCGCTAAACACACGTTTGGCCAGTGGCGTGAGCCGCCCGCGATTGAACTGATCCGCCGCACGTCCAAACGCGGCCGCTCGCGTGGGATACGGATGGATCGTCTTGCCCAGCGATCGCAGCCCCTCCCCGCGGCGCATGGCCGACACAATTTCGCCGATCATGTCTCCGGCACCTTCACACACCAGTGTGGCGGCTATGATGCGATCGGTGCCTTTCGCCAGATGTACACGAAAAAAGCCGTCGGTATCGCCTTCCAGTATGCCACGATCATTGTCGTGCATAGGCATGGTGATCGTGTCAACACGCTCAGCATCCCGCGCGAGTTCCTCGGCGCTGCGTCCGACATGTGCAACTTCCGGCGACGTGTACGTAGTCCATGGAATCACGAGGGATGAGCCTTTTCCTCCACCCACCCCGAAGAACAGCGCGTTGGCGACCACCAACCGCGCCTGCGCATCTGCCGCGTGCGTGAACTGCAGCGGTGATGCCACATCGCCAATGGCGTACACCCGTGAGTTGCTCGTGCGAAATACATCGTTAACGGTGACACCTTTCGTCGTGTAGGCCACGCCGGCGCCATCGAGTCCGAGCCCGTCTACGTTGGGTGCGCGGCCCGCTGCAACCAGCAGCGCGTCGGCAACCACCTTCAGCTCTCGGCCATCAACGGTCGCGGTGAGCGTGGTTGCATTGTTGGCACGCGCCACGTATGTGATCTTCGCGCTGTGATGGAGGGTGACCCCGTCACGAATCAACTGCGCCTCAACGACGGTCGCGGCGTCGGCATCATCGCGCGGCAATGCGCGAGCGTCGGCGTTGAGCACGGTTACGGTGCTGCCGAAGCGAGCGAACGACTGCGCCAGTTCAAGGCCGATTGGTCCGGCACCAATAATCGCGAGCCGTGGTGGCAATGTCGTGAGCGAGAAAACGGTCTCGTTCGTGAGCGGCTGGGCGTCGGCGAGTCCCGGAATCGGTGGCAGTGACGCCCGTGCACCAGTGGCGATGATCGCACGCCGGTAGCGCAGCACATGTTCACCAACGCGCACACGGTCGGGGCCATCGAACGTCGCATCGCCGAGGAAAACATCCACACCGAGCCCGGCAAACCGCGCGGCGCCATCCACCGGAGCGATCTCAGCACGAAGGCGCCGCAGACGTTCCATAACCGCTGCAAAATCGCCGTCACCCAAAGCTGCCGGGCCACCGAACTCTGCCTCTGCCGTTCGTGCCTGATGCCAGGAGCGCGCCGCGCGCAACACCGCCTTGCTGGGCACACAGCCCACGTTCAGGCAGTCCCCACCCATGAGATGACGTTCAATCAGCGCGACGCGCGCTCCGAGACCAGCGGCAATCGCGGCACTCACCAATCCGGCCGTGCCCGCACCGATCACCACCAGTTGATAGCGGTCGGCGGGAGAGGGGTTGACCCAATCCTGAGGATGGACATGCGAAATCAGCGCACGGTTGTGCACGTCATCAGGCAGCATGAGTGGAGCAGGAGATGCGGGCACAGGATGCAGGCGAAAGAAGGCAGCGCGGTACTGGCACTCGTGCCGAGTGCGGTACGTGTGCAACTAGTCCGCTGGTTCTACCGGAGTTCCCGGTCGCGGACAAACAAATTTCAAACGCGGTGGTCCTGGAGCGCGTGCCATTGGCGAACGTCCGTCGGCGTATCAAGGTCGAGCGCGCCCTGTGCCAGCGGAACGGCGTCTTCCATACCGGTGAGCAACGCCCGCGCCCCGCGGTCTCCGTGCAGTGCCGCAAGGGCCGGCCAATCGGCGCGAGGCCAGATGGCAGGAATGCCGCACACATCGTCGTAGCGCGATACGACTCGAGCGCCTGTGCGCGCCCACTGCTCGCGAAGCAGGCGAAGGTGTGAAGCGGTGACCGCGGGTTGATCGCAGGCCATCAGAACGGCAGCACGCACCGACGACGCATGCGAAGCAGGCGCGAGCAATAACTCGATACCGGCCTGAATTGACGTCGCCATGCCCTCCTGCCAACGTTGGTTCTCCACACACACCACAGGAGCGCCATGCAGCAGGGCGCGTACGTCATCCGCCTGAGCGCCCAGCACAACAACGATCGGCGAATACCGTGCTTGATGTGCCTGTTCAACCAATCGCAGCAGCAACGAATCGCCGCGGGCATCACGCAACAGCTGCTTGGCTGCTCCGAGGCGCGATGAGCCGCCGCCGGCCAGAATGATTGCGGCAATGGGCGCGACATCAGCAGCGGGCAGTGCCGAGTCGGAAGATGCCAGCGCGACCGAGTCAGCCGAAGGCAGCGCCTCCATCACTCGCGATCGGTACGCGTTGACGGCGCCGAGCGCGAACTGCCCGCAGCTCGCGCGTTCTCTGAGGCACGCGTCGCATCGACAGCGCACACGGCGGCGGATGCACTCGCTGCGCCGAGTGTCGGCGTATCGCTGCGTGTGTGTAGCGGCGTGCGACGTTCACGCAGAGAGCCGCCGGGACGCGAGTGCAGTACGCTCTGCATCTCGGCGATCGCAGACAGCGCAATCGCGGTTGGTGACTCGCCACCGAGATCGAGACCGATTGGCGCATAGATGCGCGCGTGATCACGGGCCCGCAGCGCCTGACCCGCTGCTGTTAGTGCGTGAACAAGGCGCGCGGCGCGCTGACGCGATCCCAAAACACCAATGTAGGGAACGCGAGTTGGCAGCAGCGCGGCGAGCCACTGCTGATCATGCGCAAAGCGATGCGTGCACAAGGCGTAAAAGGTGCGTGCATCGCTCAGGCATGTGCCCGTACGCAGCGCCTCGACCGCCTGTTCAGGGCGAACGGTGAGTCGCGCTTCGGATGGCGCAAGCGACAACGCTGCCAGCGATGTCTCACGATGATCGATCACGGTCACGCCCCAACCCGCCGCACCGGCGACCGCCGCAAATCCTTCGGCACCTCGCGTCGCACCAACCAACACGAGATGTGGCGGCGGCAGCACGGGCACGCCAAGTACTGGTGGGACGATGGACGGTGCGCCCGTGTGCAGCACCAGTTCACACAGTGGCAACTGTGATGGCGCCGCGTTGGCCAATGTGACCAGTTGCAGGCGGCCTACTTCAGATGACGCGTCAGGGGTGACGGTGGTGAGCAGCACTCCCGATTGCCGTGCGTCGGCCAGCGCCAACGCACGCTCGAGCGGCTCGGTACTCGCGAGGGGCGCAATCACGACATGTGCCACGCCCTCGCAGCCGGTGCCGAAGCCCCAGATGTTCTCCAGATCTTCACGCAAATCGTACGACACGAGCACACCGCCGCCGCTCTCGCACACGGCTGCGGCACGCGTGGCGACATCGGCTTCGAGACACCCGCCGCTGATTGCGCCGTCGAGTACACGCCCGTCCGCATCGCACAACATTTGCGCGCCGGGCTGCCGATACGATGAGCCGTCCACGCCAACGAGTGTGGCGAGTGCCAACGGCACGGATGGGCGGACCGTGCGCGCCTCATTCGCGGCGCGCAGCAGCGATTGCAGCTCGGCGTATGTGCTCATGCGTCGGCCGCGACCGACCCGCGCGCGTCGG
>JBGTOG010000001.1:0-7788 GCA_041742675.1 Gemmatimonadaceae bacterium | reverse complement strand
CTGCTCCGCCGTGGGTGCCGTCGTGGGGTTGGTCGCGATCACCCCGGGCGCGGGATTCGTGTCGCCGATGGCATCGCTGGCGATGGGCGCACTCGCCGCGAGTGCGAGCTACGGGACGCTGGCACTGATTCGTCGTACGCGGCTCGACGACACGCTCGACGTGTTCGCGTGCCACGGCGTGGGCGGCATCGTCGGCTCGCTCCTCACCGGCGTCTTCGCAAGTTCGGCCGTGAACCCCGGGATTTCCGACGGGCTCGTGCACGGCAACCCCGCACTCATGCTGCCGCAGCTCGTGAGCGTACTCGCCGCTGGCAGCTACGCGGCGGTGGGTACCGCAGTCGTACTGCTGCTCGTGAAGCAACTGGTGGGGCTTCGCGCCTCAGACGAGGCCGACGCACTTGGCATCGATCTCGTGGAGCACCGCGAACGCGCCTACCTTCGCGACGTGCCGCCGGCGTTCGCTTCGTCGCTCGATTCAGGTGCATCGCTGGCACTCGGAGCTGAGGCATGAGCACTACAACGACCCCGATCAGCGCTCGGATCAAGCAGACGATGGCGGGACAGACACCGCGTGTGGAGCCGCACGTGACGCCACCAGACGCTGCGACCTCGGAGCTGGGAGACCCGCGTGCGCAGGCGCTGGTCGAGCGCGTGCTGCCCGCCGGCCGGTCAACCATTGGCAAGGCAGAACTCGTCACGCTCATTGAGTCCACCGGACTGCGCGGAGATGACCCGCGACTCGAACGATTTCGCGAGGTGCTCAACGAGTCCGACGGAACCGAGCTGGATGCGGCGACGCTGCGTCGTGTCCTGCAGCCGGCGGTGCTCCTGCTCGAGCGGGCCTTGGCGGGTGAACTCATCGTGCCCGATTTCGCCGGGTTCTCGGCCAATGTCCGGCGCATCTTCGAGAGCGCACGCGAGAACACGTCAGGTGCCGTGGCCACCTACATCCCGCAGCTTGCGCGCGTGCAGCCAGACCGGCTCGGCCTCGGCCTCTGCACCGTGGACGGACAGCGCCTGGCGCTCGGCGATGCGCGGCGCACGTTCTCGGTGCAATCGTCGTCCAAGATCGTGACCTACTGCATGGCGCTCGAGGAGCACGGCGAAGAATTCGTGCACCGGCACGTGGGTCGTGAGCCAAGTGGTCGCAGCTTCAACGAGCTCGCCCTCGACGAGCGTGGCCTGCCGCACAACCCGATGGTCAATGCGGGTGCGATCATGTGCGCGGCGCTGGTTCAGCCTCAGGAACACATCGCCGACCGTTTCGATGCGATCCAGGAACTCTGGACGCGGCTCACCGGCGGCCGGCGGCCGGGCTTCGACAATGCAACCTATCTGTCGGAGCGCAGCACGGCCGACCGCAACTTCGCGCTGGGTTACTCCATGAAGGAGAGCGGTGCATTTCCGAAGGGCACGGACCTCGTACAGACGCTCGAGTTCTACTTCCAGCTGTGTTCGCAGGAGTTGGACGTGGACGCCTACTCCGTGTTGGCCGCTACACTCGCCAACGGCGGCGTATGTCCCATCACCGGTGAGGCCGTGCTCAAGGCCAGCACGGTGCGGAAGTGCCTGTCGTTGATGTACTCGTGCGGCATGTACAACTCGTCGGGTGAGTGGGCGTTTCGCGTCGGCCTTCCGGCAAAGAGCGGCGTGTCAGGAATCGTCCTGGTCGTTGTACCGAATGTGCTCGGCTTGGCCATCTGGTCGCCGCGACTCGACCCGCACGGCAACAGCGTGCGCGGGGTGGAAGTGTGCGAGCGACTCGTATCCGAGTTCAACTTCCACAACTACGACAACCTCGTTGGAGGCGCGCATGGCAAGAAGGACCCGCGTCGCGGCGCCACCGAGCGCAGTCGCAATGCGATCGTAGATCTCTGCTGGGCGGCGGCCGAGGGCGACCTCGAAGGTCTCAAGCGGCTCGTGGCCGAAGGTGCCAACCCCGGATCAGCGGACTATGACGGCCGCACCCCACTGCACCTCGCGGTCGCCGAAGGCCGCGAGGATGTGGTGCAGTATCTGCTGGGGTTGGGTGTCGCGCGTGACCCAGTGGACCGCTGGGGCAGCACCCCCTGGGGGCCCTCGGTCGGGACGAAGTCAACTCGGCGCGATCGTGTGCTCCCCGAACGCGGGCGCTCCGCTCGGCGCAAAGCTGTGAGCGGCTAGCTGGTCGGCGGCGCGGCGGTCAACCCACGTGCAGGATCACGGCGCCGCGCCGCTGGTAGTGTCATTCTGTGGCGAGCGTCTCGCGCTAGCGATCGGCGCTCAGCTGCGCGTCGCCGTGCAGTTTTTTAGGCGTCGATTCTCGTCCTCAAGCTCGTTCAGTTGAAAAACGAGCGACGCATCCATGCCACCGAACCTGAACTGCCGCTTGGAGAGCGTGGCATTGTTCATGCCGTGGGTGCGACAGAGGCTGGGGACGGGTGTCCCCGCGTCCGCTTCCTGAAACGTCGCGATGATCTGGCAGTCGGTACATCGCGATGTTTTCATGGGAATCTCCTCGGGTCAGTGCGCAAGAAAGTTTCCCTTTCTGGCGACCGCTCTTTTGCGAGGGGATTACCGTCCCCCGATCGTCCCCCAGAGCCGGTCAAAACTCCGCACGAAGCCGCGCGGGCATCGCGCTCCTGCCGGACGCCGCCAAGAATAACGGTCGCAGATCTCCAACCGCACGCCATTGCGCTGCCTCCTGCGTCAGCGGCTCAGCACTTCGCGGACTTTGCGCGCGAGCGTTTGTGGCGTGAACGGCTTCTGGAGGAAGGAGACGTCATCGCGGAGGATGCCATGCCGGATGACCGCGTCGTCTGTATAGCCGCTCAGGAAGAGCACCTTGAGATGCGCGTAGCGCGTTGCGACTTCTTCGGCGAGCGCCCGTCCGCTCATGCCCGGCATGACGACATCGGTCACCAGCAGGTCCACGTGTCCACTGTTTGCCGCCAACAGCTCAAGCGCCATCGCACCACTGGACGCCGGCCACACGGTGTACCCTTGGGCCGTGAGCGCCAGCTGCGCGATGGTGCGTACGGCATCATCGTCCTCCACGAGCAGAATGGTTTCGTGGCCTGCAAGGTCGGGAGACTCGGTGGGATCTGGCGCCACCACACCTCGCCGCTCGTCGACCGTGGGAAGGTAAATCGAAAAGGTCGTTCCGATCCCCACCTCGGAATAGAGGTTTACGCTGCCTCCGCTCTGCTTCACGATGCCATGCACGGTGGCGAGGCCGAGCCCCGTGCCCTTGCCCACGTCCTTCGTGGTGAAAAACGGCTCAAACGCTTTCGCGCGCACGGCAGGCGGCATGCCGCACCCGTTGTCGCTGACGTCGAGCTTGATGTGCATGCCCGGTCGAAAGTCAGCGTGCTGCGCGACATATCCATCATCCAGAAACACCATCGAGGTCTGAATAGTCAGCTTCCCCCCTCCGGGCATCGCATCCCGCGCATTGACGGCCAGATTGATCAGCACCTGTCCGAACTGTCCCGGATCAATGTTGACGGGGCGAAGGTCAGCGCCGAGGAGCGTCGCGAGCACGACATCTTCGCCCAGCATGCGGCGAAGCAGCGACTCGGCATCCTGCACGACCTCATTGATGTCGACAATCCTCGTCTCCAGCACGGCTTGCCGGCTAAAAGCCAGCAGTTGGCGGGTCAGCCCCGCAGCGCGTTCGCCCGCTTCGCTGATCGCTTGCACGGCCTCGGTCGTCGGGTCAGCCGGGGGGAGCGTCAAGAGCAACATCTCGCTGTAGCCAGCGATCACCGTCAACAAGTTGTTGAAATCGTGCGCGACGCCCCCGGCGAGTTGCCCCACCGCTTCCATCTTCTGCGCCTGGCGGAATTGCTGCTCCAGCAGCTTGAAGGAGGACACGTCGTTCAGCACCCCCACGAAGTGAGTGACATCGTTGCTGGCATCACGTATCGGTGAAATCGTCAGGGCGTTCCAGAAGTAGGTGCCGTCCTTTCGGTAGTTCAGCAGTTCGACCGAGACCGACGCCTGGGCGACGAGCGCGCGGCGGATCTTCTCTACGGCCTCGGCGCCGGTGTCGGGGCCCTGCAGGAACCGGCAGTTGCGTCCGATGCACTCCTCGCGTGTGTAGCCACTCATGGCCAGGAACGCGTCGTTGACATAGCTGATGGGATGGTCCGGCGCTGAGCAATCGGTAATGCAGACGCCTTGCGTCAGAGAGGCGAGGGCGCGTTCGCGAAGGTGCAGCGCCTCGTCCGATTGCCGCTGCGCGGTCAGATCGCGGGTGACATTCGCGAAGCCGAGGTGCGTGCCCTGCGCGTTCTGAATGCACGTGATGACCACTGCGGCCATGTACGGCACCGCGCCTTTCCGCAGACGCAGGCCTTCCTCCTCGTACCGCCCGTTGGCCAACGCGTCCCGAAGCCCCCGCTCCGGCTTCCCGGCCGCTACGTCCTCCGGTGTATAGAGCACCGAGATGTGTTGGCCGATGATTTCGTCCGAGGTATAGCCGTTCGACTTTTCTGCGCCCGGATTCCAGCTGAACACCAGCCCGTTCGGGTCGATCATGAAGACCCCATAGTCATGCACTGCCTCGACCAATAACCGAAAGCGATCATCGGACGCATCGCTCAGCGTGAGGGGCGCATCGGTCTCGGCGACGGGCTCTGCCGAAGCACACGGCTCGATCATGGGAAGAAACGCCAGTCGCCCCATTCACCGGAGAGGCGCAACGTGCATCTGGCAACGTGCAGCATCGGAAAGGTGCTCATGCGGGATAAGGTCGATGTGGGGCGAGCGGGGACCGGTGCGGCGCACTCGAGAATCTCATTTGACAGATATCGCGTCGTGATGTCGCTGACCATTGCTCTTCTGGATGATTTGCCGTGCCGAGCGAGTACTCGCACGCCCATCAACAGTAAGCCAACGGCGCTCGCGCCCCCCGAAAGGGTTCCGCAGGAGCCGAGATCAAACAGCGTTCAGCACATCAACCTCCGTTTCGAGCAGCGGCAGCAGCGACGCTATGATGAACACGACTCGCGCGCAGAGCTCTGGTCCGAGCGCGTCGGCGACCCC
Source organism: Gemmatimonadaceae bacterium (assembly GCA_041742675.1). GTDB lineage: Bacteria > Gemmatimonadota > Gemmatimonadetes > Gemmatimonadales > Gemmatimonadaceae > JAABRT01. The sequence goes on along the minus strand of JBGTOG010000001.1, from coordinate 2,760 downwards.
CGCCATGCGTGCGACGACGGGGTAGTTCTACGCGGGTGCGGCGTAGGCGCCTGCTCGCTCACGCGGCTACCGCGTCGAGCCGTTCCGAGAGCAGTGCCCCCGCCACCTCGCGGTCTCGTGCGTTGCCCACACGTATGGCGTCCACCAGCGTGAGAGGATCGTAGCGCGCCGGGTGTCGGGTAGCGAGTGTGGGCGCGGACGGGATGAGTGGCTCGAGTGTCCCTCCGCCCACGAACCCAAGCGCTGACGGCCGGACGCGCTGATCAATGTCCTGATCAAAGACGCCCTCGAAGATGGGCGCGGCCTTGCGGACGAGCCCGGAGAGCAGCAGACGCTTGACGGCCTGGTGCGCGGTGCTCGGGCTGATGGTCAGTTCCTCAGCCAATGCGGCAAACGTCGGATTACGCCGGAGCGCGATGCTCAGGCCCACCGCGACATCAATGGGCTGCAGTGTTTGACGCATCTCTGTTCCGATTGTGCATAGCGCGCATCACCTATACTTGTTCTGCAGCTCGCAGACGATGTGCGCTTCCACTGACGTGCCGGACAGGGTGGCACCGGTAAACGAGACCAGAGCCAGCATGGTGGACTCGCTCTTTCGCGCTGGCTCGCTTTCCAGCGCCACTCGCGTGATGGTCCCGCGCCGTTCGGGCGTGAGTCCGCGCCTGAACTTCATGATGCTGTCAGAGGTGACCTTGAAACTCATGTCGTCGCCTGATGCGGCGTCGACATTATCAATGCCAGCGAGCATCTTGAGCCCCGCGGGGTTGCTCAGCTCGCCGAGATCCTCGGCGCCGTTTTGACGAGCGATGTCGCAACTGCCGCGAAAGTTGGCGAACTGCACGCCGTCTACCCAGAGTGTCCCGTTCCCCTGATCCCCCGCACTATACGATTGAGCTGCAGTGGACGGCGTGTGGACCTCTCCCCCATTCGCATCGGATGCGGTGTCCTCGGCGGGTCCACACGCCGTCGCGAGACCGGTGGAGAGAGCCAGGAGTGCTGAGCGATAGGGGCGGTTCGACCATTGCGATCGTATCATGGTGATCCTCAACAGGGTGAACGAGTTTGCATCATGCCACCGTAGCATCGTTCGGTCACGCTTCGTGCACTTCGCCACCGTTCGTAGAGCCGTTCATCGTCGCGATCTACACAGTGGTATCACTGGCATCGCGGGGAGTTGCCTTCGGTTCAGCGACAGACACTCGTTGAGACAGTGTCGAGTGTGGGTTCGTGTACACCAGGGGCAAGGGTGCGATGACCGTCGGGGGATGCGGAGAGAACGGGCGGCAATGCTACAAGGCCGTATCAGGAACGCCGGCGGCGGATCCTCGAGCCAGGTCACCAGCCGGTTGTCGAGCTCGCGGCGTCCCTCTTCAACGAGCGTCATCACTGCGAGCGCCGTCATCAGCGAGGTGCGGGCGCGGAGCGGTGCCCTGGGCACCCGCGCTCATGACCGATGTGATCACGAGCATGAGTGCGGCGGGCAGAGACCTGCATCGGCCGACGGCTTTTCTGGTCACGCGCTGTTATGCCCCAACGACTTCACCGCGCACCGGTGCGTCGACCCACGTCGCGCTGCTGGCCGCGTCGGCATCGTCCTTTAGGCTCTGCATGTCGATGACATGGCGGAACCGCACATCCTCGTCCTGCATCCGCTTGAAGGCATCATTGACGTCCTTCATCGCGATGAGTTCGATTTGCGGGCGGATGCCGTGCTTCGCACACAGCTCGAGCACTTCCTGTGTGTCGGGTACGCCGCCAATCAGCGAACCGGAGACGCTGATGTGTTGGAATACCATCGTGGCCGTGTCGAGCTCGTCAAAGCCGAGAAAGTTGCCCACCACCGCGATGGTGCTCTTGCTCGCCATGAGCGGCAGGTAGATGTTGAGGTCGTGCTTGTAGGGGATCGTGTTGACGATCATGTTGAGCGTTCCCTTGTGCTCGGCAATCGCCTCGTCATCGTTGACATCGACGACCGCATCGGCGCCCAGCGCCTCGATGGCCTCGGTCTTCTCGGGGCTGGTGGTGAGCGCAATCACCGTGGCGCCCAGCGCCTTGCCGATCTGCACCGCCATGTGCCCAAGGCCGCCGATACCCGCCACGCCCAGCACGTGGCCCTGCTTCAGCCCGAAGTATTTCATGGGCTGGTAGGTGGTGACGCCTGCACACAGGATCGGCGCCGCGTGCTGGCTGTCGATCACGTCGGGGATGCGCAGGGCGAACTCCTCGCGCACGGCGATGGCCGTCGAATAGCCGCCGTAGGAGTTGGTGCCATCCGCCTTCTTTGGGCCATTGTACGTGAAGGTGCAGCTCATCGGTCCGGTGCAGAACTGCTCGTCACCCTGCTTGCACTGGGCGCACTGCCGACAGCTGTTCACCATGCACCCGATGCCCGCGCGGTCGCCGACCTTGAACCGTGTCACTCCGTCACCGACTTCAGTGACCACGCCGACAATCTCGTGCCCCGGAACGCAGGGCCAGACGCTGTTCTTCCAGTCGTCACGCGCCTGATGCAAGTCGGAGTGACACACGCCACAATGCGTGATGTCGATCGCGATCTCACCGGCGCGAACAGCTTCACGCGCGAACTTGAGTGGGGAGAGTGTAGCACCTGCTGACTGTGTTCCGTAGGCGAGCACGTCCATGGGCAGATCCGTCGTTGAAGGCAAAGCATTTACTACGGAAGTGCACTGGCATTGTTCCTCTCCTGCAACGAGCCGCGCGCACGCGTCGCGCAGTGTCCGCGGAAGGCGGGACAGC
>JBGTOG010000453.1:0-3323 GCA_041742675.1 Gemmatimonadaceae bacterium | reverse complement strand
AGCAGCCTGAAGATCGTGCCCTTCTCCGTGTGATCGGGACAGGCGGGATAGCCCGGCGCCGGACGGATGCCCTGGTACTGCTCACGCACCAGCGCCTGGTTATCGAGCTGCTCCTCCGGCGCGTACCCCCACAACACCTTGCGCACGTCCTCGTGCAGTCGCTCGGCGAACGCTTCGGCGAGGCGGTCGGCCAGCGCCTTGGCCATGATGCTGCTGTAGTCGTCGTGCGCCGCTTCATACTCGGCGGTGAGCAGCTCGAGCCCGTGGCCGGTGGTCACGGCGAACGCGCCCATGTAGTCCAGAACGCCGCTTTCTTCGGGAGCGACGTAGTCAGCGAGGCAACGGTTCGCGCGACCGGCACCCTTGGCGAACTGCTGACGGTGCATGTGTAGCACCGCCGCAACACTGTGATCTGAACTGTCGACCTCCGACCACAACACAATGTCGTCGCCGCGAGAGTTGGCGGGCCAGAAACCCACCGCCGCCCGCGCCTCGAGCAGCTTGCCGCTCACAATCCTGTGCAGCATCTCCTGCGCGTCGGCAAAGAGTGAGCGGGCGGCACTGCCAACGACCGGGTCTTCGAGAATTGCCGGGTAGTGCCCAGAGAGCTCCCAGGTCTGGAAGAACGGCGTCCAGTCGATTCGGCTGGCGATATCGTCAAGCGGCCAGGCGGTATATGTACGCGCGCCCGTGAAGGTGGGCGTCGGCACCGGCACTGTCAGGTCGATCGCTGCCTTGTTGGCCCGGGCGTCGGCGAGGGAAAGCAGCCGAGCCTGTCGGCCCTTGTCGTCGCGTGCCACGCGGATGGCTTCGTACTCACGACGAAGGTTCGCGATGTAGGGTGCACGCTGCTCGTCGCTCAGCAGGGCGCTGGTCACACCAACTGCCCGAGAGGCGTCGAGCACGTGCACCACCGGACCGCTGTAGGCGGGCTCGAGCTTGATGGCCGTGTGCGCCTTGCTGGTGGTGGCGCCACCGATGAGCAGCGGAATGGTGAAGCCGAGCCGTTCCATTTCGCTGGCCACAAAGCGCATTTCTTCGAGCGACGGCGTGATGAGGCCAGAGAGGCCGATCACATCGACGTTTTCGGCCTTTGCTCGCTCGAGGATCGCAGCGCACGGCTGCATGACGCCCATATCGATCACTTCGTAGCCGTTACACTGCAGCACCACGCCGACAATGTTCTTGCCGATATCGTGCACGTCGCCCTTCACGGTGGCCATGAGCACTCGGCCGGCCGCTTTGCTGTCCTTCGTCTTGGCGGCCTCGATGTAGGGAATGAGGTGGGCCACGGCCTTTTTCATGACGCGCGCACTCTTCACCACTTGCGGCAGGAAGAGCTTGCCGGCGCCGAAGAGATCGCCCACGACATTCATGCCTCGCATGAGCGGCCCTTCGATCACTTCAATGGGGTGAGACGAGGCCAGGCGTGCTTCTTCGGCGTCGGCCACCACATGAGCGTCAATGCCGTGCACAAGTGCATGCGACAGACGGTCTTCAACGGAGAGTGCTCGCCAGGCGAGGTCTTCGGTAGCCGCTTTGGCCTTGCCCTGCACCGAGTCGGCCACTTCCATGAGCCGTTCGGTGGCGTCCGCCCGCCGGGCTAACACCAAATCCTCAACACGTTCGCGCAGATCGGCCGGGATGTCTTCGTACGGCACCAGCTGTCCGGCGTTCACGATGCCCATATCCATGCCGGCCCTGATGGCATGGTACAGGAACACCGCGTGAATGGCCTCGCGCAGCGGATTGTTGCCGCGGAACGAGAACGACACGTTGCTCACGCCGCCGGAAATGCGCACCTGCGGCAGACGCGCTTTCAGTTCACGCGTGGAATCGAAAAAGTCGAGGGCGTAGCGCGCGTGCTCTTCAATGCCGGTGCCGATGGCAAAGATATTGGGATCAATGATCACATCCTGCGGTGCAAACCCTACTTCGTTCACCAGGATGTTGTACGCGCGCTCACCAATGCTGATGCGGCGCTCTACCGTGTCCGCCTGACCGGATTCGTCGAAGGCCATGACGATCACGGCCGCGCCATATTGCCGTACCAAACGCGCCTGACGGCGGAACTCGTCTTCGCCCTCCTTGAGCGAGATCGAGTTCACAATGCCCTTGCCCTGGACACAGCGCAGTCCGGTTTCGATGACACTCCATTTGCTGGAGTCGATCACCACCGGCACGCGCGAAATATCGGGTTCAGCCGCGACAAGGTTCAGGAACGTGTGCATGGCATGCTCGGCGTCGAGCAGCCCTTCGTCCATGTTGATGTCGATGAGCTGCGCGCCACTTTCCACCTGCTGACGCGCCACTTCGAGCGCCGTGTTGTAGTCGCCGGCGAGAATGAGTTTGGAGAAGCGCGCGCTGCCGGTGACATTGGTGCGCTCACCGATGTTCACGAAGTTGGTGTCCGGCGTGATCACCACCGGCTCGAGACCGCTCAGACGAAGGTGCGGTTCAACTGTCGCACGCTGCCTGGGTGCCACACCCTGCACCGCCTGCGCGATGGCGCGCACATGATCGGGGGTGGTGCCGCAACAACCGCCGACGATGTTGATCAGCCCGCTGCGGGCCCACTCGGCGATCTGTTCGGCCATCATTTCTGCCGACTCGTCATAACCGCCGAATGCGTTGGGCAAACCGGCGTTGGGATGCGCACTCACGTACACATCAGCCAGCCGCGACAGCTCGGCCACGTGCGCGCGCAACTGATCAGCGCCAAGTGCACAGTTGAGTCCAACGCTGAGCAGCTTTGCGCCTGACACCGAATACCAGAACGCTTCGGCCGTTTGCCCGCTGAGTGTGCGACCGCTCGCGTCGGTGATGGTGCCGCTCACCATCACCGGCACAGACTCGCCACTGTTGTGGAAATACTCGGCGATGGCGAACAGTGCCGCCTTGGCGTTGAGCGTATCGAACACCGTTTCCACGAGCAGGATATCGGCACCTCCGTCGAGCAGGCCGCGTGTTGCTTCCGTGTACGCGGTGACCAGCTCGGTGAAGGTGACGTTGCGCGCGCCGGGGTTTTCAACTTCGGGCGAAATGCTGGCCGTGCGATTGGTGGGGCCGAGTACACCGGCCACGTAGCGCGGGCGATCAGCTGTTTCGAACCTGTCGGCTTCTTCACGCGCCACGCGCGCGCCGGTGACGTTCAGTTCGTATGCGAGCTCTTCCATGCCGTAGTCGGCCATGGCAATGCGCGTGCTGTTGAACGTGTTCGTTTCGAGAATATCCGAGCCGGCCTCGAGATACGCCGCGTGAATCTCGCGGATGACCTGCGGGCGCGTGATCACGAGCAGGTCGTTGTTGCCCTTGAGATCGTG
>JBGTOG010000454.1:0-38174 GCA_041742675.1 Gemmatimonadaceae bacterium | reverse complement strand
ACCATAGCCCACGTCATCCATCATGAGCCATGATCGTCACCAGCTCGCGCGGTCACTGTGGACGTACACCGGCGACCAACGCCCTCCGTTCGCAGAAGAACCCGCTGTAGGTCAGGAATCGGTGTGGGACTATCCGCGTCCGCCGCGGCTCGAGCCTGACACGCGCGAGATCGTGATTCGCGTCGGCGATGTGGAGATCGCGCGTTCAGAGTGCGCGCTTCGCCTGCTGGAGACCGCGAGTCCTCCGACGATCTATCTCCCGTTCGCGGACGCGGTGCCGGGAGTGCTTGTCGCGATGCCGAGCGCCGGTCGATCGCATTGCGAGTGGAAGGGCAGCGCGGTGTACTGGTCCGTGGTGCTGGGCGATACGCGTCTTGACGCTGTGGCTTGGTCATATCCCGAGCCCTCGGCACCCTACGAGGCGTTGCGAAATTGCTTCTCGGTGTATCCCGGTCGAGTGGACTGCATGGCAAACGGTGAGCGTGTTGTTGCGCAGGAGGGCGGGTTCTACGGCGGATGGGTGACACGCGAAATCTGTGGACCGTGGAAGGGTGCGCCCGGCACGGGGTCGTGGTAGGTGGTTCGTCACGTTCCATACACGCGCACCCGATACCGCAACTGAAGCAGCGGCGTAAGCGGACTCGCCGACTCCACACCAAACGGCGGATCCACACGACTCGGCGCGAGCCATTCACTCCAGTCGGCCGCCGGATCCGGCGTGCGTTTCATGCGCGGCGTAAATACTTCGGTCTGGCGTCCGTTTATTGTCACCTCGATGATCCGACTTCCCGATCGAAAGAGCGGACCCTGCAACACGGGAATAATCGTCTGCGTGCCTTCGCCGCGCATGTTTGACCAGAGCGGCGTTCCTTCCGGACGCGTCTTCGCCGTGAGCACTTCAACGGACAACCAGCGCGAGCTGGTGTCGGCAGGCATGTGAGATGTCTGCAAGCGCAGTTCGAGCTCAAGGTTCGCCAGCGCGCCATCATACTCGAATGGCGCCTCTCGCAAGTTCATGAACGCCCAAACTGACAGCGCCACAAGCGCGATCAGTCCGGCCACCCCCAGCACACCCGACATTGCAAACGCACCCGCCTCGCCAGCCGGCGCTCGCCTGGCGTACAGCACCACGCCCGCCACGCCGCCAAGCACCGCACCAAGCAAACCGATGCCAATCATGAAGCAGGCAGCTGTCACCACGGACACTCCGTTGTGCAAGTTTCCCGGGGTCCGGCGTCTATTCACCAGAGGCATATCCAACTCCCTGGACGACGCCATCAGTCCGCACCCGCTGCATGGAAGAAATCGAGCGCCTGTTTCGCGAATATCACGCTCCCCTCGTCCGCTATCTCACCCGGCAGCTCAACGACGCTGATCTGGCCGAGGAGCTGGCGCAGGAGACGTTCGTGCGCGCGATGCGGCATAAGCCCGTGTCGAACGAGCGGGCGTGGTTGTTCGCGGTGGCCACGAATCTCATTCGCGACCTGCTGCGACGCGAAACGCGACAGCGGCGACACCTGCTTGCGCTGCACGCAGAAGCTTCGCATGTCGAATCGGAGCCGGAAGAGCTGTCACCGGAAGACGTGCGTCGGGCGGCGCTCGCTCGTGAAGCATTGCACAACATTCCGGAACGCGACCGTGCCGCACTGTACATGAGTCAGGAAGGACTCAACTATCAGGAGATCGCTGCCGCGCTCGGCCTCTCCGTGCAATCCGTAGGGACGACGTTGACGCGAGCGAGGAAGAAAGTTGTGCAGCGCTACGAAGGGTTGTCAAACAATCACACGCGAGGTGCGCATGTCGCGTCCTGACGATGATGTACTCGGCGTGTTCGATGCCACTCCGTTCAAGGTCGAGTGGACGGATGACGGCCATGCGACAGAAGAGTCGCTGCATGCGTGGCTTGATGGCGCGTTGAGCGGCGATGACGGTGATGCCGTAGAGCGCCATGTCGCAACGTGTCAGACGTGCTCGGCGGCCGTTGCCGACGCACGCGGACTGATTGCGGCGGCTGTGCGCATCATGCATGAGGCTGATGTGTCGCCGCGAAACGTTGTGGCACCTCACGATGTAGTGCGCACAGCCGCGCGCGTCGCAGCGTCCACAGATCGCACGCGCGCTCCGATGCAGCGGCGCATGCGTGCAACAACGCTCACGCAAATCGCTGCGGGTGTGCTGGTGATGATTGCGGGAGCGGTGTATGTGACTGGCCGCAATGAGAACGGCGCTGCGGTGGAGACGCGTGCCAGCACCGTCGCGTCGGCTACAACAGCGTCGCGTGATCCTGACTCGGCAACTCCTGCCAGCGCGGTGCCTCCGCAGCCATCCGAGTCTCCACGTATAGAGTCAGTGGTCCCTCAGGCCAAAGCGCGTGCACGTCAACCATCTTCAGCGGAGGTTGCTGTCGCACCACCTTCGGCTGGTCCGGATCTGGTTGTTGCCGCGTTGCCGCCAACTCCGGTTGTTGAAGCGTCGGTGCCAACTCCGGTTGTTGAAGCGTCGGTGCGACGTTCCGCTGCTGACGTCGAGGCGAGCGCCCCATCCACCGTCACGGGACGCGTGACAAGCGGAGCGGTGCCGCTGGCGTTTACGCAGGTAATGGTACCAGGTACTTCGATCGGCACGATGACTGACTCGATGGGCAGATTTACGCTACGAGCTGTGCCGGCAACCGCTACCACACTGCTCGCGCGACGCATCGGCTACGACGCGACTACCAAGTCGTTGCTCAACCTTGCATCGGACACCACGTCGGTGGACATCGAACTCAAGGCGACGGACCTTCAGCTGAGTGCGGTGATGGTCACGTCCGAGCGGTCGGCGATTGTCGTGCGCAACCTGCGCTGCCTGGTGGCCGTTCAGGACACCGCCACGGGCCGCGTCCCCTTTGTTCGCCTGTTGCGCGGCACGCTGCGTAGCCGAGGCGAGCACACACTGACCATCGTTGGCTGGCCAACCCCAGGCGAGCGCACCGCCGCACGATTTGTACTCGACAGTGAAGACGTGCTCAGAGGCACTGCATCGACAGACAGCGCGACGATCGCGTTCGAACTGCGGGCTGACGACCCATCGTGGTTCGGCACCGTGACCGAGACGCGCGGCACAAATGCTCGACAGGAAGAAGTGAGGTTTCTTGCGGACACTTCGTCGCAGCGCTGCGCACAGAATGAGTGAATGAAACGAAGGACCACGCGATCGCCTGAACACGTGCGATTGTGCAAGTTTTCTGCGAGCCGGCGTCTCACCAGTGCAAATACTCACCACCACACTGGAGCGCTCTCATGTTCGGCACATCCCGCTTGGCTGTTCGACACGTCCTGTTCGTGCCAGCGATTGGCGCACTGCTCGCCTCGTCCGCGTTGAATCACGCGACGGTCGCTGCGCACGGCTCGAATCCCAGCGCGCACGGCAGCGCGATTGTGGTGACGGGCACCGTGACCGACGCGGAACGGGGTTCGGGCCTCTCGCAGGTTGGCGTCGCTTCGCCAACACACCGTGCAGGCGTGCTCACGGACGCGAACGGGGAATACACGTTGACCATCCCGAACGCCACGCGCGGCAGTACCATCACGCTGCTTGCACGTCGTATTGGCTACACGCAGCAGTCCGTCCCGGTGCAGCTCCTGGCGGATACGGTACGCGTTGATATCAAGCTGCAAGCGTCCAACCTGATTCTGAGTTCGGTTGTGGTGAGTTCGGAGCGCTCCGTCAGGCGTGAGCGGGTGGCCGCGGCGCCCTCGGAACTGTCTTCATACGCCACGCGTCGCGTTGAACGCGCTTACGCCGACAACGACGGCAATCGCGAACAATACGACCGCATCGAGGACAATCCATTCCTTTCTGTGAAGGGCAATGCACTCTCCACCTTCTCCATCGATGTAGACCGCGCATCCTACGGCAACATGCGCCGCCTTCTCAACGACGGTCAGCTGCCACCCGCAGACGCCGTGCGCATTGAAGAGCTGGTGAACTACTTCCCGTACACACTGCAGGAGCCGCGCGGCAAGGATCCGATCGCGATCACTACCGAAGTAGCGCCCGCGCCATGGCAACCGAAGCATCAACTGGTACGTATCGCGCTGCAGGCGCGTCGCATCGATGTAGACAAGCTGCCCGCCAGCAATCTGGTCTTCCTGATTGACGTGTCCGGATCGATGCAGAGCGCTGACAAGCTGCCGCTCGTCAAGGAATCGCTGCGATTGCTGGTGAATCAGATGCGCGAGGAAGACCGCATCGCCCTTGTTGTCTACGCTGGCAACGCAGGGCTTGTGTTGCCCAGTACCTCGGGCTCCAACAAGGCGATGATCACGGCAGCGATCGATCGTCTCGAAGCCGGCGGCTCAACGGCCGGTGGTGCAGGGCTGGAACTCGCGTACCGCACGGCTCTCGCGAACTTCCTCCCGGAAGGCAACAACCGCGTGATCCTGGCGAGCGACGGCGACTTTAACGTGGGCCCGAGCAGCGACGCCGAGATGGAGCGCCTGATTGAAGGCAAGCGCAAGGAAGGCACGTATCTCACCGTGCTCGGCTTTGGTACCGGCAACATTCAGGACGCCAAGATGGAAAAACTGGCCAAGGTGGGGAACGGCAACTACGCCTACATCGACAACCTGAACGAAGCGCGCAAGACGCTGGTGCGCGAAATGGGTGCGACGCTCGTGACCGTGGCGAACGATGTGAAGTTGCAGGTAGAGTTTAATCCCACTGCGGTGCGCGCGTATCGTCTGATCGGCTACGAGAACCGATTGCTGCGCAACGAAGATTTTGCCGACGACGCAAAAGATGCAGGTGACATCGGCTCGGGGCACACGGTCACAGCGCTGTATGAGGTGGTGCCGGTTGGTGTGGTGAACACCGTCAAAGTTCGTGAAGCCGACAGTCTGCGTTATGTCACGCAGGCGGCCACTCGCACGCCCACCGCTGGGAGCGAACTGTTGTTCGTAAAGCTGCGCTACAAACAGCCCGGCACATCACGCAGCGAGCTGATCACGCACCCCGTTCGACTCGGCGCCGCCAATCAGCGCACGTCAGATGATTTCCGCTTTGCCGCATCGGTCGCGTCGTTCGGCATGTTGCTGCGGGGATCGGAGTACAAGGGCAGTGCCACGGCTGACGACGTGCTCAGCGGCGCGCGCGGTGCGCTGGGAGATGATGACGGTCAGTACCGCGCGGAGTTTGTGAAGCTGGTGGAGCAGTGGCAGCGGATTTCGAGGGCGGTGGTGACGGAGCGGTGAGGGGGGTGGGCACCGCCTGCAGCCTCACGCCCTTGACCAACCAACCATCTCTCGCCAAATTAATCAACACGGCCCCCCTCGGTTGATCTGCCTCGGCAGAAAGACTGCTGGGGGGTTCTTTTTTTGTCACCAGTCGCGATCCCAATCGGCGGGCGCTCCCATCCCTGTGAGATTCAGCCCGAGGCGAGCGAGATCGGGGAATGCCTGCAAGTGATCCTTCATCCAACGCCATACTTCGATGCAATCGCGTCCTGCTCGGCTTCGCGCATTCCGCTGAAAAGCGTCGACAGCGCGCCAAAATCCCACACCTCGCACGCCACCCAGATCGCCAACGGCAATCCGTACTTCGTCCGGTTGTGGCGAACAAAGTCCTCCTTGGAGCGGGTGATCAGTTGCGCATGCTGTACGTCTACTCTCATTGCCACTTCAATGCGCTCCAGCGCGTCGAGTGTCAGGAGTCGCAACTGCTTGTCAAAAACGTACAGATTGACAGCAGCTTCGAACCGTGATCCTGACTTGAACTCGTCGAGTGCTAGGCTCTGATACTTCGGAGGGTTTCGATTCCCGCGTCGGGGCGGCGCGCTGCGCGATGTGCTACGCTGACGGCACGCGTACCAGTAGCCGCTCAGGCGGTAGTATCCGATGCGCTTCAGGTACTTGATCGCCAGCGGTCGGTCGGTGACGACCATGCCGCGCGCGATCGGCTGATCGAGCTGATCGTCGTAGCTTTTCCACGGCTTGGTGTAGTGCGTGATATGGCCCCCTGCGTGCGGCCCTGAGGCGATAGTGCTCAAAACGCCGTGTCACCTCTCTCTCATCAGCACGAGCGCATCGCAGTCACATTCCCTGAGTGCCGCATCGCCTCGGCGTGGCGATGCGGCGTGAACGACGAGACACGTGACGCACCCGAAATTCATGTCTCGTCGCCCCAGTGATTCAGACGATAATGCTGGTCGGCACAACGACCACCATCAAAAGGTCGCTCATGGAGGCAAAATGACGCGCGGCGAGCGGCATTCCGGCCGCCCCCTTACCTCAACCGCGGATTCGTCGTGCGTGGCGCCAGCTGACACGTCGGCCACGTCATCGCACCGTGCGGGCGACACGCACCACCACCGACGCCGTTCGCGGGCGGCGAACACCTTGCCAGCTCGACAACAGGTGAACCGCACGAAAGAATCAGTCCGCGGCACGCAACACATAGTCGAGCCTTCGCAACGCCGCGAGGCGGTGATGCTGACGCGCATCGCGATCTAGACAAGGGGCTTTGCCGGATGGCGGCAAACGTTGTGCTCGCTACCGCTCGAAAAAGTCGCGCCAGCCTTCGCCCTATTGTGCACCGTGGACGTTTGCGCTAGTAAACAGGAGCTGTTCGGACGCTGCGATACACGCATACTCCAGGGAGCGAGACATGAAACGAACCGCGGCATTGGCATCCCTCTGCTTACTCGCGTCGATCGGCTGCGACACAGCGCAAGATGTCTGAGGCTCCGAGAGTGTTGACGGGGCTCCTTCGTTCTCGCAGTCACGCAACGCCCAACCGCCGCTGCGCGATCTCGCCATCAACGTGGGGGATTCACACTTTGCCGTCAAAGTATCCTCGACCGTCGAGAGCGCAGGATTTTCAGTTGCCTCCATGTCGGGTCCGTTGGAAGTGCAGCCCGATGAGTATTACGTCGAAGGCGGCTTCGGCACGGACGATCAGTTGCACTTCGGAGTCTACTGGGACCAGTCAGCGACAGCGATGCACATTGGCGCGATGAGAACCGTAGGAAATCAATTGTCGATTCTCGATCGATTTGGCGCAGTGCTCCATTCCACGCAGTTCAATGCGTTCATGGCCGTGAACGGCCTGCCCGGAGGCTCCCTGTTGGATGCACTGCTACCACCAGGCGGCAATGGAGGGGGAGGGAGCAACCCCTGTTTGGTCGATCCAACAGCATGCGGGCAGCAACCGCAGGTTGCGCCGAATGAGCAACGATCATCGATTAGCGAAAACGGGAGCGAGCGCCTGGTCACTACGGTTCATCGCGGAAGCACGACAGCGATGGGAATGCAATCCGGCGGAGCAACCACGACCGTGACCAGACGCTATCGACGATTTGATTCTCGTTGGGGAGCCAGCCGCGATACCCTCTGGCGCTTGGTGGAGGTGCGGTCCAGCGAGCAGGGACCCGCGACAGCGCTCGCATCGTCATTTGTGCAGGTCACCCGTATCGAGTATCTGCGCTTCAATGTGAACACCGCGAAGGATCAACAGCGGGCAGGCCGACGACTCGATGCATCGGCCGACTCGAGGACGCGCGCCGCAGAACTCGAGTCGGTGCAGCCGCTGCCGCACACAGTCGCAGCCAACACTGTCAGCGTCGCGGCAAGCGCTGGTGGCGTGTGCGGAAACGAAGGAGTAAACATCGACACTGTAGTAGCAGCGAGCGGTGTGAACCTCATCTGGCAGCATGGGATATGCAGTGGCGCGAGTACGTGGGATGGTATGCGTCCGATGATTTCTTCGCAGCTCCCGGTGGCGAGAGAGCTGGCGTTCAGCTTGACGCCGCTTGATGCAATTGGCTCACAGGCGGCGGTGCTGCAGGGCGCGGTCAGCAATCTGACCGGAGCGACGTACATTGTCGGGCACAGTCAGGGTGGATTAATCGCTCGACGCGCCGCACAGCTGTCAGGGACAGCGATCGCAGGCGTTGTGACGATAGCTTCACCGCATGAGGGCGCGAAGATCGCCGAGGTTCCAGCCGAAGTCCTTCAGTCGCTGCTTGCGAGCAAAATTGGCGGGGAGTGTTTCGGATCGGTCCTCTGCAGCGTTCGGGACGCAGCGATTGCGGCGGCGGTGTCAAATGTCATTACGTATGGCGTGGCTGGAGCACTTGCACCGGTAGTCAACGATCTCGTGCCCGGGGCCTCGTTCCTGTCCACGTTGAACTCCACTCCCGAGCCCTTCCAGCGCGCCAGCATCCAGGTGGAAGTGCCGCCCCGTTGGTCGCTGTTTCGCGTGGTAGGTGACGCGACGACAGCGCGCACGGCGCTGTTCACCAACCAGCGTCCGAACGGTGCGCAGCTTACGGCGAACGTGGAGACGGTTTATCGCTCTGCGCTGTTCCTGCGCGCACTCAGCACGTGGGTGCGCTATATGGCGCCCGCTTTCAGCGGCGGTGTGTCCTGTGGCTATTCTGGATATTCCACACATTGGACGGCGTGCTCAGATCCAGGCTCTCTCTCATATTGGGACTCGTGGTCCTTCTGGGATCATGTAGCAAGCCTCCTCTATTTCGTAGGCAACTTCGTCGTAACCAAGCTGGATGTGGTTGATGCGTTCTGGAATGATCTGGTAGGAGGCACCGAGATTGCGTCAGATGGCTTCCTGCAGTATTCGACACAGCGCTACCCAGCTGTGCCGGGAACGTTTGCTCCTATTCGTCTGTCGATCCAGGGCGAACTCGCAGACTCTCACACCGGCGAGACAGCCAGTCCGCAAGTATTAGTCCGCCTTTCTCAGGTGCTTTTGGATCTCGGAGTGGTTCCATGAAGCAGCTGAGTTCGCGCGCCTCGCTGACGACAGTTGTGACTCTGCTCTGCGCCTGCACAGAGGGCACGGCACCTCCGCCAAACGTGAACGACGATGGCCTCCGCTTGCTCTTTAGGATTCCGGTCATGTCCACCTCCTTTGTTGTTCCCGCGGTAGACGACACGAGAGTGGTAATTGCGCCCAGCGCACCGAACTTGTGGATTGTTGCTTACGATCGCTTGAATGGGGCCGAGCTTTGGCGATCCCCTCGCCCAGCGGGCACACCGCGAAGCCTTTCGATCGATCAGAATCGTGTGCTGTTCGCAGGAGAATATGCGGTTGCGCTCGACGTGTTGACGGGTGCGGAACTGTGGCGAGTTTCGCTTCCGGTGTCTGCTTCGCTGTGCGTGACCGCGGCGTATGACGGCTCGTTCTACCTCGGCACTGATCACGAACTTTTCGCGCTGGATGCGCGAAACGGCGCAACGCGCTGGCGCACCGCACTGGGCGCGGACTGGGAATTTCGCTCAATCGTCCGCGGCGTCACCGTGGCCGGTGATACTGTCTTCGCTGCCGTGGAGCGCTACCTCACGGTGAATGGGGAACGCAGCCAGGCATACATCGTCGCACTTGATCGCTCTACAGGAGATGTGCTGTGGACTCACATTGAGGGCGATGGTCAGCAGATGTCATACGCGATCAGCGAGGTAGCCGTGACAGACGCAGCAATAGTCTTCGGTGATCGCGGTAGAAATGTTGTCGTTGCGCTGGACAGGAACTCGGGCGAGGCTCTCTGGCGTTTCGGTGGAGAGTTGGGATTTTTTGGTCCCTTCTCTCCACCTTCGCTTTCCGGAGACACGTTGTTCATTACATCTGGTGATTCGTACGTGAGAGCTCTGCGAGTCGGAAACGGTGAGGTGCTATGGCAGATTCGGGGGGGGTCGAGCATGGACTCGCAAGCGCTATGTGGCCGCTTCGTGCTTTCGTCGGACTCACGCGTCAACGTACACGAACGCAGCAGTGGGCGCATCCTACAGAGAAACTTTGGAAATGAGAGTGCTCCGCTTAGCAGCCGACTGGTCAGATACGGACGTGATGTATATGTCTTCGGAGCGCAAAGCGGATACGGATTCCGTTGCGGAGTGGAGTAGTTACCGTTAGCTAAAGCGACGTGCGATCACCACGTCTTCACCGCCATGACGGACCCCCCCCTACCTCAACCGCGGATTCGTCGTCCGCGGCGCCAGCTGACACGTCGGCCACGTCATCGCACCGGGCGGGCCACCGGCACCACCGGCCTGCGCACGCGCCGCGACATCCACGCGTTCGCGCGACACCTTCTCCGGATCTTCACTCGCGAGATACGCAAACATCGCCGCGATCGTCGCGTTGCCCTTGAGTTCCTCAAAGACAACCTTGTCATACGTGTCGCGGTTGGTGTGCCACGTGTACTGCCCGTAGTTCCAGCCGTGCGCACCCAAACCAAACGCGGGCACACCGTGACATGCAAACGACGCATCATCGCTGCCGCCGCCACTTGGAGAGCCGGGGCCGCCGAAATTGATCTGCGTGGAGAACTCGGTGGGCAGCTTGGCCATCCACGCGTTGATGTGTTTGGGCGAGTTCACCATGCCGCCGCCGCCAATGCGCACGATGCGACCGGTGCCGTTGTCCTGATTGAACACGGCCTGAATGCCGTCAAGGATTTTGGGATTGTCTTCCGTAAACGCGCGTGAACCCACGAGTCCCTTCTCCTCGGCCGTCCAGTGGCCCACCAGAATGCTGCGCTTTGGCGTGGGATACGCGAGTTTGAGAATGCGCATCGCTTCCATCATGGTGAGCGTGCCGGTGCCGTTGTCGGTGGCGCCGGAACCGCCGTCCCACGAATCAAAGTGCGCCGACAGCACGACATACTCCTCCGGCAACTCGCTGCCACGAATCACACCAATCGTATTGAAGATCGGCTGCTCACCGAGCAACTCGGCGTCCGCGTCCACGCGCAGCGTTGGCTTCTGATTGTTGTCGGCCAGACGAAACACCAGACCGTAATCTTCACACGACAGCGCCAGCGCCGGCGCGCGCGTGTTGTAGCTCTCGAACACATCAATGCTGCCCCACGCGTCCTTGGGTCGCGATGTGATCACACCTGCCGCACCCGCTTCTTCAAGACGCATACCGAGCGTGCCCGAGCCGAGCGCCAGCGAATAGCCCGTGCCGCGCACACTGGCACCGCTCCATTCCGTGCGCACGTCACGCAGCTCGGCGTCCATGCGCGCTTTCACTTCCGGTGTGGCGTTGGTGGTCCAGTTTTCTGTCGGACGGCATGTTGGCAGCGGTGCCGACACGAGCACAAACTTGCCCCGCGCCTGCGGCAACCAGCGCACAAATTCCGTGCTGTCGGCAAAGCGTGGCAATACAATCGCTTCGCCTTCCACCGGTCGTCCGCCCGTGCCCGGGCTGTAGGCGAGCATGGTGCCTTCCAGCGACCGCACCCGCGGCGTGCGCAGATCAATGTGCGAATGTCCGCGACGCCAGCCGCGCCACGTGCCCACCTGTTCATTGCGCGCGGTGATGCCCCAGTTGGTGTAGGTCTTCACCACCCAGTCATTGGCCGCCTTCTGTTGCGGTGTCCCGCTGAGTCGCGGCCCAAGTGAGTCGAGCAGCACCTGCGCGAGCTCCTGCACGCGCGAGCTGTCCATGCCGAGCGCCCAGAGGCGCTTGATGACGGGGTCGTTGGTGGGGAGGGTCTGGGCAGTGACCGAGTGCGCGGTTGTGACGGCGAGGATCGCGCCGCACGCACCAGTTCGAGCGAGCTTGCTGAGTCGATCTGCAGACTGCATGGGGATACCTGTGACGGAGGGTGGAGAATTCCTTCTCAACTTGACACCGGCATATCATGCCCGCCACTGTGTCTGTCAGGCGCGCGGCGTGTACTCATCAGAGTTCAGCCAGTCAGAGAGGTGGTTCGTGGGCCGATTCTCGCGCTTATGCGCTGTTGTTGCGGTTGGTGTGAGTATTCTCGCGGTCGCCGCCTGTGACTCAGACGGCGCGATCACCGGCACGACGGGGGCCAGCTCCCGCGTTGTGCAGATGACTGACAGTGAGCTCCGTGCGCAGGTGTCGCGTGCTCAGGGGAGAGTCGCTGTCGGATTCAAAGACCGCGACGCACGGTACGGAGTGAATCCCTACGGCGTCGTGGTCGTCTCGCCCGAGACGGTGTGGCAGGGACTGTCGCTGCTGCATGCCATGGGCATCGAAGTGCAGCAGGTGTTCATGGGCGGTGCCTCAGTGGCCGTGAACGTCACGCCACATCAGGCCGTCTGGCTGCGGCGATATCGCATCGTTGAGTACGTGCAGCCGAATGTGCCGGTCAAGCGCGGTGACCTGTAGCACTCCAGTGAGCCACTAGCACTCCAATGTGCCACCGGTGTACGGTGATGTTGCCGCGCGATGTTACGGCATGTCTCAAACCGACACCCTCCGCACCGGCATCGCGCAAATCGCCCCCGTGTGGCTGGATCGCGAAGCCACCATCGACAAGGTCACCACCGGGATATAAGGCGCGTCACTTACGGCAGCGGCCGCAAGAGAATGGCGACCCCGCTGTCAAGCAACGCGCGGTGAATAAAGCGCGGCATGTCCGCAGCGACTTTCGGGCACGTTGAGCCCGCAAATGGTCCCGCGGCGCAAGTGGCGTGTACTGAAAGATGACGATCTCATCAGTTGGTACTTTCTCAATCCCGCCGTCATGTGCAGAACCGCTCGCGCGTTTTCAACTTTCAGCGTGTGATGACTTTAGCCGCCCTGCGCTTCAGGAAACTGCGCCGCAGTTACGTTTGGCCGCGAACGTAGCATCTCTTTGCTCGATGTTGACATGCTTGACGGCGTTCACTGGTGCCCGCACGTTCTGGATTCGCTTGCTGGTTTACCTCTGCTCGAGGCACGACTCATGAATTCCAGGATGCGCAGGTCCACGCTGATAGCGGCACTGATCGCGGGGGGGGGGGGTAGTCGCGGGTTGTTCTCCTGACAACGTGCGGACGCCAACGGATGTCGGGCCGGCTGAAGGAACCACCCTCGCTGCTGCGCAGGAAACACGCCTACAGACGGTGTCGCCGGAGCGAGACAATCGTTGGCGGCGAATGTCCGACGAAGACCTGCGAGGCGAAGTCGAACGCGCAAACAACCTTGTATTCATCGGTTTCAAGGAGGCCGAGCAGGTTGAGGGAGTTGATGGGCGCGGGCGCGTGCTGGTATCCGATGCTACGGTGCTGCTCGGCAAGGAAGCCGTAAGGAATACAGGCGCCACGTTTCGATTCGAGTTCGAC
This sequence comes from Gemmatimonadaceae bacterium, assembly GCA_041742675.1. GTDB lineage: Bacteria > Gemmatimonadota > Gemmatimonadetes > Gemmatimonadales > Gemmatimonadaceae > JAABRT01. The sequence goes on along the minus strand of JBGTOG010000454.1, from coordinate 25,095 downwards.
GACATGCCCAGCATGGCGGCGGTGATCGATCCCGCCGACCTGTCCGAGCTTCGCCGCAATCCGGTGATCGAGTATATCGAACCGGTGACAACCGGCAGGCGCCTTTCGCAAGATACGACATGGAACGTGAAGAAAGTGAACGCACCGCCTGCGTGGGTTTCCACGACTGGCGGTGGCGAGAAGCTACTAATCATTGACAGTGGCATACAGGAAAACCACTTCGATCTGTATTCCCCCGTCGTCGGCCTTTGCGATACGACTGTCGGTCTGTGGGATGTAGTTGGTCATGGTACCGAAGTCGCGGGCATCGCAGCCGCCACCGACAACTCGATCGGAATCATCGGCGTTTCTCACGGCGTATCGCTCTGGATCGCGAAAGACGGAGATGAAGAGCCGAGCGCCTTGGCCACTGCGTGTGGCGTGCAGATGGGACGGGCGAATGGTGTTGCCGCCATCAACATCAGTACAGGATTCGACGATGCGAACGTAGCGCTGACAGATCAGATCAACTACGCGTACTATACAGATGACATACTGGTGGTGGCGGCTGCTGGCAATGACGCGGGAGCGGTCGCATATCCCGCGTCCCTCGCAGCGGTGGTGGCTGTTTCGGCCACGACATCGAGCGATACCTTCGCCTCCAGCGCTTCTCCAACTTCGGTCCGCAGATCGAGCTCTCTGCACCCGGACAGTCTGTTGTGACAACCTGCCTCGACGACTCACTCTGCGCAGTGTCAGCAACATCCTATGCTGCACCCCATGTAGCGGCTGCAGCGGCGCTACTCCGATCGTACAACAGCTCTTGGTCCGCGCCGGAGATCAGGCGTCGCTTGTGGGTGGGCGCGCATGATCTCGGCAGCACGGGCTACGACATCTACTTTGGTCATGGACGTCTTGACATCGCGGGCGCGCTGTCGGCCGCCGCACCATCCGTGCCCTCCATCAGCATAGACGGACCTACGGACGTGAAGCCGTCTGCCAGCTGCGTATGGTTCGCATCGGTCAGCGGTGGTGCGGCCCCGCTGACGTACGAGTGGGGGGTAGGCAGCATGCTGGTCGGTAATCAGCAGGAGCTCACTTACGCGAACAGTGTCTCGCACGGCGGTTCGTTCCTGCTGCGACTTACCGTGACCGGCGCAGATTTCGCCCAGTCCACGACGTCGGTAACCGTGTCCGTCAGTTCGGGCGCCATGATATGCCCGATCTGATGCGTGCTGTGCAGAGGGCGTCGTACCGACGGCACCTCACACACGTCCTGCTGCTCGCCTTTCTGGCGAGCAGCAGCAGTTGCGATACCCTCTCGCCGCAGGGAGACGCTATGCGCTGGGATCAAATCGCGGCGGGTCACTGGCGAACCTGTGGGATTCAAGCTGGAACGGGTACCGTATACTGTTGGGGAGGACCAGAGGGAAGACGACTCGATCTCAGCATGCAGACGCTGGATCTGGAGATACCGGTGACGCTGGTACCACTAGCTATTCCTGCTGGTGCGAAGATGACGACCATCAGCGTAGGCGAATCGCCACTCTGCGCATTGACCGCGAACGGAGAAGCGTATTGCGCAGGTCGAAACACACGCGGCCAAGTCGGTGACGGCACCACGACCGATCGGAGGGGGTTCGAGCCGGTGTCTGGTGGTCATCGATGGCAGTCGATCACGACCGGTTCTTCGCACGTGTGCGCGGTAACGATCAGTGGCCAGGCGTTCTGCTGGGGTAACGGCTTTCGAGGCATGCTTGGTAATGGCGTGGGCGAAGGTTTCCCCGTCGCGCTCGTTCCGAGCCCGGTGCTAACCGACTTACGATTTAACACGATCGCCGCTGGTATAGGCCACACGTGCGCGTTGGACACCAGCGGTCGCGCCTGGTGCTGGGGCTCCAATGACTACGGCAGCCTTGGTGACGGGGCGCCCCCGGCGCCGGGAACCGGACAGCAGAGTGCCGTGCCGTCAAAAGTGTACGGTGATCAGGCGTTTGTAGATCTGTACGCAGGTGGACACCATTTCTGCGCTCTGGATGCGCAGCGTAGAGCGTTCTGCTGGGGGTGGAACAGGTTTCATCAGCTGGGTGACGGGAGTGGCGACACAATAAGTGTGAGCGTGCCCACAGCGATGGTTGGGAGCCATCGTTGGAAGCGCTTGCTGCTCGGCCAAGTGCATTCCTGCGGTATCAACGAGTCCGATGACTTGTACTGTTGGGGCTTGAACGACGCGGGACAGTTCGGCGATGGCACCACCACCTTGGCACCGGTGCCCCGGTTCATTCGATCAATGAGACCGTATCAGTCCCTGTCTACAGGCGCGAAGCACATGTGTGCGATTACGAAGGATGGCTTCGCCTTCTGCTGGGGCCGCGGCACCCAAGGCCAACTCGGCAACGGTGTCAAGGAAAATCGCCTCCAACCCTCCGCCGTCGCGCCACCGGAGCGATGAACGGCAACGTGCCTCGTCACGGTCACGGGTGGCGAAGTGCTGCACACGACGATCTGGCGGCATGTCCGATGACCGCCACTTGGCGGCGCTCTGGTGTCACAAAGCGTCAGTCAGGCCTCATGGAGGGCAAACCGTGCGGACGGCGTGAGGCGGTATGGCGTCCGATTGCCGCCCGCGAGATAGTGCTTCTTGACGAGCGCTCCGAGCAGCTGCGAGAGACGTTGCGCCGAGGACACGTTCACTGCCTCGAAATCTTTCGGCCGGATCGTCGCATGCGTCGCCAGGTAGTCGAGCACGCGCTGCTCGCCTGCGGTCGCCTTCGCCTCTCGCAGTTGGGTGCGCCCCCACTCCGCGAGCAGGGTGCGGGCGATAGCGTCCGGAACAGTGCGCTCGGACGGGAAGGCGGCGGCAAACTCTCGGACCGTGCGGGAGAGGCGCGCCATGGTGAATCGCAACTCGCCATCGCCAGCCTCATAGATTTCCTGCGCCAACGTCATGCTCACCGGGAGCGACACGTCCGGGTCGAGCGCGAAGTGGAGCCGCCGCCGCTCGAGCGCGGCCTTGACATCGTCCCACGCCAGGGGCCCCAGCGTGACGGGGTTGTTGGTGAACGACTCGCTGATGCGGCGGTACGCGTCTCGCGTCTCCAGTGTCGCGAAGAGCGCCGGTCCCGCGATGAAGACCCAGTGAATCGACGGGGAGTTCTGCCCCATGGTGACGTCGCGGGTGTGATTAAGGAACTGAGCCGCCTGCTGCTCCGTCAGGGTGTCCAGGTTGTTGACAGGGACGACAAGTCCGTCGAATCCGCGCGCGCGGATGACGCCAACCAGCCCGTTCAGCAGCCCCAGCAGCATCGGGACGGTGGGCGCCAGCGGCGCCGAGGGGACCGGAGCACGCCCGACCTGCACCCCGCCGCCTAGTCCACCGGGCAAGGTGGCGCTGATGCCGAGGTCACGCGCTGCCCCTACCGTCTGACGCACCGCCTCGCGCGCCTGAACGATCGATGCCTGACCCTCCAGCTCTTCTTCGCCAAAGAGTTCGTCCAGCGTGGAGACAACGCCGCTAATGACCGTGAGCAGGAACGCTTCGCGTGTCTGATCGGCCGGCACCTCAATAACACTGAACAGGGGGCAGCGTTCGCCGGTGGCGAGCAGCTCCTGCTGCACGACATTCAAAAGCGATGTCTTCCCGACCCCCGGCGCGCCCTGGATCATGGTTTTCCCGGTCGGGGTCTCCCGCACGAAACTGAGCAAGCGCCGCCGATCGTCAGCTCGCCCCACAAAGAGATCGAGGGACTCCTGCGCCACGGGCAGCGGCTCTACATAGTAGGGGTCGTGGCGAAAGCCCATGCGCGTCCAGAGGGTGTGAGGCCGCCGGGGTTCTGTCATACGTTCTTTTTGAAAGGGTATTCTACAATATGCTATTTATAAAGCGGTTTTCACTGTTGAAAGTCAAATCGCTTTATAAAGTAAATATCGACAAATCGGCTTTCATGTCAACCCACGGCCTGACCGTCTGGTGGCGAAGCGCTGCACGCGGCGATCTTGCGGCATGTCCGACTCACACACCCTCCGCGCCGCCATCGCGCAAATCGCCCCTGTGTGGCTCGATCGCGAAGCCACGATCGATAAAGTCACCACCTGGATCGAAGGTGCTGCCAACGACGGATGTGAACTCGTCGCGTTCGGCGAAGCGCTCGTTCCCGGCTATCCGTTCTGGCTCGAGCGCACCGACGGCGCACGCTTTGAATCGCCGCTGCAGAAGTCGCTGTACGCGCACTACCTCGATCAGGCGGTAGACATCAGCGGCGGTGGACTGCATCGCGTGCAATCGGCGGCCGCTGATCATGGCGTGCATGTTGTGGTGGGCTGCATTGAACGAGCCGCCGATCGCGGTGGACACAGTGTGTACTGCAGCGCCGTGCAGATCGGGCAGAACGGACGCATACTCAGCGTGCACCGAAAACTCATGCCCACGTACGAAGAACGGCTGGCGTGGGCCACGGGTGACGGACACGGACTGGTCACGCACAACGTAGGCGCATTCACCGTGGGCGCGCTCAACTGCTGGGAAAACTGGATGCCGCTGCCACGCGCGGCACTCTACGCGCAAGGCGAAGATCTGCACATCGCACTCTGGCCCGGCAATGTGCGCAACACCAGCGACATCACACGCTTCATCGCGCGCGAAGGGCGTTCCTACGTGCTCTCGGCCTGCGCCCTGCTGCGATGCGAAGATATCGGCGACGATGTGCCGCACGCCGATGTGATTCGGAGCGGCAGCGAAGAACAGCTCGCCAACGGTGGCTCGTGCATTGCCGCTCCGGACGGCGGCTGGCTCGTGGAACCGGTCGCGGACGCAGAATGCCTGATTGCCGTGACGCTGCATCACGGACTGGTTCGTCGTGAACGGCAGACATTTGATCCGGCCGGACACTACGCGCGTCCGGATGTCACGCGGCTGGTGGTGGACCGGCGGCGTCAGACGACCGCAGAGTTCATTGATGAGTAGCGTGACGCACAGCGTACGCCGCCGAGTCGCGCAAGCAACGTTGCGCCGACTGCATCTCACAACAGTGTTGTTGCTCGCAACGTTCTCTCTGCTCACCGCGTGCAACCGCGCCGACTCGGATCGCACCGCATCAGGCGTTGCATCCAACACCGTGCACATCGATGGCTCCAACGGCGTCATGCCATTGGTGCGTGCGCTCGCCGAGTCGTACATGCAGCAGCATCCCGATGCGAAGGTCACTTTTGGCAACGGTCTTGGCTCGCGCATAAGGCTCGACTCACTGCGCGCGGGTCGCATGGACATCGCACTCGCCAGCCACGGACTCGACACAGCGGCGCTTCGCACCGAAGGATTGCCAGTGCACCGCATTGCCGTCACGCCCGTACTGCTCGGCGTGCACGCCGCATCGGTCTCGCTCGCCGGACTCGCGTCGGCGCAACTGTGCGATGTGCTGGCCGGCCGAGTGACGTCGTGGCGTCAGCTTGGCGACGGTCGCGACCTGGCGCTCGCACTCGTGGTGCGTCCCGAAGACGAAGTGGACATGGAAGTGCTGCGCGATCGCATTGCCTGCGCGCGAACGCTCGCCATATCGCCGCAGGCGCGAGTGGTGCAGGAAACCGGCGACATGGCACTGGCCCTTGAGAGCACCGAAGGCGCGATTGGCGTAACCACGGCCACGGTGGTGCAGCAGAGCGCCGGTGTTGTGCGCGCGCTGGCGCTTGATGGTGTGATGCCGTCACCCACCGAAGTGCAGAACGGACGTTACGCGCTGCTGCGCTCGTCGTATTTCATCACGCGTGCGCAGCCGGGGAGTGCGATTGACGCGTTTCTCGCGTTTGTGCGGTCGGAGGAGGGGCGACGTGTGCTGGTGGAGAATGGGTCGGTGGCGCCGGACACGCTGGAATAGAGCAGGGGATGCGCCGAGCGCTGGCAATGCTCAACTTCAGTGAACGACTCCGTTACGCACGGTCAACGCTCGATATCGTCGAACAATCGTACAAGATCGATTTCCAGCGCAGAGACGTCATCGCGCGGCTGCCAATGCAGCGTGTCAGCGACAACATCCGCTGACTGTGCACTCGGCACCCACCGCTCGATCCGCCGGGCTTCAACGTCCACAATCCAGTACTCCGGAATGCCGTGCGACTGATACAACACACGCTTGGCGCCGCGATCCACGTGAGCTGTTGACGGTGAGCACACCTCGATCACGAGCAACAGTTCCGTGACCGCTGACCAATCCGATTTCGGACCACCGTCACGGTGCGGCACGACGAAAATGTCAGGTTGCACCAGCATGTCCGTCGCGAAGCTCACATCGGCAGGCGCGTGTTTAACCCAGCCCAGCCCACACTGTCGCACGTAGGCGCGCAGCAGCGGCGCCAGCAGTTCCACTGCCGCCTGATGCCTCCACGACGGCGCGGGCGTCACCACGAGCTCGCCGTTGAGCACTTCGTAGCGGTTGCCATCGTCCGGTAGGGCCATCGCGGCGGACGCGGTCCATCGTGACTGTGTCGCGGACATGCCCATATCGTACGATCACTCGGCGGCGGGTGGCAAGCGAACATACGCCGAGGCTAACACTGCCAACGGTAGACGGCTTCACCATTTGAACGCCGTCGTCATCACCCGAGCGCGGGCCGGGTCGGGACTACCGCTTCAAGTTCGTCACCAGCAGCAGCCCCACCACCGAACTCTGCGCCGGCGTGAAGCGTGTGAACGTCAGCTCGGTTTCCTTGTCGCTCCACGTCCACGTTTCGCGCGTGCCTTCGGGAATCGGGAACGTTGCGTGCTTCGGGCTGCGACCGTGATAGTTGTACAGACGGCCGATCATGACATCCATGTTGTGCCGTTCGCCGTACAGAAAGCCAAGTCGGCGCACCTTGCCTGAGGCATCGAACACGGCCATCGCACCGTCCGATCCTTCGAACGAGCCAGGCGGGAAGCGCACCATCGTGTCGCCCGGATAGCCAATAAAGCGCACGAGTTCACCGAGTGGCTCACCAAGTCGCACGGTGTCACCGTCTACCACCAGCACGCGGCGGAGCGGAGGCGGTGGCTCGTCGCTTTGCGCGTGCAGTGCCGTGCCAAAGAGCGCGGTGCCAAGAAGCGCCGCGCCAACTGACAACAGCAAACGCAACTTGTGTACAACGTGCGGGCGCATGGGCGATTGGGATCAGGGTGCGGGGACTATACCCCGCGCACGGGAAATGATGCGCGCCGCCAGCCGCGCCGCAACCCGCGCCGTGAGCCCGTCGCGGTCATGCACCGGATTGAGTTCGGCGATATCCACCGCGGCCACCCGCCCGCTCGCCAGCACGGCATCCACCAGGCGCTCCACCTGGGCGAGAGGCACGCCAAGCGCCGCCGGCGCGGAGACACCGGGTGCCTGACCGCCCGGGAGTACATCCAGGCACACGCTCAGATGGATCACATCATGTGACTGCAACTCCTCGGCGATCGCACTCAGCGCGTTGTTGGTACCCGCCGCGTCCTGCAGCGTGTCATCACGCCACCAGCGTGCCTGCATCTGCTGCGCGCGAGTGAACAGCTCGGTGCTGTTTGAAAACGCACTGATGCCGAACACGCGGTACGCACACTCGATATTGCGCTCAGTGCACAACTCGTGAATTTGACGAAACGAGGTGCCCGACGTGGACTGGCTGGCCATGCGCACATCAAAGTGCGCATCGATGTTGATGACCAACACACGCCGAGCATCTGGACGAGCGGCGAGAATCCCCTTCGCAGTGGCAAAGGCGATTTCGTGACCGCCACCTATGCACAACGCGAGCGAACCATCACGAACCACCTGCTCCACTCGTGCAGCGTGTTCTGCCTGCGCTGATTCAAGATCGCGATCTGTGCACTGTACGTTTCCGAGATCGGTCAGCGAGGCCTCGGCAATCACCGGAATACGCTTGAGAGCAGCCCGAAGTGCATCTGGCCCACCGGTCGCACCAACGCGACCATTGTTGCGCCGCACGCCTTCGTCTACCGCGAAGCCGAGCAGCGCGACGCTCACGAGCGCTCCTCGCCAGCGACGACAACACGACGCGCCCGCGGACCCGTCATCCAGTACGCCAGCTCGTGCGGATGTTCGAGGTCCCACGCCGCAAAGTCGGCGCGCAGTCCGGCCGCCAGACGACCACGATCACTGAGTCCGAGCGCGCGTGCGGCATGTACAGTCATGCCCTGCACGGCTTCAAGCGGCTTCAGACCAAAAAATGTGCAGGCCATGTTGGCCATGAGCAGCAGCGAGAGTCCGGGCGAAGAGCCGGGATTGTGATCGGTGGCGATGGCCATGGGCACTTGGAAGGAGCGCAGTGCCTGCACCGGCGGCTGCTGACTTTCGCGCAGCACGTAGAACGCCCCGGGGAGCAGCACGGCGACCGTACCTGCGCGCTTCATGGCCGCAATACCGGCGTCGCTCAGGTACTCAATGTGATCGCATGACAGCGCACCGAACGACGCCGCGAGCTCAGCGCCGCCTTGATTGGAGAGTTGTTCGGCGTGCAGCTTGACCGGCAGCTTCAGCGCCTGCGCGGCCTCAAACACCCGCTGCGTTTGCGCGGGCGAGAATGCAATGCGTTCACAGAAGGCGTCCACCGCGTCGACCAGTCCCTGCTTGTGCAGTTCAGGAAGCCAGTCGCACACGGCCGTGATGTAGTCGTCGGCGCGTCCTTCAAACTCTGGCGGCACTGCGTGCGCGCCGAGGTATGTGGTGCGCACGGTGAGCGGCAGCTCGCTGCCAATGCGACGCGCTACGCGCAGCGACTTCGCTTCCGACTCCTGCGAGAGTCCATAGCCCGATTTGATCTCCAGCGTGGTCACCCCTTCACTCATGAGTGCACACGCACGTCGCACGGCACGTTCGAACAGCATCTGCTCAGTGGCCGACCGCGTGGCAGCAACGGTGGACCGAATGCCACCACCGGATCGCGCGATGGATTCATACGAGGCACCCTGACACCGCAGCTCAAACTCGGCGGCGCGCTGGCCGCCATAGACCAGATGCGTGTGACAGTCGATCAAACCAGGCGTGACGAGCAACCGGTCCAGATCCTGCACCTCGTGTGGTTCACGCAACAACTGATCGGGAAGATCTGCTTCGCGTCCAACCCAGGCGATCTTTGCGCCGCGAGTAACGAGTGCGCCGTTGTCGATCAAGCCCCAGCCGGGGCCGTCAAGTGTGGCCAGCCGCGCATTGCGCCAGAGTGTCAGAACAGGTGGGACAGTCATGCCAAGTGAACGGATTGTGTGCCAGAAATGCTGTGCTGCACCACCTTACCGCGTGCACAGTCTGTCATGAATCAAGTTGCCATAGTCTGTCATAGATCACGTTGCCACAGTGTGTCATGCATCACGTTGCCACAGTGCTGAGAGTTTTTCCGCACACATATCACTGGCAAATCCCTGCAGTACCAGCTGAGTGGCGTGTTCGATGTCCGGCGCAAAGAGGCGATCGTGTGCGTAGAAGGACACGCGCGAGCGCAGGCACTCAAGCGCAGGAAGCAACGCTGACGCTGTGGTGAGCGGTGAGTGCATATCAATCCCCTGCGCAGCTGCGAGCCACTCAATACCGATAATCGTGGCCGTATTCTGCGCCATCTCGTGCAGTCGCCGCGCTGCGAATGTGGCCATGCTCACATGATCTTCCTGATTCGCGGACGTCGGCAAGCTGTCCACGCTTGCTGGATGCGCGAGCGACTTGTTCTCCGATGCCAGCGCCGCGGCCGTCACGTGCGCAATCATGAATCCCGAATTGAGTCCCGCATCGTGCACCAAAAATGGCGGCAATCCCGACAACACGCTGTCAATCAGCAGCGCAATGCGCCGCTCTGAGAGCGCGCCAATCTCGGCGATTGCCAGTGCGAGCGTATCAGCCACCAGCGCAACGGGCTCAGCGTGAAAGTTGCCGCCGGAGAGCACATCGTCGGCGTCGGCGAATACCAGCGGATTGTCCGTAACCGCATTCGCTTCGGTGCACAGCACCTGGGCAGCGTTCAGGATCAGATCGCGGCACGCACCCATGACCTGCGGCTGACAGCGCAAACTGTACGGATCCTGCACGCGGTCATCATTCGCCAGATGTGACTTGCGAATCTCGCTGCCGCGCAGCAGTTCACGCATCACGGCGGCCGACGCAATCTGTCCGGGCTGACCGCGCACGGCGTGAATGCGCGCATCAAACGGTGTGTCACTGCCACGCGCGGCGTCTACACTGAGCGCGCCGGTGACCGTCGCCGCTTCAAGCAGTCGCTCTGCGAGAAAGAGTCCGTGCAGCGCCAGCGCCGTTGATACCTGCGTGCCATTGATGAGCGCCAATCCTTCCTTGGCCGCGAGTGTAATCGGCGCAATCTCTGCCTCTGCGAGTGCCTCAGCGGCCGGTTTTACTTTGCCGCGCACGCGCACAAAGCCTTCGCCCATGAGCGCCAGTGACATGTGCGACAGCGGCGCCAGATCACCGGATGCGCCCACCGAACCCTTGCCGGGAATTACCGGCAGCAATTCCGCATTGAGCAGCGCGAGCAGCGTGTCTACGACCACGGCACGTACACCGGAGTAGCCGCGCGCCAGACTGGAGGCCTTCGTGGTGAGAATGAGCCGCACCACTTCGTCGCTGAGCGCGGGCCCGGTGCCGGCAGCGTGCGACAACACAAGATTGCGCTGTAGCTGTTCGAGCTGCGCATCGGCAATCCGCGTTTGCGCGAGTTTGCCAAAACCCGTGTTGATGCCGTACGCCGCCTCACCGCGCGCCACGATGCGGGAGATGGTATCAGCCGATTGTGCGATGGCCTCGTACGCCGATGGCGGAAACGACAGCAGCACCGGACCACGCCACACAGCGCGCAAATCATTGAGCGAGAGCTGGCCCGGCTCAGCATGCAATGCGTAGATGCTCATGACCGTTACCGCACCATGGGAAGGTCCAGCCCGAATCGTTTCGCGGTGGTGATCGCGAGTTCGTAGCCGGCATCGGCGTGACGCATGACTCCTGATGCACAATCGTTCACCAGCACACGCGCAAGTCGATCACGCGCGGCATCGGTGCCGTCGGCGACAATCACCATGCCCGCGTGCTGCGAGTAGCCCATGCCCACACCACCGCCGTGATGCAGACTCACCCAACTCGCGCCACCGGCGGTGTTCAGCAGAGCATTCAGCAGCGGCCAGTCGCTCACCGCATCGGTACCGTCTATCATGCCCTCGGTTTCACGATTCGGGCTGGCCACTGATCCCGTGTCCAGATGATCACGTCCGATGACAATTGGTGCTTCGAGTTCGCCGCGCTGCACCATCTCATTGAACGCGAGTCCGGCAACGTGTCGCTCTCCGAGCCCAAGCCAGCAGATGCGCGCTGGCAATCCCTGAAACGGAATGCGTTCGCGCGCCATGTCCAGCCAGCGATGCGTGTGCGTATTGTGGGGAAACAGTTCCTTGATCTTTGCGTCGGTCTTGTAGATGTCTTCGGGGTTGCCGGAGAGCGCAACCCATCGAAACGGCCCCTTGCCTTCGCAGAACATGGGACGGATGTAGGCGGGAACGAAGCCGCGTATGTCAAACGCGTTGGCAACGCCGGCATCAAGCGCGACCTGACGAATGTTGTTGCCGTAGTCCACGGTGGGCACGCCCATCTCGTGAAAGTGCAGCATGGCTTGCACGTGCAGTGCACAACTTCGCGCTGCATCGGCTCGCAACCGCTCGTGTTGCGAACGATCGGCCATCGCGGCCTTCCACTCGTCAACGGTCCAACCGATGGGCAAATAGCCGTTGATCAGATCGTGCGCTGATGTTTGATCGGTGACGAGATCCGGACGTGGGCCACCGGCACGTGCACGTTCGACCAGTTGCGGCAGCAGCTCGGCGGCGTTGCCGAGCAAGGCGATGGAGCGAGGGGTGCGCGCGGCGGTGTGTTGTGCAATGCGCGCGAGTGCGTCGTCGATGTCCTGCGCCTGTTCGTCTACGTAGCGCGTGCGCAGCCGGAAGTCGATGCTGCTCTGCTGACATTCAATGACGAGTGAGCACGCGCCCGCGAGTGTGGCCGCGAGTGGCTGCGCGCCGCCCATGCCACCGAGTCCGGCGGTGAGAATCCAGCGACCTGACCAGTCGCCGTGATAGTGTTGTCGTCCCGCTTCCACAAACGTTTCATAGGTGCCCTGCACGATGCCCTGGCTGCCGATGTAAATCCAACTGCCGGCCGTCATCTGTCCGTACATGAACAGCCCTTTCGCATCGAGTTCGTGAAAGTGCTCCCAGGTGGCCCAGCGCGGCACAAGATTGGAGTTCGCAATGAGTACGCGCGGCGCGTCGGGATGTGTGCGGAATGTGCCGACGGGTTTGCCGGACTGGACGAGCAGCGTGTGCGTGTCGTCGAGTGTGCGGAGGGCGTCGAGCATGGCGTCAAAGCTGGCCCAGTCGCGGGCCGCGCGTCCAATGCCGCCGTAGACGACCAGGTGCTGCGGATGTTCGGCAACATCGGGATCGAGATTGTTCTGCAGCATGCGAAATGCTGCCTCGCTGGTCCAGTTAGGGCAGGACAACTTCGGGCCGCGAGGCGCGCGCACCATGCGGTCCGGATCGTAGCGCGGGTCGTCGAGGGCTGGCATACGCTGGCTGTTATGGAGGAGTCCGCTTGACGGCGGCGTTATACATATCTTGTACAACTCTAACCGTTGTTTGTCGCAGATGTCTATACAACTGCTCTCATGATTCTCTTCAGCTCCGGTCCGAAGGGCCCCAACGGCCCGGATCGCAACCGCTTTGTTTTTGACGACGAGGAGCCGCTCGAGTCCGGGCCGGCGTATCAGCGCATCAAGGCGTGGGTGATGCGGCAGATCCGGAGCGGCGCGCTGGGCGAGGGTGCGGCCGTGCCCAGCGAAATGGCGCTGGCCAAGCAGTTTGGCGTGTCGCGCATGACGGTGAACCGCGCCATGCGCGAGCTGCAGCAGGAAGGTGCGGTCGTGCGCGTGCAGGGGTCGGGCACGTACGTCGCGTGGCGAAAGTATGAGGCCACACTGATGACCATTCGCAGCATTGATGACGATGTACGCGAGCGCGGGCATGTGTACAGCAACCAGATGCTGCACCTGGGGCGCTGTCAGGCGGATGACATGCTCGCCGATGCGTTTGCCCGGCCAGCGGGTGCGGCGCTTTTTCATTCGGTGCTGCTGCACTTTGAAAACGGCGAGCCGATTCAGGTGGAAGACCGATATGTGAATCCTGAGGTCGCGCCGCAGTATCTGGCGGCCGACTTTGCTGCGGAAACGCCGAGTGCGTACTTGCTGCGTGAGGTGCCGTTGGCGGAGGTGAGGTTCAGCATTGAAGCGGCGACGCCGCCGGCTGATGTCGCGTCGTGGCTGCGGATGAACGCATCCGAGCCGGCGCTGGTGATCAGGCGCCGCACCAACGCGCCAGGCAGCGTGGCGTCGGTGACGACAATGTGGCACCCGGCGACGCGGTTCCGGTTTACGGGGAGGTTTTAACGGCGGTCCGCTGGGCACTCGGCGAGCGTGCAGTGCTGATTCGTCTTTGCGGCTACAAAGTGCCTCGCGGCTTTCCGGCTATTCGGCCTACTTTATTTCGTACGACGAACCGAGCGCCCCCGGTGCCGTGCGGACCCCCACCGCACAAAAATCCACTCTCTCCTCTACCGATCACCGCTTTGGACTGCTGTCCGCCACGCGTTCCCTCAGCATCTCCAGCATGCGGATCTCCAGCATGCCCGTGGTACCACAGCGCACCGGCTGCGTGGACGCGCCCGACATATCCTGGGCCTGCGCGACCAGTGCCGTTCCAACTGTAGCGTCGTCGTCACCGCTCGCTTCGATGTAGCTCACCGCAGCGATTGTGAGCCGCCAACTATCGGCGTGGTCGCCGGTCATGCCGCGCCCGCAGTTGAAGAACTTTGACATGCGCTCGCCGCCGATACGGCGTGAAATCCGCAGTTGCAGCGAGCCAATGTGCCCGTTGGCCGGATCCGAGTAGTCGACGGGAAGCTTGAGCGCTTCGTATACCTCGCGCATGGCGACGAACGTTCGCGCTTTGGACGCGCCCGTGGCCGATCGCGTGAAGCGCATGGTGTCAAGCATGATGGGTTGCGCATAGGCCGGCATGCGCACCAGGGGACCGCGACGCTGTTGTGACTGGAGCGAGGTCGCCCCGCCTGACGCCAGGGTGAGCGCAGTCAGGAGCACAATCCAACGGGTGAGATGCACGCGAGTCATGGGCAACCTCGAAGGTCGGGACTGCCGCTCGCTCAGCGGGCGCCGCAGGCGGGTGCGCAGAGTCGTAAGATACCATCAATGGTCCGATTTGGTGCCGCCGTTTTACACATCGACTCGCTTCTCCGCCGTGCGCGTCCGCCGCTTCGCGCACAGTGAACCTCTGCGTCCCGTTTCCCCTGCCGTCATGTCCGAGCCATCGCTTCCTGCTGTCATTCCGCTTCGCCTTCCGGACTCGGACGCGCCGTTCGTCGCGCTGCGTACGCTATTGGCGACGCATGGGTACACGGAAGCGGCCGTCTGTTCACACGCCGGCTGCGAATCGATCTATGACTTCCGCATGCGCGCACACGCACGCTCCGGCACAACGCCCATTGAACGTCCGATGGATGTGCTCGTGCGACTCTTCATGGATTCCGAGTCGCTGAGCGCAGCACACGTAGACGCGCAGCTCGGTGGCGAGGCGCGCGAACTCTTGACGTCACTGGGCGTACTCGAGTCGGACCCGGATGATGAGAACTGCGTGGTCGCGACCGTGCTGCTCTATCCCACCGAAGGCCCGTGGATTGTGTCTGATCGAACGGTAGCCATCGGGTCCGCCAAGGCGGTGGCGATCTCGTCTCTCCCGCAGGACGCCGTGTATCCGGCGATCACGTCTTCCGTGCGCGTGTTCCTGAGCACGTTGCCGCTCGAGCCGGTGGATGCGTTTCTTGAGCTGTGTTCCGGCACAGGTATCGCAGCGTTGATGGGAGCTGCAGGCGGAGCAGCACACGCCTACGCCGTCGATATCACGGAGCGCAGTACGGTGTTCGCTGCGTTCAACGCACGGTTGAACGGACTGTCGCAGGTTACGGCGCTGCAGGGCGATTTGTGGCAGCCTGTCCACGGCATGACGTTCAATACGATCGTCGCTCACCCGCCGTACGTGCCCGCTGCGGAACCGGAGTTCATCTACCGCGATGGCGGAGAAGATGGCGAACAGATTACGCGTGCGATCCTGCAGGGACTGCACGCACATCTTGCCCCGGGCGGTGTCTTTCACTGTACCTGTCTGATCTCCTCCCGTGCCGGACAAATTCCACCGCACCGTGTTCGCGCGATGTTGGGTGAGCACAGCGATGCCTATGACCTGCTCTTCCTGCGCAACGCCACGACCAATCTCACGGAGTATTTTCGACAGAAGTTGATTTCGGGTAATGTGACGGAAGCCGCGCGTGCCGTCCGCCAGCTCAAGCGCTTTGGGGAGTTGGAGGTGGAATCCGTGGACTTCTGCACGATCGTGCTGCGTCGCCACGATGCAAAGCGCGTGGGCTTCACACTGTCTGCGGAACGCAGTGGGGGCACGCGCTGGCCGCAGGTCGCGTGGGCGCTGCGCATCGGTGCGGCCGGTGCAGATCAAGAAACGATGGCGGCCACAGTGCTTGATTCGCGTGTGCGTCTGTCACCGCGTGCGCGGCTGACGCTCACGTACCGTGTCGGCGGTGCGGGTGAAGATGCGTGGACTGCCGAACGGGGTCGCATCACAGTGGATGTACCGTTTGTAAGCGGTGTAGATGTCGGCACCGGTGACGCGATGATGCTTTCGCGCTTTGATGGGCAGCGTACACTACGCGAACACCTGGTGGAGCTGCAGCAGGAGGATGCGCTCCCGCGTGACATCGATCTGTTGCAGTTCGCACGATCGCTTTCGCAGCTGGTACTTGAGGGCATTATCGAGTGTGAAGCGTACGCCGTATGACCGGTTTGCAGCGATGAGCCGCGCTCAGGCGTAGGAGCACGGTGGCAACGCCAGCTGTCGTCGCATGATAGCTTCCGTCATGCGTCGCGCCGCGCGTACTGCGCCGTCTCGCGTGTCACAACTGTTCACACACAAACCGCACAATCATGACATCACTCGTTCGCGCTGTCGTCCTGCTTCCCGCGGCACTGTTCCTCTCGGCCTGTTCCTCAGGCGGCGATACGGAAGCCACTATCGCCACCACCGGCCCCGATGGCTGGCGTGTGACGGAGGAAGGCTTTGGCCCGCTGCGCGCGGGACAGTCGGTGTCGGAAGCAGCATCGGCCGTGGGCGGCGTCTTTTCGGCAGCCGTTGGCGCTCCAGCGGAGTGCAGCTATGCCGAGTGGCCGTCGGCGCCACCGGGAGTGCGTGTGATGCTGGTGAACGACACGGTAGCGCGAGTGGACGTGACGGAAGGCGGAGTGAGTACCGCAGGCGGCGCAAGAATCGGTGACAGCGAAGGGCGCATTGGATCGCTGTACACGGGCAAGGTGCTCATGGCGCCGCACAAGTACACGACCGGCAAATATCTCGTGATCACACCGTCGGAAGACACGATGCGCCGCATTGTGTTTGAGACCGATGGACAGGTGGTCACGGAATACCGTGCCGGCCGCGAACCGGAAGTGCAGTGGGTGGAGCGTTGCGGCTGAGTCAGCGTGCGAAGGTGATGCGAATCGCGCGCGTCTTGCTCGCCGACATGCGTGACATGAAAGCTGAAGCGTCGCCCATCTTCGAGCTGGCCGTTGGCAGAAATGACAACGAGATGGTCATCCATGCGAGGCTTAAGCGTTTCGTTGAACTTCGTGGCGGTTCCTTTCAGCGGGTGCATGGCCATGACATCGCCAATGGTGACGGGACCGTCCGCCATGGCAGCCTGAAAGTCGGCCCACTTCACAAACCAGAATGGCACGGCATTTCCCGTCGACATGGAAAGCGACGGGAAGGTGCCGGGCAGCGCGCCGTCTTCGATGAAGTAGAAGCCGCTGGTGAGAATTGGTGTGTGAAATGCGCCGGGGCCGAATTCGCTGGGGAAGTGAAAGAAATTCAGCAGATTGAAGTCGGCCGGAATCGCCGCTGGCGCGCGATAGAATGGAATGGCCAGCCACTCGCCGTTGTGAAAGAACTGGTTGAGTTCCGGGTTGAGGCGGGCGTAGGCCGGAATCCCCGGATCCGGATCGGGCACCGTGACCCGCACCATCCCAGCAGACTGGGCGGTTTGGATCAACTGGTCGTTGGTGGGGATCCCCTCAAGCGGATCGGTGGCGCTGTTGTTGCAGGCACTCAGGGTTGCGGCGAGCGCGAGGGTGCTGGCACGAAGCAGTGAGTTGGGCACGGTGACTCCGGGTTGGTGGTGCACAGCGCCAGGTGCGCTGTTCGACCGGAGTATGGGGTGCGCCTGTGATCGGCCCGTGATCGGGGTGTGATCTGTGCAATTGGGCGCTCCAGGCGTGGCACAGTTTGGAAAAAGACGTTGTCGGTATAAGGGGTTTTCAGTAGCCAGTTTTCGGTTTGCCGGCCGCTACGCACCACGGACGTTGTCGCGGCGCACCACAACTGCGTTCGGGGTCGTCGGTGGGCGGTTTTCTGTGGTCGGTTTTTACTCACGGGCTGTTCAAAATCCCGGCCATGAGCCGCGATCAACACCACCGACAACCGACCACCGACAACCGACGACTCCCCACGGAGTTCGGGATCTGCAGGCTCAGCCGGGAGCCCGTAGCGGTCGACAAACCGACAACCCGAAATCGGAGAAGAAAAAGGGGCGCCAGCATCACGCCGGCGCCCCCGTCGATCTCGGGTCCTCAGCTCACTCCACCACAGCTCAGAACATCACCGTCGTCCCCGTCAGCGGCGGCACCGTAATCGGCGTCAGCCCCAGCGCGCGCAGTTTGTCATTGAGCGCCTTGAGGTCACGGTCAAACAGCTCCTGCAACTTCGTGAGCTGCACATCCAGCTCACCGCTGAGCACCGTGAACGCCTCCTGCGCCTGCGCGGTGGGGCGATCGTCGGAGCTCTCAATCACACCACGCAACGCGGCAAGCTGGTTGTTCAGTTTGATCGGGTAGTTGAGCGGATCCTGTGAGGCTTGCATTCGTACCTGATAGATCTCGCCTTCCACCGCTGCGATGTTCGACTTGAAGCGCGTGGCTTCCGTGCGCAGCGCGGCATCGCTGTTTTTGCCAAGTCGATCATCGACCTGCGTGCGGACATCGCGCACCTGCAACACGGCACGATGCGCATCATCCACGCGCTGTGCGACGTCGGATGACAGCTTGAACTGCGCATCAAAGTCAGCCTGTGTCACCGTGGTGAGTCGCGGATCGGCCACGATGTCAAACGATTCGGTAAACGTGGCGCCGTGCGCGGTAAGGCGCGCCTGATACGTGCCGGGAGGCGCCAGCGGGCCCTGCGTATTGGCGGCCCACATGATGAGCCCCGGGAATGTGCGCGGGCCCGGATAACGCATGTCCCAGCGATAGCGGTGTTGTCCAGCCGTGGTACGCAGCGCGCCACCGCCGCCAAATCCTCCACCGCCACCACCCTGCGCGCCAACTGCTCGCTGTGCGCCGACGACCGTTCGAATCACTCGGCCCTCAGCATCAAGGATCTCGAGTTTGACGGTGTCAGCGTCCTTCGCGAGGTAGTAGTCAATCTCAGGCGCAAACTGACGCGTGCGTCGGTAGGACTCGGTGGTGCGTGAAAGTGTGCGCACCACGGTCGCCGGCTTGAAGAGGTGGGCATCACGTTGCGCCACCATATCGGTGGCCTGACGCAACGGCGTGATGTTGTCGAGCACGTAGTACGAGCGGCCGTGCGTGGCGATGATCACGTCGTCGTCTTTCAACACCAGTCCAGGCACCTGAACCGCCGGCAAGTTAAGCTGCAGCGACTGCCAGTTGAGTCCGTCGTCAAACGACACCATCACACCGCGCTCCGTGCCCGCATACAACAAGCCCGGACGCTTCAGATCTTCACGCACGCTGCGCACATAGTGTTCGGCGGGAATGCCCTTGGTGATCTGCATCCACGTCTTGCCGTAATCCGTGGTGCGGAAGACGTACGGTCGGAGATCCTGTGAGCGATAGCGCACCGCCGCGACATACGCCTTACCAGGTGTGTGCGGTGATACATCGATTTCGTGCACGCGGCTGAACTTCGGGAGCCCCGTGGGCGTGACGTCGGTCCACGACGCACCATCGTTGCGTGTCACGTGCACTTTGCCGTCGTCGCTGCCCACCCAGATCTCGCCCGTGGCGTGCGGGGACTCGGTGATGCGCCATACGGTGCCGTAATACTCCACGCTTGTCTGGTCGCGCGTGATATCGCCGCCCGACGGACCAAGGGTGGCCGGATCAGCATACGTGAGATCACCGCTGATGCGCTTCCAGCTTTCGCCACCATTATCGGAGCGCCATACATGCTGCGAGCCCACGTACACGACTTTCGTGTCATGGGTGGACGCGGTGATAGGATGATTCCACTGAAAGCGTTCCTTGAGGTCGATCGCCGAGTTGCCCATGGGATTCACGGGCCACACGTTGACGGCACGCTGCTGTCCGGTCACGCGTGACATGAAGCTCATGGAGCCACCGTAGCACGCGGCGTAGAAGAGATCCACGTCACCTGGATGCGGTGTCACGGGACCCGTTTCACATCCGCCTGGCGCGTACATGTAGCTGCCGTCACCGTCCATGGGCACGCAGGCGGTGCTGTTGTCCTGCTGGCCACCGCAGATCTGATACGGGAAATGATTTGTCACGCGCACATCGTACATTTGCGCGGTGGGGTAGACCTGTCCGGTCCACGACGCGCCAGCGTTCCAGCTCACGTTTGCGCCGCCGTCATTCGACTGTACCATGCGCTGCGGGTTGTCACTGGCAATCCACAGATCGTGATTGTCGCCGTGTGGTACACCAATGGTCTGCCACGTCTTGCCACCATCACGCGAACGATGGAACTGTACGTTGAGCACGTACACCGTTTCCTTATCCTTCGGATCGGCAACGATGCGCGTGTAGTAGAACGCGCGCTGGCGCAGGTTGCGATTGTCACTCACCTGCGTAAACGTCGCGCCGGCGTCATTGGAGACGAACACGCCACCGGAATCTGCTTCAATGATGGCATAGACACGATTTTTATCTGCGCCACTCACACTGACGCCCACTTTGCCCCAGGTGCCTCCAGGCAGTCCGCTGTTGCGCGTGAGTTCGGTCCACGTTGAGCCACCATCGGTGCTCTTGAAGAGTCCCGACCCGGGGCCGCCGGATGAGAGCATCCACTCCTTGCGATAAGCCTCCCAGAGACCGGCGTAGAGTGTGTTGCTGTCCGATGGATCAAGAAACAAATCGACACCGCCGGTCTTGTTGTCGCGGTGCAGCACACGATCCCACGACGTTCCGCCATTTGTGGTGCGATAAATGCCCCGTTCGTCGCTGGGCCCGTAGGGATCGCCCAGTGCGGCGACAAAGAGGCGATCGCAGTTGGCGGGGTCAATGCGAATGCGGCCGATCATCTGCTGGCCAGTTTTGGAAGCGAGGCCAGCGTGCGTCCATGTTTTGCCGCCGTCTACGGATTTGTAGACGCCGTCACCAGGAATCACGTTGCCGCGGAACTGTACTTCACCCATGCCAGCCCAGACAATGTCAGGATTGGCTTCGCACTGCGCGATGGCTCCGACCGATGATGTGGCAAACTGTCCATCGCCAACGGGCGTCCAGCTTGAGCCGGCATCGGTGGTCTTCCAGACACCGCCACCCGTGGCGCCGAAGTAGTACTCGAGCGGACGCGCGGACGTGCCGGTGACGGCAATGGAACGGCCGCCGCGATTTGGGCCGACGTTGCGCCAGGAAAGGCTGCTGTAGAGTGAATCCGGGATGGAGGCTGCAGGCGCGGGAGGTGCCGCGGTTTGGGCGTGGGCCGGTGAAAGGCCAAAGGGAGCAAACGCGGCCAGGAAGGCGAGCGCACGCGCGTAGGAGCGGGGGAGAACGGGCATGGCAGGAGCCGAGTGAGAGTGCGGAAGTCGGCAAGGCTGACGAGCGATCCAGAGGAAGGTGATCGCAGGCCGCAGGGTGAAGCAAGTCTCGCTAACGATTGTGCGGGCGTAACGTCTTCCGGACAACCCTCGCAATGGAGCTACCGTGTCACTCCGCGCATATACGCATCGATCGAGCGCGCGTCCTGGCGCCACCGCGTCGCTTGCACTTCTGGTGAGCGCACTGATTGGCTGCGCTGCGGCGAATACCTCGGCGACCGCTCCCAACGACAACAACGCCTCGCCGAATGCGAACGCCCCGCTGGAAGCGTTCTTCATCGTGCCCGAGCGATGCACTGATGGTCAAGGTCCGGCCTGCACGAGATTGCGACTTGGCAATCCTCATCTGACCACAACGACACCGGCGATTGGCAAGCTGTTTTCGTGTACCGGTCCCAATCCGGGCGCACCGGGCGCGATCACGGCTCGCATTACATGGATCGATGATGCGGCTGGCACATGGAATCTGTTGCGCAAGCCGTTTCTTCCAGCCAACGGTTCCAGCACGATCGCAGCTGGTACGATCACGATCAATGAAGTGAGCGGCACCCGCACAGTTCAAGCAAACAATCTGCCGGTTGACGCGAAGATGGGTGACTGGCCCATGACACGCTACGCCACACTATCGGCGATTGATCGTAATCCTGGCACACCGGCGGCTCGTATTGTGTCGTTCACCTTGCCAATGCAACCTGAGGCTGCAGCGACGCCATCGTGTGTTGGTGCGGGGGCGATCGGTGTCACGCTCAATGGCGTTGTGCTCTTCAATGCGGTTGACGCGCGCGGCGACGACGCGGTCGCCAACGAGATCGTGGACGTTTACGGTGGACACCCGGCCATGACGCAGTATCACTATCATCATGTGCCCGAACATCTGGATGTGATACGTGACGGCGACGGTCACTCGGGAATCATCGGCTACATACGCGATGGTTTTCCACTCTACGGCTACTTGGGGGTCGGCGGCGTTGAACTCACGAACGCTGATCTCGATATCTGCCATGGCCACTCGCACGGCACGCTTGGCTATCACTACCACGCGACGATGGAATACCCGTACACGGTTGGGTGTTATCGGGGGACGCCGAGGTAGCGGCGACTATGGGGTTGCAATGCGCATGCGATCGTCACCTGGGCGCTCCATGACGGATTCCACTTCTTCCATGGCACGCAGTTCATGCAGCTGCGCGTCGGAGAGTGATCCGCGCACATCGATCAATCCGCCGACGGCGAGCGGTTCGCAAGTGTAGCCGGAACTGCGCAAGCGCTGGACCAGCGTGGCCATCTGGCTGCGATATGGGCGGCGAAGCCTGATCAAGTGTTGGGTCATGCGGGGATTTTGGTGTGGCAGGACGTTTGCGGCGGCTTTGGTGTGCTGTACGGCATCTGGGGCCGTAATTACACACTCCTCACAGGCGAACCAGACCGGCACCAACGTCGGATGCGCTCTGCACCGACAGCGGCTGGCATCGAGCAAGCAACAACTGACGCAGTGCCTGACCACGCAGTCCGGATTGTTGTGCGAGCAGCGCGGCAACACCGGTTGCCAGCGGAGTGGCCATACTGGTGCCGGACTCTACCCGCGTGTACGGTGCGTGGATCCACGCCGAGAGCACGTCCTGACCCGGCGCAACACAGTCAAGGCCGGGTCCGGCGTTCGAGAAGTCTGCTGGTACGCCACCGTCGTTGACGGCGCCGACGCCGAGCACTGACGGGAATGATGCCGGACGACGGACGGGCGCGATGTGTCCGATGGAGCGGCGGCTGTCGTTGCCGGTGGCGGCGATGACGAATACACCGGCGGCTTCAAGATCGAGCAGCACATCTTCGAGCAAACCATCGCTGGCCACCTGTGCACGCGACAGAACAAGTGACAGCGAAAGCACGTCAACTTGGGCGGTGAGCGCCCAACTCATGCCGCTGATGACATCGAACTCGTTGCCGCCGCCAGAGTCGCCGAGCACTTTGCCGACGAACAGATCAACCCCGGGTGCAACGCCGTAGCGCACACCGGTGGTTGGTTCCGATGGTCCGGCCACCAGCCCAACGCAGTGCATACCGTGTCCGTGACGATCCTTGGTATCGTTGCCTGGCACGAACGAACGTACGTGCACACGCGCTGCGTCGGCGCTGAAGTCGGGGTGCGCCGGGTCGAAGCCGGTGTCGAGCACCATGGCGCGAATGCCTTCGCCGCTGTTGGCGGAGTGCAACGCGCCGATGGACCCAAGCGCCCAACTCTGATTGTTGTCAATCCGAGAGCGCTGAATGACGTTGCCGGTCGCGACATACACCCGTCGTTCTGGTGCGACCTGCAGATGTGCGCTGGTGACGGCGGCAGACGTCTCGTCCGTCAGACGGTACAGTTGATCGCGCGAAAGGTCCATTGCGACCACACCGAGGCCAACAGCAATAGGTGCCGTGTTGGCCGTCTCGAACTGTGCGGCCGTGGCACTGGCATTGGCGATGTCACTGCGCACGCCGACCAGATTGTGTAACTGCCGCGCCATGGTGCCGCGCTGATCGTGAGGAAAGCGCACCAGAAACCGCCCGGTGAAGTCACGTGCCGCAAGCCGAGCCGACTGTGCGGGCTGATCGCCCAGACGGCCCGCGGGAATAAATGTGCCAAACGTGGCGTCAGACGGTGCCTTGGACGCGACAGCAGACGTCGGTTGTGGACGATGCGTGATGATGTGTTGCATCGAACGCACGGTGGCCGGATCGTTGTCAAAATCACCGTGATCGACCGCTTCGGTTTCGAGACCGGGTTCGCCGTTCGATACACCGGTAGAAAATGCAATGCGATCGGCGCGCTCGTTCAACCAGCGGCGTACTTCGTCGATGTTCGGGAACGTACGTGGTGAGTACACGCCCGCCTGCGCGAGGTAGCGGTGCATGCCCACGATCGGCGCGTCGGCGTATGCTTCCAGCACGCCAGAGATGAAGTACAACAGCGAGCGCGGGTACAGCGCCTTGAGTCCCGGCAGGTCGATCAGCGCATCCCGGCTCTCCAGCTCATCAATCATGGTGAACATGCGAAACGCACCAATGCGGTGCGACCGCTGCCGCAAGCACTCGGCGAAGCGGTCATGCGTGACGGCCGGTGCGAGAAAGACTACATCCACCCGGATTTCGCGGTCTACAGCGCGCCGGGCTAGTGCGACGTCGAGTTGGTCGAGCAGTTCGCAGATGTAGATCGAACCGGCGCTGTGTCCGGTGAGCACGAGACGCTGCAGCGTGCCGGAAGCCATGAGGTCGGCGAGCTGTTCCACCAGCACGGTGCCAGCGGCATTCGGCGCCGGATCGAACGCGCTGCGTGTGTAGCGCTTCATCTCGCCCCAGATCTGCTGGCCAAGGTTGGCGATGTAGAACTCGCGGCAGATCTCTTCCACGATGGACGGATACGTGCCGTGCAACCGGCCGGCGTGCCAGCGACGAATGAGCCGATGCAAAATGCGGCCGGCACCAAGAGCAATGCGTGTCCAGCCAATGCCAGCGATGGCGGTTTGATCGGTGCGTATCTCAGCGATCACATCTGGTGACATGAGCGTGTGCGCTGACGAGCGCACGATGCCGAGTGATGGATCGCTCACGGACGATGCGATGAACGCTTCCGTGCGGATCAGCTCCAACTCCATGAGCAGATCAAGATCCGAGTCGATTTCGTCACGCAGTGCCTCCACCTCGGCGTCTTCATCGAACGAAGCGACGGCGACGGACGCTTCATCGGGCGTGCGTTTGGCGATCGCGTCGAGAATGCGTTTGAAGATTCTTTCGCCGACAATGACCGGGAGCGCGGTGTGCAGTGTTTCCCATATCCCGGTGCGCCAGACCATGAACAGGGGAAACCCACCGGCTTCGACAAACCTGGTGGTCAGCGCGTTCGCGATTTCGAGCCCCTTGTGCTCGGGTACGAGGCCGCCGTGGAAGTGCAGTACCAATGGCGGACGCGGCGCGGGCATGTTCGTGTACTGAGCAATCAGCGCGAAGAGTTGCGACTGATCAGCGGCAGACTTGAAACGTCCGTCGGAGACGACAAATGCATTGGGCATGAGCGCTTCCTTGAAAGGTCGGGTGTGGCGGGCGAATACGCGTGCAGGCTCGTTGCGTTACAATGTTT
>JBGTOG010000452.1:0-5744 GCA_041742675.1 Gemmatimonadaceae bacterium | reverse complement strand
CGACGAAGAACACCTCGTCATCGCGCGGACGGCGAAGCTCGCGAGAAACCTACAGGAAGAACTCCGCGGCGTTGCTGTATAACGAGCGTTGCTGCAGTCAAAGGCGATGCGGTACGCTGTGTAACTGCGCAGCGCTTCGCGATGCTCCGTTCACAGCTAATTTATTTGAGCCTTTTCAGCAGAACGCGCCGTTAGACAACGAACAGAATTCTCGGTAAACAAGCGCTTGTACATCACCGCATCCGGACTCCTCATCATGCTTGGCGTGATCACCCTCACGGCCATCAGCTATGCTGCGCTTGCTCTCGCATTCGTTCGCCGGCGCGGAATGATCGTCCTCTGGCCCATATGGCTATTGGCAAGTGTGACTGCGACGGCGACACTCGTCATTAGCAACGTCCGCACGCAGTCGTACTATACGCTGGCTGACGCCTTCGCGGGCCCATTCCCGGCTGCCTTGGGCTTTCTGTTAATGTGCGGGCTTGGCTTTGGAGCTGTCTCGTTACTGGTGGCACGGCGCCAGCAACGAGGAGAAGTCGCGTTTGGCGTCGGGCTCGCCGTGGGGAGCGTCGGGGCTTGTCTCCTCGGCGTAATCCTTTTTTGGCTGGCACTCGGCGCGTGGGATATGGCAACGTTCTAAGCGACCGTCCGTCAACCGTCCGGAGCGCTGTTGTCTAACGTACGTTGCAGCGATGACCTCACCTCGAACACCTAGATCTGGGCGGGTGTTGTCTAACGAGCGTTGCTGCAGACAAAGGCAAGGCGGTGCGCTGTGTAACTGCGGTGCTGCGCACCTCCGTTCACAGCTAATTTATTACAGCCTTTGCAGCAGAACGCGGCGTTAGACCAATGGCGGCAGTTTTGTGGTAGATTTAGGAAGACCCTCCCGCCGGAGCGCCGCCATGTATCCGACACTCGAGGTCGATCGCGAAAGCGATGGACGCTTCATCGCTGAAGTCCCTGACCTTCCTGGTGTGCTTGCCTATGGCAGCACGCACGACGAAGCCGTCGCGCGTGCCCAGGCGCTCGCGCTGCGTGTGTTGGCAGACCGACTTGAGAACGGTGAGCCCGCACCGAGTCTCTTACCGCTCGACTTCCGCGCCGCGTAGCGGCGCTACTCGCGATGAGCGACTGGCCGTCGATGAAGGCCCGCCGCGTCTTGGCGGCGCTGCAGCGCATCGGATGGATGATCAAACGCGAAGCCAGCTCGCACAAAGTGCTCGCACGCGCAGACTGGCCCGACACGGTATTTGCGTTTCACGACGGCGAGGAGATTGGCCCGAGAATGCTGGCGCGCATTGCCAAGCGCACGGGACTTCGTCCGGAGGACCTGTAGGTCTGGCGCAGCATGGTCTAACGAGACGCTGCTGCTGACAGCGCGAGTCGGTGTGCGGCAGGCGGGCGCCGCGCTGGCGCACGGCGCCCGTCCGGCCGCATCTTGTTGGAGGCGCTGCAGCAGAGCTCAACGTTAGCCTGGCCAAACCAATCGTGCGAATATCCTCCGCGCTCGTCGCAGTCCTTTGCACGTCCGCGTGCACTGTGCCATCGGCGGAGTTTCCCTCGGGGGACCGTCTGCACAGCGTGTTGGTCGCCGCTGTTGAAACTGGCCCTGGCACCATTGTCTCTCTCGACACAGTCATCACTGGCGATTGGAAAGCACTGTATGTTTTTTCGCCCTACACGGCGTCATCACACATTCGTGAGTGCGTAGGCTCGCGGGTGCCGACCCGGGGGATTGAGACAATCGAGGGCATTACACTTCTTGTATTGACGCCGACTAAAGGCGCGGCCCGAAGCATCGCGATACCTCGCGAGGCAGACTTCGCGCCCGAAGCGACGAGTCGAGTCTACCTCCGAGGCTCCGCATCATTTGTCGTTCGGGAACCTCGCCCCCCGTCGTGGGGACAGTTGCTGCCGGCCAGCGGATCAACGCGAAGTTGTTGGAGACACGGCCCGGCGCAGCATCGTTAGTTGTCAGGGGCGCGTCCGGGCGCGATAGACATGGGCGGGCTAACTCGCGTGCAGCTGACAGGGCTACTTTGATGCTCGCTTCGCTCGCAATCGTTGGACGCCCTGCAGCTGAACTTCAACGTTAGGCTCGCCGACCGAGATCTCCAATTGTGAAGTTCACCGAGTATTTCGCGTACACGCGTCAGCGACCAGATCGCGCCGGCATTCGAGACGAGTGGCTTCGCCTGGCGATCGAGCAGCCGCTGGCCGAGGTTGTGCAGGCGGATGGTCGAATTCGCCGGTGGGTTTACATTTCTACGGCAGAGCGGTACCTCCGCGTGATCCTGCTCGCGGATGGCGAAACCGTGCACAATGCGTTCTTTGACCGTGGGTTCAAGCCATGAACGTCAAGTACTTCAAGGATACCGATACCGCACTCTTGGAGTTCTCGAACGCCGTCGTTGATGAAACGCGAGAGATCTCTGAGAATGTCTACGTTGATCTCGACAAGGACGGTAATCTCGTGAGCATGACGATTGAGCATGCGGCCACCTTCGCGAACTTGCCGCAGGTGAACCTCGAAGAGATTGATGCGAGCGCGGCCTAACGTGCGTTGCAGCTGACGGGCGATCGTTGGAAGCTCGCTTCGCCCGCAGCTGAACGCAACGTTATGCGGAGACGCGCGCACTTGAAGAACGTCTTGTTCGTGTGCTCAAGGAATCGGTTGCGGAGCCCGACTGCTGAGCGAGTCTTCCAGGAGTGGCCCGGAATCGACGTGGACTCAGCGGGCCTTGCGACTGACGCCGAGAACCCGCTCACGCCCGAGCTCGTGGAGTGGAGTGACCTGATCTTCGTGATGACCAAGACGCATCTCACTCGCCTCAAACAGGTGTATCGGCCACAGCTCAAGCATGCGCGCGTCATCTGCCTCAACATCCCGGACGAGTTCGAGTTCATGGACCCGCAGCTCGTCCTCATTCTTCAAGACAAGGTGTCACCTCACTTGCCGCGCGGTGATGGGCGCGCACCGATGGGTCCCGCATAACGACGCTTGGTGTCTGACGGCCGCGTTACGGAAGCAGGCGAGCGACCGCGCTCTTTCGTACCTTAGGGTACGGCGCGGCCGCTCACCTGCATTTTATGAAAGCGTCCGCAGCACAAGCAAACGTTAGGCGAGCCGCGGGAGGAAGGTAGATTCTCGGATGCCTGTGATCAGCCGCTTTCTCGGGATTGCGATCGCGATTCTGTACCGCGACCACGATCCGCCACATTTTCACGCCACCTACGGTGAGTACGAGATCACCGTCGCCATTCGCGATGGCGTGGTTACCGGTAGATTTCCGCGACGAGCACTTGTTCACGTTCTCGAGTGGCGAGAGTTACATGCAGCCGAACTGATGGCGAACTGGGAGCGTGCGCGCGCACGCGAGCCGTTGCTCCCGATTGCGCCGCTTGAATGAACCTGCAATCATCCGGAGGGGTCATGCTGCACGTCACCGAGGTTCAGCCTGCTGGCGGGTTCCGACTGTGGCTCGTGTTTAACGACGGCACCCGTGGAGAGGTCGATCTGGAGCACGAGTTGGATGGCCCGATTTTCGCGCCGTTGCGCGAGCCGACGTTGTTCGCGCAAGTCACGATCGATCCTGACGTTCACACGATCACCTGGCCAAACGGCGCAGACTTCGCGCCTGAGTTTCTTCGCGACTTGGTACGTAAGCACGTGGTTGCCTAACGCGCGTTGCAGCTGAACTTCAACGTTAGATCGCATTCCTACCATCATCGTTGATCATGGCGCTTGAATACGAATGCAGCTGCTGCGGGGCTGTTCATGTCGGCTTGCCAGCATGGCATTTCACAGCGCCCGCGCAGGCTCTCAGCATTCCTAGTGCGGAGCAAGCGAATCGCGTCGAACTGACCGCCGACGACTGCATCATTGATGCACGCGAGTTCTACGTTAAAGGGCTGCTTGAGATACCGGTGATTGGCGTTGATGAACCGTTCACGTGGGGCGTGTGGCTGTCGCTGAGTGATGAGAACTACCAGCAATTTGTTGAGCTCTTCCACGACGAGCGGCGCACGAGCACGAGCTTCTTTGGTTGGCTCTGTAATACCGTCCCTGGGTTTCCAGACACCCAGCTGCTCAAGACCATGCTGCACGTCCGTCCGTATCCCACTCGGCCGTACGTCGAGCTCGAGCCAACTGAACATCCGCTTGCGGTTGCGCAAGGCGCAGGCTTCTCGCGCTCGGAGGCCATCATGATGGCAGAAAGCCTGTTGCATCCCCGAGCATGAAATGCCAACGTTGGCGCGCGATGTGATCTAACGATACGTTGCTGCAGTCAAAGGCATGGCGGTGCGCTGTGTAACTGCGCAGCACTCCGTGCTGCTCCGTTCACAGCTAATTTATTTGGAGCCTTTGCTGCAGAACTCCAACGCTAGCTGAACCAGAGCTGGCCTCGGTCTTGCTGATAGTACCGGGTCGCGTTATTATCTTGTGTGAGTCGGAGCTTTGCTGACCGCGATAGCGAGCGCCTCTGGGAGCGCGAACCTGTCCGCCGCTTCCCGCCGGACCTTCGGCGCATCATGCTCCGGAAGCTCGGACTTGTGGACGGTGCCGTGCAGCTCGAGGACCTGCGCATTCCGCCAGGCAACCGTCTGGAGAAACTGCGCGGCGACCGGGCGGGCCAGTACAGTATCCGGATCAATGACCAGCGGCGTATCTGCTTCCGCTGGCGCAATGGCAACGCCGACGATGTCGCCATCGTCGACTATCACTAGGAGGACGCATGGCCAAGAAGCTCGATCCCGTCCATCCCGGCGAGGTGTTGCTCGAGGAGTTTCTCACTCCGCTAGCGATCTCGCAGTACCGGCTTGCTCACGCGATCAGCGTCCCTCCGCGCCGGATCAACGAGATCGTTCATGGCAACCGGGCCGTCTCCGCCGACACTGCGCTCCGGCTCTCGCGCTTCTTCGGCACGTCCGCGCAGTTCTGGCTCAATCTCCAAGCACGCTACGACCTCGAGACCGAGCGGGATCGTCTCGGAGCAAGATTGCACAGCGAGGTCAAGGTCTTTGCGGGGGCCAGCTAACGAAGCTTGGTGCTGACGGCCACGCGATTGAAGCGGCCGCTGCGCGACCCCATTTTATGGAGCGCCCACTGCAGAAGCCGGCGTTAGGCAGCAAACGAGATTGCTTTATGCTGCCGCATGGGTGGCGCTAGCTGTTCGTTTCGTCGTCGGCTACGCGCTGCCGTGTCCGTCGGCTTGCATGCTGAGCGTATCGTGCCGATCTTTCCTCAATGAAGGTTCGCGACGTACTCCGCTGCTGACGGATGATGGTTGGGTCCTGGTACGAACGCGCGGGAGCCACCAGCAGTACAAGCATGGGAGTAAGCCGGGGCTCGTCACCGTCGCTGGTCAGTCAAACGACGATCTTGCTCCCGGCACGCTGAACAGCATCCTCAAGCAAGCGGGGCTGAAGTCATGAAGGTGCTTATCGTGGTGGAGCAGACCGAGACGGGGTACTCAGCGTACGCCCCCGATGTGCCCGGGTGCGTCGCGACCGCTGCCACGCGCGCGGAGGTGGAAGGTCTCATGCAGGAGGCCATCGCGTTCCACTTGGAAGGAATGCGTGCCGAAGGGATGGCAGCACCCGAGCCACACGCCTACGCGACCATGGTCGACGTAGCTGCATAACGATGCGCTGAAACTGACGAGCGAGTTATTGAAGCTCGCTACGCTCGCATTTTGCTTGATTCGCTCGCAGCTTAGCTCAACGTTATACCGCCGCATCTT
>JBGTOG010000399.1:0-59765 GCA_041742675.1 Gemmatimonadaceae bacterium | reverse complement strand
AGCGTATCAGGTATCACTGCAGACAGCGACAGCAGCACGACCGCCAGCACCTGCAGAACGCTACCACGAAGATTGCGCGGCATCACACGGCCCCTTCGAACAACCGCACCGCGCGCGCCAGCAACGCGCGTTTCTGTTCATACGCCTCACGCAGCGCTTCAAGCGCCATCTCGCGTGCATCCGGTTGTGCCTCGGCCTCAGCGAGCAACGCCCGCGCATCAAGGCGCGCCGACTCGCTCGCCACCAGCGCATCTCGCATCGCCGTGAGCGCCTTGTCGGGAAACACACCGGTCCGTCGATTGCCCTCGAGCACAATGCGCCAGGCTGAATCGAGGGCGGCCACTTCGGCGTGCAACGCTGCAAGCTCCGGAGGCGGCGCCACAGGGAGTCCCTCCGTACACGCCCCCGGAAAACGCACGCAATCCGCACGCGGAGGCAGCTCGGCGCGCGCAGCCGCGGCGCGCGACGTGTTGCGGGACATCGTAACCCCGGCCGCTAGCGCAACCACTGCCAGCACGAGCATGTACAGCGGGTTTTCCAGCGCGCGGCGCCAGGCCGGCGACGTTTGATCAGATTGAGATGATGGGTCGGTCACCCTCGCAAGATAGTCGCGAGCCGCATGCGGAACTCCTCGGACGCCCCATGCATGAGTCGCGTGACATCCTGTGAGAGGTGCCCCGCGTCGGCATAGCCGAGTTGCAAGGCCGAACCAGCGAACGCCTCACCGTCCACATCACCCACACTACCCAGCCGCAGCTCGCGTCGATCACGTCGCAACAGCGCGTATTCCTTCGGACTGAGCCCGACCGCGTCCTTAAAGCATCGCTGGAGGTGACGCGGACTAACCTCCGCTATTGTCGCGATAGTGGCTATCTGCTGGCCGCCTTCTGTTGCAACTATCGCTCGTACAGCGTCTCGAACCGCCTGGTCCGGCGGCATTGTCGTATCGGCGGAATCAAAGAGCCAGCGATCGAGGGCGAGTCCCACGACGGCCTGCACCTCCAGACCGTCAGAGAGCGGCGGGAAGCCGGCCAGCGCGCCCGTCACACGCAGCGTCAGCATGCGGAGCGGTTCGGCACCCATCCAGAAATGCGCCGGTCCAACCTGATCGCGCAGCAGTCTGGCCGGTCGCCCGAGGAATGACGCGCCCATCTCAGGACGAAAGCGCACGCCCCAGTACTGCATGCCCGGCTGGACGGGCAATCCAAAAGATGTGCGCCGCGGACCGATCAACGGCGTGGAAACCGGTTCCCCATCCAACAGCGATAACGCAATTACAATGCAGCCATCGGGCCAGACCACATGCTCGAATCCAGCCCACGGCGTCTCTTGAACCGTGACGCCCCAATAGGTCAGTGCCAGGTCGTCCACCGCCGCGCCGGGCGCAAACTCCACATAGCGGAGCGGCGCGGCATCAGGCGGCGAGACGGTCATGCGGTGCGGGCAGGCGCAGCGGGTGGCCAGCTGGCCGTGATCAGACTTTTCAGCCCGCCCCGGACATTGAAGTCGCCGACCACCGTCATGCGACGCGGCGCGCACTTCGCCACGAGGTCATCGAGAATGCGATTGACGGCACGCTCATAGAAGATGCCGTCATTGCGAAAGCTCCAGAAATACAGCTTCAGGCTCTTGAGCTCGATGCAGTTCACATCCGGCACATAGCTCACGCGAATGGTCGCAAAATCAGGCGCGCCGCCCTTGAGCAGATCAAGATCAGTGGCGTCGCTTTCAATGCCGCCGAGTGGGCAGAGCGACGTGAACTCGTTGGTCTCGATCACGATTTCATAGTCGCGATCAGCGTACGGGTTGGGAAAGTTCTCGAGCAGTTCGGGTTTTGGCATGTTGAAATATGGGCAGGCGTGTGTCCGGGTCGCTACTCGCCATCAGCCGAGCACAGCATCGCGACTCGCCCATGCAACGGGCGTCGGTGCTATGCTCCCTCTGCACGGGCGACGTTCCCCTGCGCGCTCTCGGGCCGCGCGATGTACAGCGTGTGGATAGGACCCGACGTCTCGTGCGCGCGCACATGCAGCGTCTCCACCTCGAGCCCCACATGCTTGAGCGTCCGTGCGAACTTGGGGTCCTTGCCTACGCTCCAGTACGCGATCACGCCGCCCGGTCGCAGCGCGCTGACCGTGGTCACAATACCACGCGCCGTATACAACGGTGCGTTCTCCGACATGAGCATGCCGTCGGGACCGTTGTCCGTATCGAGCATGATCGCGTTGAAGCCCGCGGGATTCGCCTTGAGCACATTCACCACATCATCATGCACCATGCGCACACGCGGATCGCGCATGGCGTTGGCCGAGAGATCGTACTCCGGGTTGGCATTCCACGCGATCACATCAGCCATCAGCTCGGCCACCACAACCTCGGCGTCCTCCGACAGCTGCGCGAGTGCGGCGCGCAGTGTGAATCCGAGTCCGAGTCCACCAATAAGTACGCACGCTGACGGCGTCTCAGTGAATGGCGCACAGGCCACTTCAGCCAGTTTGTCTTCGGAGAAATGACGACGCGTGGACATCAGCTCCACACCATCGGCACGAATTAGATACGCACCGTCGTGCCGGTATAGTGCGAGCACCGATCCGTTGGGTGTCGTGGTCTCGGCGAGACGCTCGTAGGGTTTCATTCAGTAGAGAAAGCCAGGCTAGAAAACAGCGTGCTCCCCACGCTCGGCGGCCGATTCACCGCGCACCAACTGTGCATAATACTCGAACAGCGTGTCGCGACCGGTAGACGGGGTGGCGTCGGCGTCGTATCGACCCGCTTCAGCATCCCACACCAGCATGGATTCCGTGGCGTAATACCGCCCGATTCGTGCGAACTCCGCCTTGTCGGCCAGCGGTGGAATGACCCGCCCAAGCGTGCTCAGCACAGCAATGATGACATCGAGCAAGGCCACCGGAACCCGTTTGAAGCGGGGTGCGCACTTGAGCAGCGAGAACAGATGCTCACCTTGTTGTCGCGGAGTGATGGCGGCACCCGGTCCGCCAATCGGCAACACACGGTTGAATCGCGTAGCATCGTGCAGGCAATCGGCTATGTACTCGCCAAGATCACGATCACTGATCGGCTTGCATGCGGTAAGCGTTCCGTCTCCAAACAGCAGAAACGGTTTCCCCTGCTGCACGCGCGCCACCTGTCCCGAAATCGATTTGAAGTACGCCGTGGGACGCACGATCGCCCACGTAAGCGACGATTGCATGAGCTGGTGTTCAAACGCGAGCTTCGCGTGTTGAAACGCGAGTTTTGGTTTCTGCACGCAGATCGCGGACAGCAACACAAACTGGGAAACTCCGAGCTCCAGCGCAGCGTGCAACAGATGCACGTGTGCCTGATGGTCAATGGCCCACGCATCACGTGGCGCCCCGGTACGGGAGGCCATGCACGAGATCACAGCATCAAACTGTTCACCACAGAATCCGTCACGGGCAATGGACACCGGATCCGTGACATCACCGTGCCGCATCACCGCACCAGCGGGGAGCTCGTGTGCGGCAGATGACGGACGCACGAAGCACACGACGTCGTGCCCCTGACGGAGCAGTGCGTGCAGCGTGGCGCGCCCGATCGTGCCGGTGGCGCCCACCATGAAAATGCGACGGCGTGTGTTCATCACGACGCCAGACTAGCCACGCGGGAATGTTCGTGCAACTCTTCGGCAAAGGCCAGCAACCTCGCGGCTCGCGCCTCCCATCGATAGCGCTCCGCTTCGATGTGGGCAGCGATACGCAGGCGTTCGGCGAATGCATCGTCGTCGAGTAGGCGAGTGATCGCGCTCGCCAGCAATGCGGGATCGTTGGGCGGAACCAGCAGCGACGTGCGCTCATGTGCAAGCAGCGCGCGCAGCGATGGAACATCGGTTCCGACGATGGGCACACCGAGCGCCATCATCTGCTTGACCTTCAGCGGTGACGTGTACTGCTCAGCAATAATGTTGCCGTCCGCCGGAAGCGGGCACACACCAACACGAGCGCGCAGCATCAGCTCGGGCACCTCGCTGGGGGCCACGTAGCCGGTGAACGTTATCTGCGCCGCCACGCCAAGACCGTTGGCTCGGCCACGCCAATCCTCCACATCGCTCGGGGTGCCACCCACCACCGTCAGCGTGCGGTCGGGGAGGAAACGCATGGCGTTCAGCAAGAGCCCGAGACCCTTGCGTTGCATCAGTTTCCCTGCATACACGATGTCCGTCTGGTATGTGTCGCGACGCGGCGGTAGTGCAGGTGCCCACGCCGTACCACCTGGCAGAATGAGTGTCGGCGCGTGGTAATCATAGGCTGCCTGCAACGCGCGACTCACCGCGTCTGTGACGGCCACCACTCCATCCGCCGCACGAACAGCCTGTCCTTCGCGGCGATTGATTCGCCAGCGATCCCACGGCCAGCGCACCTCGATGGATTCCAGTCGGTGCGCTTCAAACACAGCGCGGCGTGCCTGATGCGGACCAATCGCTCGAATCGCCTGGAAGACACGCAGACCGGCCCTCCCGCGTGTCACGATCGTGTGCCTGGTGTGATCCGCGCGTTCGTCGAGCGCGCGAAGCAAATGCACCGCGCGATGGACATCGGAGGACGTGTCATTGAATACGGGCACAAGGTCGAGCAGCGGTGTGGGCGGGAGATCGTAGTCCGCCAACAGCTCCTCGACCGGCGCGTGATGCGGTCCCGTACACAGCGTGACACGGGAGCCGCCGCTGGCCAGGGCGTGCGCGGTATTGATGCTCTGAATCGCCGACGCGTATGGCGTTGGCAGCGGCCATTCGGTGAAAAAATGGAGGTGCACGCGTTGTGGGTCTTCAGCGGTGCGGGCGATGCGGCGAGATGGCGCATGGACGCCGAGGCGTCACTCTGCGATGCCGTCATGCGGCGGCAGTGAGAACGGTAAGTTGTCCGCCGCCCGAGTGCGAGTGCCTCGCCACCAATCCGTGCACCCGGTAACCGTCCGTTCCACGACGGTTACCGGGAACAGGAGATCACATCAGAAGCTGTACCGGACGCCCGCCTGGACCTGATAGCGATTGCCGGCCAGTACACTCTGACCAAAGTTCTGGTTAACCGTGTAGCGGTAGTTCTGCGATGCCGCATCAAATCCCGCCACGCGCAGCAGTGTTTGGTTAGCGCCCGGAACAATGCGCACGCCGCCCCACCCATGGTTGATCAGGCTGGCGAAGTTAAACACGTCCACGGTGAGCTCGGCATTCTGGCCGCGCACAGACGGCAGTCGCTGCGAGTAACGCAAGTCAATCTGCGTCACAAACGGATTCCGCACGGCATTGCGTCCGGCAATCGTGCCGAGGTTCTCGCGCAGATAGTCGCGCGCCAGGTTGTTCGGATTGTCGAGCACCGACTGCATGGCCGTCGCAAACTCCGGATTGGTCGCGGTGGCCGGATTGAACAGGAACGCCAGATCGTTGGCATTGGCAAACGATCCGCCCTGGCCGACGTCGTCATAGTTGATGTCCTGCGCCACCGTTGGTGACCACGGGCTACCGGACTGCCCGATCACCCGCACGCTGAAGCGGCCACCCAGGAGCTCCGGCGTGGAGCCGAAGAGCACAAGCTTGTGACGGAAGTCCGTGCTGCTCGGGCCCCACGACATCTCGCGCGTGTCCCCAGGCACAGGAATGAACACCGACGTGATGGCGATGCAGCAGTTGAACGAGTGATTGTCGCGCGTTTCGTTGAACGTGAAGGAGCCGCCGATGTTGCCGCCTCGCGGCAGCTGCAGTGAGCCGTCGAGCACCAGCGCCCGCTGCACGGATGCCGCGTCGGAGCGGAACTCAAGCACGCGCTGGAACTGCTGATTCGGACGAATCGCCGCACGGCCAGCCGCGCCCGCCTGCGCCGGATTCGTGATCACCGACACCGGGGCGAACACGGGACGATTGTTTTCGTTGGACAGGAAGAAGGCCGGATCCGGCAGGTTTCGGTCGACGTAGCGATAGTTGTTGCGCGTGTCACCGTACTGACCGGTCACTCCAAGCGTCATGCGACCGTCGAGCAGACGCTTCTGATACGAGATGTCAGTCTTCCACGTCTGCGGTACGCGGAAATCTTCCGCAAAGGCATTGAGGTACTGCGGACGCGTCGCGCTGCCCGCCGGAATGCCGGGCACGTTTGCAAAACTCTCGCGATAGCTGATGAAGTCCGGCGTGGGAACCGCTGCTCCGGTCAGGAGCAGGTCACCGAGCTGCGAGCCGTCATTCAGCAGATGATTGATGTGCGACATGTAGTGCGGCTGCGCTGTGAACAGACCGCCACCAATGCGCAACACGTCGGTGCCGCGTGCGCCGATGTTCCACGTCATCTGCGCCCGTGGCTGCAGCTGACCACTCATCGGCTTGTGATCAGTGCGAAGGCCAAACGCATCGAACGCCGACTGATTGAAGTTGGCAGCGGTGAGAAACGCGGTGACGTCATATCGCAGTCCACCGGCCAGTACCAGCGACGGCGTCGGTCGGAACTCACCCTGCGCGAACACCCCGCCGTCGAACACCTGCTGCGACATGCGCGGTTCAAGTTCCTTCAGCGGCACAAGCCGTGCAAATGACGACGGCTGACGCGCCTCGAGCGCGGCCAGGTTCGGGAACTGAAACAGTCCGTCCGTCTCGATGGACACAAACATGGACAGATCGTTGAGCGAGTTGTCCGTACCAAAGGTCCACGCTGTGTTGCCGCGCTCAAAGCGGGTGACGTTTACCAGCTGCAGTGAACGCTCCGTCTGCAGCTCCGGGCTCGTGCGCTGACCGCCGAACTGCAGAATCTGCGGGTTACCGGTGCGTCCATCAGGAAGCGTAGAAGCCACCGCCACCCAGGCGCGCGGCAGACGCGTGTTGGCCTGATTCTCGAGAATGCGATCGGTGAATGCAATGCGCAGGTCGTTCGTACCGCTGGTGCCAATGCTCGACTTCAGTGATGCCAACAACTGATTCTCGCGTGACGACTGATTGCCTCGGCTCTCCAGCACCGACAGTTCGCGATCGGGGATGGAGTTGTCGTAGAAAAAGTTGCTGAAGTTGTGGCGCAGGGTGAGGCGGTGCTGGTCGTTGATGTTCCAGTCCAGGCGCGCAAACACCGTATTGAGCGTATTGGCGCGGTTGAAGACGCCGGTCTGCTCGCCCTCCGGCAATCCGTACTGATTGCGCAGAATGCTGAGGAAACGGGCCACGGAATCCGGGCTTACCTGCAGACGCGCCCAATCCCCTTCGTTGGCGACGTTGAGCGCAATGAACGGCTCCGTCACGTCCTGCCGGTCAAAGGCGACCGTGTAGTGCAACTTGTCCTGAATGATTGGGCCGGCAAGTGTGCCGCCCCACTGATAGTTACTGAAGTCCGTGATCGGTTGTCCGAGAAAGTTTGTGTTGCTGGTGAGCGCCTGATTGCGGTTGTACAGGAACAGCGAACCACTGCGTGTGTTGGTGCCACTGCGCGTCGCGACGTTCACCGCGCCGGCGCCCTGCCGACCCTGCGTAACGTCGTACACGTTGGTGACGATTTCAAACTCCTGAATCGCCTCAACAGAGAGCGAGTAGGGTCCGCGGCCGGAGCCCGTTCCCCACAAGGTGTTCTTCTGCTGCACGCCGTCCACTCGAATATCCGTGCTGGATACTCGGCTTCCCGATATCGATGATGATGACGTGATAATGCCGCCGGTGCCGGCCAGCGATGTTGTAGGGGCGATAATCGACAGGTCGGCAAAGCTGCGGTTGGCAATAGGCAGCTCGCGGATCTTGTCCTGATCGACAACAAAGCTCGCGCCGACACGCTCGTTGCGCTTCGCTTCGCGGTCACCCCGCACCTCGACCGCGCTCAACTCCTGTCGCGACACCTCCATCGTGAAGTCGAGCGTGACGCGATCGCCAAGATTGAGCGTGATACCGGTGCGTGACTGCGCCTGGTAGCCAAGCTGTCGCACGGTCACTGTGTATGGTCCGCCGATCGGCAGCTGTGCGAACACGTAGCGACCAGCGTTGTCAGTGCGGCGGGTTTCCTGAAATCCGGTGCTGTTGTTGCGCGCGACGATGGTGACAGTGGGCAGTGGTGCACCGGCAGAGTCGCGCACAAAACCGCTGACGTAGCCTTCGGTGGCCTGGGCGCTTGCAGGCACTGCAGTTGCAGCGAAAATGACAAAGCCCGCGGCAACCCTCCGGCCGGCTCCGAGAATGCTGTTGATCATGGAAGGTATGTAGTGTGGATGGAAAGCGCAGAGGCGCGGTGATTGTCGGGCCACGAAGAACAACCGGGATGCGTCACAGCTGATCCGGTGGCGTGTCACGCGCGTGTCTCAGCCGTGTTACGCATTCTTGGCACCGGCGTGCGTGTCGCGTGCATGGCGCCGATGTGGGACGTTGCGACGTCCGGTACGGCCAGCGACGCGTCGACCGTTACGTATCACTGACCTCGCAGGCGTTGCGCGGTGTTTGTTCTCTGTGCATTGTCCGCGATGCTGAGTAAACACGGGATCAAACAGCTCCGTCGCGAGACGCTGTGCATCGCGCTCTTCATGTCCTGTCTGCCGTTGCATCTCACTGCACAATCCGGCGCGGACATCATTGGCCACCGTGGCGCGGCGGGACTTGCGCCTGAAAACACACTGCCTTCGTTTGCACGGGCCTGTGCGATCGGTGTGGACGGCATCGAACTCGATGTACATCTGTCGGCTGACAATCAGGTCATCGTGCACCACGACTACGCGTTGCATCCCGATATCGCGCGCGATGCAACCGGGGCGTGGGTGAACGACAGTGCTCGCCCTCTGCTGCGCGATCTTTCGCTGGCCGAACTGCGCACGTACGATGTGGGGCGGCTGCGACCCGGCAGCAAGTACGGCGAACGCTTTCCGATGCAGACACCAGCCGATGGTGTACGCATTCCCACCCTTGATGAGGTGATCACACTCTTCCTTGACGAGTGTGCGCCGCCCGCTCGGTTGGTTGTGGAGATCAAGTCCGACCCCAGGTACCCGGCGTACTCGGCGACACCCGAAGCGTTGGCTGATCGCACCGTGGCGGTGTTGCGGGAGCGCGGTGTGGTTTCCCGGGCGCAGGTCATCTCTTTCGACTGGCGTTCACTGCGGCGTGTGCAGCAGATCGCGTCGGAAATCCCAACGAGTTATCTCACCGTCGAAAGCACTGACTTTGACACCGTTGAGCGCGGAAACGCAGGCGCGTCACCATGGATGGCAGGCATTGATGTGGACTCGCATGGCGGCTCTGTCCCGCGTGCAATCGTAGCAGCAGGCGGTCGCAACTGGTCACCGAACTACCGCAACGTGACCGTCGAGGCGTTGGCGGAGGCAAGGCAACTTGGTGTGCGCGTGTTCCCGTGGACGGTGAACACCGAGCAGGATATGAATCGATTGCTCTCGCTCGGCGTGCACGGCATTACTACTGACTATCCGGACGTCCTGCGCAGGGTGCGTCAGTCAGTGTCGGCCACGCCAGCGCCGCGCTAGCGTGGTGCGCCGCGAGCGCCTGTAGCCGCGTCGCAATCTCTTCAGCGCGCCGAGAAGACTCGCGCCGTATACTATAACGTATACGACTCAAGCGACTCTCACCACGCGCATGACCTGTTCGCTCCAGTTCTCCGCACCAGCATATCTTCATTCGCTCGCATCGCGGTTCCGCACGCTGGCCCGCGCGGTGGCTTTGTGCTCGGCCGCTGCGCTGCTGCTCGCCGGCGCGCTGCATGCCCAGCCGCTCCCCCTCACCCCGAGCGAACCGCCGACACGCGCCGCGGCGTCGTGGACATCGTTTGAGACAGCGCACTTCGTTGTGCACACACGCACGGAGTTCAGTGCGTGGGCGCGAACGACAGCGCTGCGCCTTGAGGCCATTCATGCGGCCGTTGCGAGTGCGGTAGGCTTTGCCCCCGGGCAGCGCATCACCGTGCTGGTGGACGATCCGTCCAATACCGCCAATGGAAACGCCATCTCCTGGCTCGATGCACCACAGATTTCGCTGTACCCGGTTCCTCCGGATCCGCGTTCACAGATCGGACGCTCTGGCGACTGGGGCGAGCTGCTGGCTGTGCACGAGGTAGCGCACGTTGCGCACCTAACGCGCGACAGTCGAGGCGGACGGACGTGGTTGCGTTGGTTTCCGGGACGATTTGGCCCGCTCACACGATCGCCGCGCTGGGTGAAAGAAGGCTACGCGACGGTGATTGAAGGGCGGCTCACCGGAAGCGGTCGTCCAGCATCACCGCTACGTGCGGCCGTGTTGCGTGAGTGGGCGGTGTCCGGTCTGCTCCCGAGCTACGGAGCGCTCGATGGTACGAGCGGATTTTTCGGCGGCACCTTCGCGTATCTCATGGGCAGCGCGTTTCTGGAGCATCTGGAGAGCGTGCATGGTGATTCGTCGCTGACCGCCCTTTGGCGACGCGGTTCGGCGCGACAACAGCGTTCCTTCTCGCGCGCATTTGAGGAGACGTTTGGTGACGCACCCGCTGATGTGTACGCGCGCTATACGGCGGAGCTGACCGCCAACGCAGTGGCGCTGGAACGCGCGCTCGATTCTTGGGGTCGGGTGGAAGGACGCCTCGAAGCACGCATCACGCGAGGTGGTGGAGATCCGGCGGTGAGCCCCAGCGGCGAGTTCGTAGCCCTCTCACTCCCCGGTCCGGTTGGAGAACCCGGACGTGTTGTGGTGTGGTCTACCGATACCGTGACTGACGCAGCGCGTGACAGTGCACAACGCGCGCGCGCGGAACGTTTGTCGCAAACCGATCCCGAAGACCTGTTGCCCGTTCCGCAGATTCCGCGCGGGCGTTCGGCGCGCTACACGCTGCGCGATGTGAACGGCGCGAGCTTCCGTGAACCACGATGGTTCGGTGATGGCGAACGTTTGCTGGTGATTCGCAGCGATTTCCGTGGGGACGGATCGGTGCGGCCGGATGTCTTCGAGTGGACACTCAAGACCGGACACGTTCGACGGATCACCCGCGGCGCGGCGATCAGCGATGCCGATGTCTTGCCCGGTGATACGATCGCGGCTGGCACACGGTGTTATGCCGGACAGTGCGATATCGTTCGCATTGATCTGCGCACGGGCGATGTGCGCACCGTTGTCGCCGGTGATGCGTTCACACAGTTCGTGCGACCGCGCGCCATGCCAGATGGACGATCCGTTGTTGCCTCCGCACAGGTGCGCGGCACGTGGCGACCGGTGATGGTGAATCTGGTCACCGGCGAGCGCACAAGCATTGGCGCTGATGTGCCGTGGGATCGGTACGACGTCACGCCTGCACGCAGTGGCGATGCGGTCTTGCTCACCAGCGAGCAGTCAGGCGTGCCGCAGTTGGTGCGTCATTCGCTAACGGATCATCGTGAAGTCACACTCTCGCGCGTGTTCGGTGCGGCCATGGCGCCGTCGCCGTTTCCGGGCGA
The DNA here is from genome assembly GCA_041742675.1 of Gemmatimonadaceae bacterium. Classification (GTDB taxonomy): domain Bacteria; phylum Gemmatimonadota; class Gemmatimonadetes; order Gemmatimonadales; family Gemmatimonadaceae; genus JAABRT01. The sequence goes on along the minus strand of JBGTOG010000399.1, from coordinate 48,371 downwards.
TACGTCGCTGCTCTACCTGAGCTTGCACCCGCGCGGCTACGAACTGCGGCGGCTTTCAGTGCGGGATACCGGGCTCACCGAGCTTTCACCGGAACTGCGTGCGCGTTTTATCAGTCCAGTCGCCGGTGCAGTGGTGCGTCAGCTCCCACGTGATACTGGTGTGCGCTTTGACACCACAGCGACCGTGCAAACGCGTGCGTACGGCATGGGCTCACCGCGATGGAATCTGTTTCCCATGGGCGCGGGCGGGCGTGACGGACGCGGAGTTGGCGGCGTCGTAGGGTCCAGTGATGCGATAGGCCGGTTCGCGTGGACGCTGCTCGGCATGGCCAGCGCGGATGCTGGCGCGGAACGCGGCGGTACACTCCGCACAATGCTCCGATTGCCACGCGTGAGCGTGTCGGCCGAACTCACGCGCGCGACACTTGGCGTGACGTCTGCAAACGCGCTGCAGTTGCGCGACTACGCGCGCGGTCTCGACGTTGACGACGGTACCCGCACATCCAGCGGCGAGTATCTGGAACAAGCCGTGTCCACCTGGACTGGTGCAGCGATGAGCGCTGAGGTCGCGAGACGCGACTTACGCGGCTATGCAGGACTGCGATTGGGTGCATCGGTGCACGCGCTCGATGGCCGCTCGTCAGTGGACCTGGTGACGATAACGTCCACGCCACCGGTCGAAACAGTTGCAACAGAAGCCGCGCAGCGCTCGTCGTCAGCCACGCGCTGGCACGGATTCCTCGAACTGCAGCGCACCTTCTCGGCGAGTTTCGGTCCGGCAGACATTCGCGCGGATGTACGCGGTCACGTATCGCGCACGCACAATACGCTGCCGGCTTCGTTGTATCCGTCGTTGCCCAACACAGAAGTGACGCGAGATGCGCTGGATCCGAGCGTCGAGGTCGGAGGCGCCGTCACGCGCCAGTTGCTGCAGACGCGTTTGGCTCTCGATCTCTGGGGCGCACTCGCGTTCACCTACGACGCTGTTGTCGGATCAATGCGCGGTGACTCGCCAATGGAGGTGTTTCGTGTTGGCGGACTGCCGTCGTTGCTGATCAACAGCTCCGTGCTGCCACAGCGCATTCCGGCACCGTGGCTGTCAGCTGGTACTCTGTACGGGCGAGACATTGCGTCGCACGCATTCCGCCTGCGATCAGTCGGCGCCTTGACGCCCTTTGCAAGTGCCGTACGCAGCGGAGGTCCGTGGCTTCGCGCGGCCGGCGTATCCGCAGACCTGTCGCAGTTCGCGACACCGTTCTCGCGCGTGCCTGGCATTGCCGCCAGCGCGGGTGTCGCCTTCGTGTTTGACGCGCCGAGCAGCGATGCGGTGCGCGCGTGGGCTGGTGTGAGCTATACGCCGTGAGTCGGGGCTGTACAGAGCGCAGTACGGAGTGAAGGCGTCTCACAGGCACGTGCGCAGTCAGTAGCGACTGCGCTAAAAGTCAGGGGGCGCGCAAAGCTTACTCGCAGCGGCGCGCTCGCCAAACGTCAGGGCGCGCGCACCGGAGACTGCGTTTTGCGCTGCGCCGAGTCCATGAGGCGCTGCGCACGCGCCACGATGCGCTGCACTTCAAACTCGCGCACACGGTGCGACATCCACCGATCGCGTCGTGAGCGATACGGCGCGATCTCGCCGGCGAACTCGATTTCCGTATGGCGAATGGGCTCGGGCACGCCCGTGCTGTCGATCTTTGAGAGCGAGCGTGTGTCTTCAACGAAGTAGACCAGCGCCCCCGTGCTGTCGAACTCGTAACGACGCACGTGTTCCATCGCATACGGTGGCTTGGCCACTTCTTCAATCAGGCGCACGCGACCGTTTAGTGTGGTTGAGCGCCAGGCGGCAGAGAGTGATGGGCCGAGCAGGAGGCCGCTGTCGGGTGCAACGGACAGGGTGAGGTCGGCGGTGTGCAGTGGCGACGCGGCATGGTTTGACGCGCGCGACGCATCGGTTGTGCGTGATTCGCTTGCGGAGTCCGGCGCGCAGGCGGTGAGGCTGAGCGCGAGTAGTGTGGTCTGCAAGTAGCCGCGTGATTGGACGGCTGGTCGTTCAGAGAACACGCGCACGCTCCGAATCTGCGGGTTCACTCGTCGGACAAATCATTCAACTGCACAATGTTGAGCCCAATCACCGCTGGCAACCGACGGTCGTTTGTGACGAACGTATTGCAGCCCGTCGATATGGCCGCCGCGAGTTGCAACGCGTCCGGTGTACGAACGTTGAACCGCGATCGCAAGTGCGCGGCCGCGCGAAGCTGCAACGCATCAACCCCGACAAGCCGAACTCCCCGGCTATGCGTAAGCAGCTTTTCATAGCGTTCCGCAATAGCGGCGTTTCCCGCACGATACGGCACCACCAGCACCTCCAGCATTGTTATCGCGCTGGTGACCAACTCAAGCTCCTCACGATCCGCCGCTGCAAAAATCGGACGCACCAAATCGGCGTAAGTCGGATGTTGCTCGACGAAGTAGATGAAGATCGAGGTGTCCACCGCGACCGCGCCTCGTGACAGTTACTCAATCAGTCCCAAGAGTCACGCTCAGAGGCCACATGCTCGGCAGCGTCCCGACCCGCCCACAGCTCTCGACCCAAACCCTCAAGTTCGAGAATGGAAAGTTTGCGCGCTCCGTCCAGCGTTTCCGAAAGGATGTGCGTGACCTCCTGCGCAACAGAGCGATGTTGCGCTTCTGCCCGCTTCTTCAGCTTCTCGTAGAGCGCGTCGTCCAGGTTCTTGATATGCAGCGTTGCCATAGTTCCTCCACTATGGGTGAATGATGGAGGACACTGTCGAGTTGCAAGCAGTTTGGCGAAGCTCCCCGCGTACGCCAACCGACCCTATTCGACCAAGCGAAGTCCGCTGATACGGGAAAAGTGTGCGGGGTTGCGGGTGAAGAAGGGCGCCGATCGAGACAGACACACGCCTGCAATGAGATAGTCGGCCATGCCAATCGACAGTCCGAGGCGCGCAAGCTCCGTACGAACCGCACTGGTAGTCCTCGCCGCGGCGGCGGCAAACGGCAGGATGTGGAGAGCCACGAGCAGCGTCTCGACTTGATCACGCGCACGTTCGGTGCGAGCTCCGCAGCGCAACTCAAACGCTGAGACGGCTGTTGTTGCAAGCGCTCCCGATCGCAGGTGCTGAGATATGGCGGTCGCGACCGGTTGTTTGCCGTGCAGGCTATCGATCAGTACATCAGTGTCTGCTACAATCATCGCCACGTCGCCCGGAGCTCGTCTCGGGCGGTTTCGAGCGACTCGATTTCACGGTCAGAAAGCGAACCAATGGTGTCGAGTGCCGCCTGAATGCGACGCGCGCGTGCATCCTCGGCGTTCAGGAAGCTCTCCAGCGCTTCTGTGATCAGGTGTGAGAACCCCTTTTCACCGCGCCGGGCGGCGATTTCCAACAATCGCGCCCGAAAGGCGTCGGGGATTTCGACAGTGGTGCGCATCTTTTGAAGATGGCCTGCATGCCATGCATGTCAACAGAACCGCTACCTTAGGTCCACCTGAAGCAAATGCATCGACACATGTCCTTCGCTTGTTTCCCCAACCGCAGCCAGCATCCGCGGCGCACCGAAGCCGAATACCGTGCCATCGAACGTGCGCGAGGCGATCAGCGTGCCGGACTCCGGGTCAAACACCTCAAGCACCGTCTCGTAAAGTCGCTGCATCTGGAACAGTGACGGCAGTCCCCTGATGGCAATCGGACCCGCGGTCGACGGCCTGAGCGTCGGATCCGGCGCCCAGTCGCGGTGCGCGCGCCGCACGAGCACCCACAGCAGCCCCTGGTCATCAACGCTGATCGCGTTGATCTGCGGACTGGGGCGCGCCTCCCACGGCATCTGGCGGCTGCGCTCGACATCGCGAAACCACTCGACATTCGGAGCGATGCGGCGCACCAGCGTGCCCCCCGCCGAGATCTCGTCTACCTCGTAGCGCTCGCTTGAGGCCGACCAGATGCGCGTGGAGTCAATAGCGAACACTGCGCCCATGTGCACGTCCGCTTGATTCATCTCCGCCGCACGTCCAAATCGCGCCAGCAGTCGGCCGTCCCAGCCAATCAGTTCCGGAGGCGTGAACGCGGTGTTTCGCATTGCGCCCGATACGAGCACGCCGAAGCGCGAGATCCGACCCAACGTTATTCGTTCGAACTGCACGGTACGCACGTACTCCAGCGCGGGCGGCGGCGTGTAGGCATGCAAACGAAGCGGCTGGTCGAGCACCCACAGCGTGTCGCCCGGACCAAAGCCCGCGGACAGCACGTTGCGCACTTCACCCGGACCGCCACCGCGGCGTGTCACACGCTTCAGAAAACGTCCCGCTGAATCGTAGATCGCCACGCCACCGCTCGGTGGGTCGTGCAGGAGCACCGCGTGGTAGCCGTGTTCGGAAATGGACGGCGGTTCATCGCTCAACAGATCGATGGTGTCGCCCACGCCGCGCAAGACGCGGAGCGAATCAACAACGATGGTCTGGCCCGCAGTGCGCTCGGGGCCGGAACACGCGGCGCTTAGCTTGAGGGCTTCGAACAGCAGCATGCACCGAACAATGTGATGCGCTTTCATGAGGTACGTTGGCGCAGCGAGACGCCAGTGGCAACGGTTTGACCGCCGTTGCCACCATCCCTCCCTTCCAGTTCTGGATCCGAACTTGAGCCTTGATGCGTTCACCGGATCGATCAAGCCCGTCCGAGGTGATGCGATCATTCGACAGCCTGCGCCTGCCGCGAAACACATCCGCAGTCCGTGCTTAAGGACTGCGCACGCAATCACCGTTTGGCCGAACATTGACGCAGATTGTTGCGGAACCTCGGTTCGCTAGGCAGCGGGTAGTGAGTTCGATTCGAACGCTTGCTTAGCGGAAACTTGAGGTCGTTGAGTCCAATCGACAATGAAGTACACCTCAATAATCGCAATAACAATGATCAAGCTTGCGGCGTAACTGAACTGGAGCGGAAGGAAAACCTGCTGTGCGCGAACCTATCGCCGCTAGAACAGCGGCGATAGGCGCGGTGAATGCCAAGGTAAAGGCGACGAGCGAAAGCAGATTCCGCTTGTCAATCGGCATCGCGGTCAGTGCGGCACTCGAACGCGCGAGAGCTGGTAACCGCCGTCCTCTGCTGGCCTACTTACGACCGCTTCCCCGTCACGAATCGCCCATACCCGCATCAGAGTTGGCCATTGCATCGACTTCTGGAGTTGTCCATTCAGGTCGAAGATCAGCCATTGCCGGTCAGGCTCGTTGCTCGGCACGGCAACGTAGATGTGATCGAGGTTATCGACCAACAATTGATTCACGCGAGGTGTGGAAGCCGTGACCGGCAGCTTCTTGAACGTTCGCTGCTTGCGCAGGCGGTCCTCGCCACTTGGCGTCTCATCGACTTCGCGCCGCACGAATCTCGATTGCTGCGCGTCCGACCAGCGGGCACCCTTGGGAAGTCCTTCCAGCACAACCCAGCGAGAAGTCTCTCCCGCACGCGCGATGAATACCGAGTCGGAAAGCGTGTTGCCAGCAACGGAGATGCTGTCGGAGACAGAAACCAGGTCACGACTTCCTCCGGGTACAGGGACGAACATGCTCTCGGCAGGATCGATAAACACGTCGGTTCCCCCCAGATTGCCCAGCGTATCGACCTGCGCTGATCCAGGGCGCCAACGCACCAGCACCGTTTCGAATCGCTGAAGGCCGACTCCCGGGATCTTTGGAGGATCGATCAGACTCGTAAAGCTGCCGTCGGCGTGACGTCCGATGACGTAGCCGCCCCCGACCAACGACGGCACACGTTCTTCGCTAACGACCCGCAACGTCGAGTCGAACCGGAGAAGCCGTAACGATGCGGCGTCTACGACCCCGACATCACCGTCGAGTGATCCTGCCCATATGGCGTATCGCCACTCACCCGGACCGGATCCGATACGCGCAGCGAGTGTTCTCGCTGTCGAACTCGTCGGCCAATAGAGTATCTGTTGATCGTCTACCAGTCCAACGACTTGCCCACCATGGGCGACGTCGATGTTTTGCACGAAGTCCACTTTTGCGTCGTTGCGCTCATCTTTCGCCTGAGAGAGATCCGCGGCACTGCTCTCGCGCGTTTGTGGAACCTTGGACCCATCACACGCCGGCGTACTGAGTACAACGGCGAGGAAGATTAGCGTCCTGGCCCACATGCGACTTACTCAGTCGTCCAACACTTCGAGTGGGGAATGACACCGCAGTAGCCGCTTCCCGCACCGCATCGACATCCATCGCCATCCTGTGCGCACGCTTGATTTGACTCAATTCTCACGCCCGCCTCCGACGATTTGAGTGTATAGGGCGTTACACAGAGGAGGGCGACGAAAACCAGCCGCTTGATCACTGACATTGGTTCTCCATGCTTCGGGGTGGTGACGGCAAGAGTACCAGGAGGAGCACGCTCAACCGCCGCTGCGAGCAGATGGATGCTGTAGAACGCCAGATGTCATCGCCAGCAGATCTTCGGACAGGCGACCGTAGATTCGGACACGGAAGCAGTTCAACACGGGCGAGTTATCTGAAAGAGCTGGTGTTGCTGATACGCGGTTCAGTCGATGCAGGCACGATTCCGTGATTTCGGGCGGCGATAGATCGCGCCGCCGTTGCTCGAAGAAGATTGGCGAGAATGCGATGACTGTCAACACTGGGAATGCGACAAACCATGCGACATTTTCAACGACCTCAACTGTTTCGTATGCACGCAACGCGTGGGCCTGAGAGGGCTCACGCGTTTTCCTCGCGCAAACTGGTGCGATACTTGTCAGCACGCGGCGCACGCGCATGCTCCGGGAGCAGTACGTTGCCTGGCGACGGCAGCGCCCACGCCGCAAACTTCCGCTCCAAAGATCGCCTCGTCACGCTAAACGCGGCAGCAAGCACGGCGAGACATTGCCCGCGCGTGGTAGGGTGGCGTCCGGTAGATTGAGTGGTCATCTGCACTGACACCGGTGGTTCCCTTTGTTGGGGAGAGGCGATCGGATCCACTATCACGCCAGCAGGATCCTTAGCAATCACATGTATCGACCCCTGGTCGCGTTCGTCGTGTCCCGAACGCCCGTGGCATCGATACGCTGTACTACAATCCGTGGTGCTCCGATTACCCACGAATGAATCGTTGCCGTCGAACACGCGGCCTTCGTTGACGCTCCCATCAACAACAATCAGATGCCCGGTCGCCAGGCGAGCCGAGATGGCACGGGAGAATATCGTTTCCTCAGCTTCGTCACTTCCAACAATGCGCGTTGGCTCGGCCGATACTGTCAACGCTTGCTGAGCAGAGACCACTGATGCTAATAGGCTCGCAAGAACACTGGACATCAACAGCTGTCTTTTCATGCGCTCGTACTCCTATCGAATCTCTGCAAGCTCTCCAAGCCTCTGAAGATTCCTTCGACGATGGCTCCCCGAGAGACTATTGTCGGGGTGGTAGATACGCGCAAATCTTCCGCAATCGCAGCGTGTGTTCCGAGAAATCATCTGCTGCCCTGATAGTTCACGGTATCTTGTTATGGTCGCATAGCCGCCAGAAGTCGCTCGTCTGGGGCGACTGTGTTGCCCCTGCTCAGCCGTCATCCTGCCAAAGCGCGCTGATCGGTACCGCGAACAGTCCGTCACCAAAGGGTGCACTCATCTCTCCGTCGTAGATCACAACGCCAGCACGAAAGCTGTTACGTGTCGCATCACGCAGCTTGCGCAATCCGCGAAAGTCAGCGTCTGTCACGGTGGCCGAGGCCTTCACTTCGATGCCCGCGATGGCACGTGATCCGCGCTCGAGCACCAGATCAACTTCCACTCCGTCCCTGTCGCAGAAATGATGAAAGGTGATCGGCTCGGCGTGCGCCGTCGCGAGACGACGCAGCTCCTGCAACACAAAGGTCTCAGCGAGTTGCCCCAGTAGTGCGCGATCTTGCAGCAGATCTTCCGCTGTTACGCCGAGCAGCGATACGGCAACTCCTGTGTCGCCCATGTGCAGCTTCGGTGTCTTGACGAGACGGCTCAGGCGATTGTTGTGCCACGGGGCAAGCTCCGCAAGCAGGAACACACGTTGCAGCAAAGTGATGTAGTCGCGGATGGTTGGTCGAGATACCTGAAACGGCGTCGCGAGGTCGGACACATTAATCAGTCGCGCTGTCTGGCCGGAAAGAGTGCGAGCAAGCGTGGCATCACATCCAGTGCCTGAATGCGCGCCAGATCGCGCACGTCGCGTTCTACAATGGCCTGTACGTAGTCGCGGTACCAGCGGGCGCGTCGCACTGCGGTTGGTCGTTGGAGTGCGGCGGGATAGCCACCAGCGGCGACCAGTTCGGCCAGTTGTGGTCCAAGGCGCGGGCGTTGAACCGCCGGAAAGCTGGCGTTGAACAGGCGTTCCAAAAAGCTGCTGTGTGTTTGCCGGTGCTCTGACTGCGCAAGCGGGTGCAGCCGAATGATCTCCATGCGTCCCGCGAGTGAGTCGGGACAACAGCGCGGGAGATGACATTGGCTATTTGTAACTTTTCGATCCGGCTAATTGCAAGGTATTGGGGCGGCTGGTTGCAAGGTTTGGGGTCGGCCAATTGCAAGGTTTGAGGATGGTGGCTCGCCGGGACCGCTTCCCTCACGTCCGCATCGCGACGGTCGCCGCACGACGAATCGCCGAAGTACGCCGCGCTGACAGGCGCCCCACCAATCCATCGGCAACAATACCGCCGATCACCGCCAGCCACGGCCACAGAATAAACTGGACAAAAATGCCAAAACCCGGACTGGTGAGATGATTGCCCATCCAACTCCCGATCACCAGCACGATCACGTAGAGCGGACTCGCTCGCACGAAGTGATCGCTCGCGCGGCCGGTCATCACATGCCGATGCGCGAGTGCGCGCGCCACTCCCAGGTACACGAGAAAGCCGGTGACCAGCGCAGGAACGACGTTGAGCAGCACCGCCATTGGCAGCGACCGAACGCGCAGCGACTCAGCGAGCCAGAATGCAGCAACCTCCGCCGCCAAGGCAAGCGCTCCTGCGAGTGGAAGCGTGATCGTATACACCACCGCCGCGGACAGGCGCGGCATGCGGCGAAAGGCAGCGCTCAGTGCTATCGCCACGTGCTCAGTTCATGAGTGCGAAGATCCAGTGCGATCGAGCACGGTCCGCCAGGCAACGCGTCACTCCAGCGAGAACACTCGTCTGCCAACGTCACGTAAGTGTCCGCCTACGCGGCGAGCACCGGATGATTCAACCGCCGACTCGCGAACTTGAGACATGCAGTGACGTCCTCTGGTTCCAGGTCCGGAAGCTCTTCAACAACCTGTTCCGCGGAGAGCCCTGCCGCCAGCAGATCGAGCACATCAATCACGCGAATCCGCATGCCGCGCACGCAGGGCCGACCGCCGCACTGATCGGGGTTCACGGTAATCCGGTCCATCAACTCGACCGTACGGCTCATGTTGCGCTCTCAGTTAAGTAAATCGGAAACGACAGCGAACCCCTCACCCCCCCCGCAACTTCCGACTCATATCCTCAAGCAGCTTCCGCTCATCCTTCGACAACGATTGCATCCCCTGATCCGCAATCTTGTCGAGCAGCATGTCCATCGCGGCACGTGCGGCCACCATGTTGGTCGGTGCACTCGGCGCCGCGGCCACCGGCGCCACCTGCTGACGCGTGCGCGCCATTGCCGCTTTGCTCTGCGCGACGATGTCGTCGATCTCCGGTTCACGCTCACGCGGACGCGTGGAGTGCCGCGGCACAGCGCGCGGTGTTTCGTCGCCGTAGTCGGGGGCGGGCGCGATGCGGCGACGCAGACTGCCAATGGACTGCGCATTGGGCGTGCGCAAATACAGCCAACCGCCAAACATGCCGCCAAAGTGCGCCGCGTAAGCGGTACCGCCCACACTACCGGCGTTCACCACCACCATCACCAGGCTGAGCACGGCGAGGAAGACCACGAGCCACTTCACCTTCATGGGAACGATGCCGAACAGATAGAGCTCGTCATCACCCCAGCGTGAGGCGTACGCCACCGCCACGCCCAGAATCGCCGCCGACGCACCAATGAGCACACCGGCGTTCGGTGTGAACATCCAGTGAAACGCCCAGCCGCTCACGCCACACCACAGATAGAACCACGTAAACGTGGTGGATCCCCACGAGCGCTCAACACGTCGCCCGAAGATCCACAGCATGTACATGTTGAGCGCGAGATGGATCAAGCCGCCGTGCGCAAACATGTACGTGACGGTCGTCCATAACCGCCGATCAGCCAGATCGGAGGCGCGATAGCCCAACCAGTCGCGCACGAAGTCCGGGCGCAACAGCGTTTCCTGCAGGAACGCCACGCCCACACACAGGCCGATGATCCACGCCACGGCCGGCGCGCTGCTGCGTTGCGGTTCGTATTCGTCCGCGATGGCGAAGGACATGGTGGGAAGCGCGTCCGCGAAGATTACCCGCGCCGCCGTGACGCGAGGGCCAACTGCACGATGTGACCACACAGCGCTGGAAACAAGAGACCAGCCGCTGATGCCGCCTGCGGAATGAGACTGGTAGGCGTCATGCCCGGCAACGTGTTGAGTTCCAGACACCATAACCCGCCGTCTGGGTCCATCCGGAAATCCACTCGACCGTACCCCTCCAGACCACACGCGTCAAAGGCTGCCTTGGCATACGCGCCGAGCTGCTCCACCGTTTCCGGCGACAGGTCATCCGGCACGAACTCCTGCGTCATGCCAGGCGTGTATTTGCACTCGTAATCGTAGAGCGCTTTGCTGGGCACAATCTCGATCACCGGAAGTACCCGGTCGCCAAGAATACCAACGGTGAACTCGCGACCCGCGACGAATCGCTCCACCATCACGGCATCATCGTACAAGTAGGCTTCATCTATGGCCTTCTGAAGCTCTTCTGCGCGCTCGACGATACTGAGCCCCACGGTGCTCCCCTGACGCGACGGCTTCACCACCGCCGGCCAGCCGACCGATCGCTCCACCAGCGCCGCGTCCATCAGCTCGCCGTGCGGTGGCGCCATCAGCCAGTCAGCCGTGGGCACGCCAGCATGCCGCAACACGATCTTCGTGAGATGCTTGTCCATGGCAAGCGCGCTGGCCATGTGCCCACTTCCGGTATAGGGAACGCCAACCAGATCAAGCGCCGCCTGCACGGTGCCGTCCTCGCCCTGCCCGCCGTGCAGTCCGATGACCACACATTCCGCATTCTGGATCTGAGGGTGCGACAGCCACTCCGACGACAAACTGCGATGGCGGTTCGCCGCCAGATCGCCCAGCGCCGGAGGCTTGCTGCCAACGCCCGCCACCAGCAGCGACTGCTCCGTCTCGGCCGACAATGTGCCAAACGCCGGATCAAAGCAGGTGACTTCATGACCCAGCTCTCGCAGGGCCGCGGCCATGCGAAGCCCGCTTGAAAGCGAGACATCACGTTCGGCGGAAACACCGCCGAGCAGTACGGTCAGGCGCATAGAGGGAGGGTGCACATCAGACGCATATCAAAGGATGGAGGACGAAGGTCGGACGTGTCGCAAAGTTCGTAGTTCGAAGATCAGAACGAGATGGCCAGACGAAACCCCGCCGCCCCATCACGCGAAAGCATCGGCCGCGCGGAAAACTCACCCGCCGCACCCGACGCGCCGCTGCCCGGACGTGCCAGAATGGACGCGCCACGCTGCGAACGGCCAGCATACCACATTGCCTCAAGCGCCGCGAGCACCGTCACGCCGGCCGCTGCACCAAGCCCGGCGGTAAAGTAGCGTCGTTCACTGAACGACTCCGTGTAGGGCGCAGGCACGCCGTTGGGATCGACATAGCTGATGGTGCGCTCCGTGGTTTGTTGCGTGATCGCTGCACCCACAGCGCCTGCCACCGCTGCCAACACAATCACACCACGCACCGGACGCGCGGTGTAGAACTGTCCGAAACCCGGCAGCACTCCGCGCGCAAACGCCACGCCCGGTGAATACACAGGGCGCCGCAGCACATCAATCGCACGTGCAATCTCCACCCGTTCTTCTACCGTAGGTGCCGACGCACGATAGATCTCCAGATCGGCAAGCGCATCAGCACGCGAGCCCGCCGCAGAGCGTGCAAGGCCACGATTGAAATGCCCTTCCGGCGCCGCAGGCGAAAGACGAATTACTTCATCAAACGCGCGCACGGCCGAGGCATAATTGCCAATGTCCAAGAACTCGAGTCCGAGCTTGAATGCAACAAGCGCTTCATCGGCACGCTGACGCGCGTCATTTGGTACAAGCTGCGTGAGTCGCGTGCGTACATCCGTCGCCTCAGTTCCTGCAGGCGCCAGCACGAGATAGCGACAGTACGCGCCAATCGCCGGCAATGTATCACCAACCGCTTCATGCGCGCGCGCCAAGTCATACACCAGCCGATCATCTGACGGATTGAGCAACGCCGCACGTGCGAACGCATCACGCGCCGCAGTTTGGTCACCCACCAGTGCGGCTTCCTGCGCCGCCGCGGCGAGTCGACGCGCTTCGGCGTTGTTGCGCGGCGTATCGCTGTTGGCAACAGGCGGCGCGAGGTCACATCCGGGCGCCGCACCTGTCGTGAGCGTGCGCTTGGGTGCGAGCGTTTGTGCGGGCAACGGCTCGCCCGTCGCTGCCAGCAGCGCGCAGACAATGGCACTCAACGTCGCAACCATGACGTGCGAGCACAACGAACCCCGCCGCTGCGGGTCTATCGAACGCCGCCCCATGCTACGCATCTCAGCGCACCGTAACTGTCGTGATTCCACTCACTCCCTCCGATGTTGCCGTGATCACGGCGGTACCCGCGCCCACGCCAATCACCAACCCGGTGCTCGACACAAACGCCACCGACTCATTGCTCGAACTCCATGTCACGCTGCGCTGCGCGATGATCGAACCACTGGCCTCACGTAGCGTGACTTGCAGTTGCAATTGCGCACCAACGTCTATTGCTGGTGCCTGTGGCGCGACGGTGACCGAGGCCACCGCGCGCGGCAGTATGTTCACGGTAGCCAGTCCGCTGACACCATCAATCGTCGCCGCAATCACAGCCGAACCCGCGGCGAGTCCAGTCACCACACCATTCGTTGACACACTCGCACTAAGCGGCGCACCGGAGATCCACGTGACGTTCCGGCCGGTGAGCAACACACCACTTGCCGAACGTGCTTCTGCCACGAGCGTCCGCGAGGTGCCCACCAACAGATCACTGGTGGCGGGCACGATGCGCACCTGCGCCACCGGCACCGCAATTACCGTGATCGTGGCGGTGGCGACTTTGCCTTCGCTCGAGGCCGTAATGCGTGCGACGCCGGGAGCACGTGCCGTTGCCAGGCCACTCTGGCTGACGGTCGCCACCGTACCGTTCTCGCTCGCATAGACGATCACACGATCCGGCAGCAAGTTGCCTGCGGGATCCGTGACCTGCGCCGAAAGTTGTACCATCGCCCCCACCTCCACCGTGCTTGATGACGGCGTGAGCGTGATCGCGTCAGCGAGGCGCTGCAACACGACAATCGTTCCCTGCGCAACACGTCCTTCGCTAACGGCCACAACCGTGACCGTGCCCGGTGACATCGCGGTCACGACGCCAACTGACGATACGCTTGCAATGTTCGGATCGCTTGTGCTCCACGAGACCACACGATCGGTCAGCACGGCACCCGCGTCATCACGGACGGTCGCGGTCATCGCACGATCCGTTCCCACCGCGAGGGTATCGCGTTCAGGCGCCAGCGTGACAGAGGCTACAGGTGCCGGCGTCACCGTCACGGCCGCCTGACCGCTGCGGTTTTCACTGCTGGCCGTAATCGTCGCCGCACCAGGCGCGCGCGCCGTCACCACGCCTTGCGCGCTGATCGTCGCGACGGTGGGATTACTGCTGCTCCACACAATCACGCGACCGGTCAGTGTCGCGCCGTCCGCATCGAGCGCGCGCGCTTCCAGTGGTGCCGTGCGGTCCACGCGCACCGAGATGGCCACCGGAATGACTTGCACGCTGGCCACTTCGCGCGCTGTCACGGTGATATCGGCGAGCGCACTCTGTCCGTCCACACTGGCCGCAATGCGCGCCTCCCCCGCGGACACTGCCGATACAACGCCCGCAGTCGAGACGGTCGCAACGGACGGGTTGCTGCTCGACCAGCGCACGGGCCGATCCAGAATCAGCAAGCCGCTCGCATCGGTCGCGCGCGCGACAAGCGCCAGCGTGCGGCCCGCCTCGACACTCGCGGTTGGTGGCGTCAGGTTAACTGAGGCAACCGTTGGGGCTTCAGTCACATCGGTCGCGGAGCAGCCTTGTACCACCAGCAGCAGCGCACTGGCCACGCACCCGACGAAGCGACGCGACCACCGCGTCGGTATACCATGCATCCTTCGTGTGCGAAGCGGTGTCATCCCTCAGTGCTCCGCAGTCGCGACGTACCACGCCGGCTGGCTGCTCACGGACATCGCGCGTTCATATAGTCCCCCCCCCACCACGGGGAAGCTGGACGCCAGCACCGAAAGCGGCGGCTCGGCACTGCTGAAGCGCAGGACATGTCCACCGCGTCCATCAATCGCCAGATTGGTGAACGTGACGAGGCCCCCCACCGCCGCAACGGTCCGTGTGCCGAGCAGCGTACCGTTGCCGGATTCGATCGAAGCCGTCACCTGGAGTGCAGAGGTCGCGATGCGTGTGCCGGCAGCATCGCGAATTTCAATCAACGGCTGTTGCACGAAGACGGTACTCGGCTCCGCGCGACTCGGTTGCTGCAGCACTGCCAGCCCCGCCGGTTCGGGTGGCGCACCGACGGCCTTGAACTCGACCGGACTGCCCGAGAGTGCGGAGACGGTGGCCGATACCATGTTGTCGCCCGCTACGCTGCCAAGTGTCCATCGAGTGAGTGAAGCAACGCCGCTGGCATTGGTGCGCACCGTATCGCCGCTGGCGGGATCGATGCTGCCTCCGCCTGAAATCACGGTGAAGACAACCGGCACTCCGGCCACCGGATTCTGATTGGCATCGATCACGCGTACGCTGGGTACCGTGTCGACGTTCGTTCCAACAGTGGCCGTCTGTGTAAGGGCCGAGTTGGCCTCCAGCTTGTCTGCGGCACCGGCGGAGACGTTAAACGTAGCGGAGATCACGCTCACGCCGACCGTCTCCAACTCGAATCGCAAGGAATGCAATCCGGTACCCAACTCAGTGAATGCGAGATCGGTGAACGTGGCAATCCCACCGGAAGCTTCCGTTGATGTGTTGCCTTGCAGCGTTGCCGAACCCGTAGCGCGCGTGACTTGAACGTCGAGTTGCGCATCATCGCCGGTGGTGACCAGCAGGCCGGCGTGGTCGAGAATGTGCACGACGGGCTGCACCGTGAACTGCGCGCCGCTGATTGCCCCTGACGGTTGTGTCTGCACCAGCAGCGAGGCCGCTTGCTGTCTCACGGTGATGGTGCCGGACGTCGCTGGCGCCAGGTTGCCCGACGTGAACTCCAGCCGATGCGTGCCCGTGCCATCAATGCGCAGATTGGTGAAGGTGACCACGCCATTGACGGCGTTCACGGTCTGTGTGCCAACGAGCACACCGCTGCCGCTCGCGATCGACGCTGTCACCGCAGCTGACGACGTAGCCACCAGCGCGTTGCTTGCATCACGCACTTCAATGATTGGTTGCGAGGTGAGTGCCAGCCCGCTCACGGCGCCGTTCGGTTGCGTGGTGATGACCAGCTGCGTGGCCGAAGGTGCTGTTCCAGTGGCGCTGAACTCGACCGGGCTTCCGGGAATGCCCGGCGCCGACGCGGTTACCGTGTTGACACCGGGCGTCGCGCCGAGTGTCCAGGTGGTGAGCGACGCCATGCCGCTGGCGTTGGTGGTGATGACCGCGGGACTCGCCGGCGTGATACTGCCATTGCCAGCCGTGATGGTGAAGGTGACATCGACTCCGCTCACCGGATTGTCGCTCGCATCCGCCACGCGGATGCTGGGTGGAGTAACAGTGGCCGATACGGCACCGCTTTGCTCGGTGGCACTGAGCGGCTGAAACAGCGATGCGATTGGCGCAGCGGGCTGCACATCAAGAGCAGCCGAGACGACGCTCAGCGCGGGAGTCACCGTCTCGAACGCAATCGTGTGGATACCGGTGCCGATGATCAGCAGGTTGCTGAACGATGCAACGCCGTCGACCGCATTCACACTGGTCGTGCCGCCGATGCTGCCGGTGCCGCTGGCAATACGCGCATCGACTTGCAGCGTGGCGCCCGCGCCGGTCGTAACTGGCAGATCGGCATGATCGAGGATGCGCACAATCGGCTGCGTGGTAAACGGCTCGCCATTGACGGCACCCGCGGGCTGTATCTGCAGCTGCAATGATGCCGCCTGCTGCGTGACATCGAACGCGGTTGATGTCGCGGCGGTGAGACCGTCTGACGTGAACTGCAGCGTATGACTGCCCGCGCCATTCACGCGCAGGTTCGTGAACGTCGCCACGCCGTTCACGGCGTTCACCGTGAGCGTGCCTTGAAGTGCGCCGGAGCCGCTCGCGATGGCTGCCGTCACGGCCGCCGATGATGTGCTCACGATCGCGTTGGAGGCGTCGCGGATTTCAACGACGGGCTGTGTCGTGAGCGCGAGTCCGCTCACGGCCCCCGTGGGTTGTGTGGTGAGCACAACCTGCGTCGCCGCCGCAGTGGTACCCGTTGCATTGAACGCAACCGGGCTGCCCACCAATCCAGCAACCGCAGCCATCACGGTATTGGCACCCGGTGTCGCACCAAGTGTCCAGCTGGTGAGCGTAGCCTCACCATTTACGTTCGTCGCGACGGTATTGCCACTGGCCGGTACAATGCTGCCATCGCCCGCCGTTACGGTAAAGGTCACGTTCACACCACTCACCGGATTGGCTGCGGCATCGGTGACCAGCACGCTGGGTGGCGTGACGTTCGTCGCGACCGCGGCCGATTGATTCACTGACGACAGCGCAGCAATCGTGGTGGGGGCGCCTGCACTCATCGTGATCGTACTCGACACGATACTGAGAGAGGGCGATGCGGTGCTGAAGTTCAGCGTGTATGAGCCGCTGCCGGTCAGCGAGAGATCAGAGAACGTGACCACACCATCCACCGCGTTGACGGAGGTCGTGCCGCCCAGCGTACCGCCGGTGCCGCTCGCAATCGCCGCGGTCATCGCAAGCGTTGCACCGGCGCCCGTGGTGACCACGAGCCCCGCGTTGTCGAGAATCTGCACGACAGGCTGCGTGGTGAACGCCGCACCGCTCGACGCACCCGCGGGCTGTGTGGCAACGCTCAGCGACGCCGCCACCTGCGTCACCGGAATCGTGTTTGATGTAGCAGCAGTGAGGCCGGTCGCCGCAAACTGCAGCGTGTGATTTCCACGACCGTTGATCTGCAGATTGGTAAAGGTCGCGACACCGTTCACCGCATTCACTACCTGCGTGCCGATCAGTTGACCCGTGCCCGATGCAATCGTGGCAGTGACCGCGACTGTTGCCGCACTCACGAGTTGATTGCCCGCATCGCGTACTTCGACCACGGGCTGCGTGGTGAACGCCACACCGCTCACGGCTCCGCTGGGTTGTGTCGTGATCGCCAGTTGCGTGGCGGCGACCGCGGTGCCGGTTGCGTTGAATGTCACCGGGCTGCCGGTGAGACCTGCGACCGTTGCGGTCACAGTGTTCACACCAGGCGTTGCACCCAGCGTCCACGTCGTAAGCGCGGCACGGCCGTTTGCATCCGTCGACACGGGATTGCCACTGGCCGGCACAATGCTGCCGTCACCCGCGGTGATAGTGAACGTGACGTTCACACCGCTCACCGGATTTGCAGCGCCGTCCCTGACCACCACGGCTGGTGCCATCACTGTGGTGGAAACCCCGGCGGTCTGATCGACGGGCGAATCCGCAGCGATCGCAGTGGGCGCACCGGCGCCAACCGTGATCGTATTCGACACAATGCTCAGCGCCGGCGCTGCAGTGCTGAAGTCCAGCGTGAACGAGCCGCTGCCCGTCAGCGACAGATCAGCAAACGTGGCCACACCGTTCACCGCGTTGACAGGCGTCGTGCCGCCGAGCGTGCCGGTGCCGCTCGCAATCGCCGCCGTTACCGTCAATGTCGCGCCGGCACCGGTGGTGACCACCAGCCCGGCGTTGTCGAGAATCTGCACGATCGGCTGCGTGGTGAACGCAATGCCACTCGCCGCTCCCGCAGGCTGCGTTGCCATGCTCAGCGACGCCGCCACTTGCGTTACCGCAAACGTGTTGGACGTTGCCGCGCTCAGTGCCGTCGCCGCAAACTGCAGTGAATGATCGCCACGTCCATTGAGCTGCAAATTGGTGAATGTCGCGATGCCATTGACGGCATTCACGGTTTGCGTGCCGATCAGTTGCCCGGTGCCCGATGCAATCGTGGCAGTGACCGCGACCGTTGACCCACTGACAAGTTGGTCGCCCGCATCGCGCACTTCGACCACGGGCTGGGTCGTGAACGCAACCCCACTCACTGCCCCGATGGGTTGCGTCGTAAGCGCAAGTTGCGTGGCGCCGACGGCGGTGCCCGTCGCGTTGAACGTGACCGGACTGCCCGTCAACCCGGCGACGGACGCCGTCACCGTGTTCGTTCCCGCACCCGCACCGAGCGTCCAGCTGGTCAGGGTTGCGACGCCACTCTGATTCGTAGCCACCGTTCCGCCGCTCGCCGGCACGATCGTGCCACCACCCGCTGTCACGGTAAACGTCACGGCGACTCCACTCACCCCATTGCCCTGCGCATCCGTCACGAGCACGCTCGGCGCCACTACACTCGATGACACCGGCGCCGATTGATTCTGATCCGACGCCGCCGCAATCACGGACGGTGCGCCTGCACCAATCACCACGCTTTGTGACACCACCTCAACCGAAGGGCTGGCGAGCGCAAAGCGCAGTGTATGCGCTCCGCTCCCCGTGAGCGACACGTTGGTGAACGTTGCCACGCCACTTGCGGCGTTGATAGTGAGCGTACCGCCAAGAGACCCCGTCCCGCTGGCAAGTGTGACGCTTACCGGTGCCGTGGCACCGCTTCCCGTGGTCACGACGCGTCCAGCGCCATCCAGAATGCGCACCACGGGCTGCGTCGCCAGCGGTGCACCGCTCGACGCGCCCGCAGGCTGCGTTTGAATCGCCAGCGAGGACACGACCTGCGATACCGCAATCGTATTTGACGTAGCCGCGGTGAGTCCGGTCGCCGAGAACTGCAGGGTGTGATCTCCGCCGCCATCGATGCGCAAGCCGGTGAATGTGGCCACACCATTCACTGCATTCACGGTTACCGTACCAGCAGCACTACCAGTGCCACTGGCCACCGTTGCCGTTACGGCCAACGATGACGACGACACGAGATTGCCATTGGCATCGCGGATCTGAACAACGGGCTGCGTAGTGAAAGCGGTACCACTGACCGCCCCAGCCGGCTGCGTGGTAATCGCGAGCTGCGTTGGCGCACCAACCGTTGCGGTCGCGGTAAACGTCACCGGACTGCCGATCAGTCCCGTCGCCGTTGCCGTGACCGTGTTGGTGCCGGGTGCTGGTCCCATGGTCCAACTGGTGAGCGTTGCGAGTCCACTGGCGTTCGTGACCACCGTGCTGCCACTCACCGGCACCGTACTGCCCCCCCCCGCCGTCACGGCGAACGTGACGCTCACACCGCTCACTGCATTACCCGCCGCATCTGTCACCCGCACACTGGGCGCACTGCCCACTGCCGTCGCGGCTGCTGCGCTTTGAGTCACCGGCGACTGCGCCGTGATGTTGGCCGGCGCACCCGGCGTGACCGAGATGGTCGCCGACACCACATTGAGCGCCGGTGACGCCGTGCTGAACCGGAGCGTGTGCGGCCCAATGCCACTGAGCGCAAGATTGGGGAACGTGGCCACGCCACCAACGGCGGCGACAGAACCAGTGCCACTCAACGTACCACTCCCGGACGCGATGCTCGCCGCCACGGTCAGCGTTGCCCCAGTACCCGTGGTGACCAGCAATCCCGCGTTGTCGAGGATGCGCACAACGGGTTGTGTGGTGAACGGCGCGCCACTGGCGGCACCGGACGGTTGCTGTTGCAGGGCCAGTGAAGCCGCCACCTGCGTGACATTCAGCGTGGTCGAGGTCGCCGCCGTCAAGCCTGTTGCGGCAAAGCGCAGCGTATGCGCGCCTGCGCCATTGATTCGCAGCCCGCTGAACGTCGCCACGCCGGCGACAGCATTCACCGTCGTGGTGCCAACGATCGCACCATCGCCGGTAGCAATGGAGACCGTGATGGCATCAGTGGCCGTCGTCAACCGATTGCCCGCCGCGTCCTGCACTTCAACAATCGGCTGCGTCGTGAGCGGCACACCACTCACCGCACCGGCTGGCTGCGTGGTGATCGCCACGCGCGACGGCGAGCCGATGGTGGCCGTCGCGCTGAATGTGACGGGACTCCCGGTCAACCCGGATGCCGTCGCACGCACGGTATTCGTCCCGGGCGGAATGCTTAGCGTCCATCGCGTGAGCGCGGCGATACCCGCCGCATTGCTCGTTACGGTCGATCCGCTGGACGGTGCAGTACTGGCGTCGACACCGGCCGTGATAGCAAAAACCACATTGATGCCACTCACGGGGTTCCCACCCGCGTCGGTGACACGCACGCGTGGTGGCTCACTCACATTCGAGGCAACCTGCGCCGTCTGCGACACACTCGACGCAGCACTCACGGTGGTGGCCGGACCAGACAACACCGTGAACGACGCCGAGTTGACCGCGAGCTCGGGCGCCGCCGTGCTGAATCGCAGCGTGTGCGCACCAATCCCCGGTCCGCCAAACGCCAGATCAGTAAACGTGGCCACACCGGCCACCGCATTGACCGTGGTTGTACCACTCAACGTCGCGGTACCGGTGGCACGCGACACGGTCACTGCAATCGTCGCGCCTGCGCCCGTGGTCACCACGTTCCCCTGCGCGTCGAGCACGCGCACCACCGGCTGCGTGGTGAACGCCGCACCGCTCACCGCACCGGCGGGCTGCGTCACCACCGCGAGCGACGCCACCACTTGCGATACGGCCAGCGGTGCGTTGCCCGACACCCCTTCACTGGTGGCAATGATATTCGCGCTCCCCCCCCCAACCGCCGTCACCACCCCACTCGCGGACACCGTCGCCACCGCCGGATTGCTGCTCGACCACACCACAACGCGTCCCGGCAGGATCGTATTGGTCGCATCGCGCACCACCGCCGTCGCTTGCGTGGTCTGACCCACGTTGAGCGCTGCCGCACCAAGCGTCACGGTGACCGTACCCACCGGCACTGGAATCACTGTGATTGTGCTCGATCCGACCGCGCCTTCAACCGTGGCATCGATACGCGTCGTGCCCAGTGTGAGCGCCCGCACGCGTCCAGCGCTCGTGACGACCGCCACCAGCGGATTGCTGCTCGACCACGCGATCGGACGCGTGATAAGTGAGCCATTGGCATCACGAATGCTCGCCGTCAGATCGAACGTCGCACCGATCACCACGTTGGCCAGCGGCGGTGAGACCTGTACGGCGCCAACACCGACGGAGAGCACCGTCACTGTTGCCGCTGCCAGCCGACCATCGATCTGCGCGAACACGAGTCCGGTACCGGCACTGAGTGTGCGCACCAATCCAGTGGGCGACACCGACAGCACCGATGGAGCGCCGCTGGTCCACGTGATCGCGCGCTGTCCAAGCGGCGCACCGGTGTTGTCGAGCGCGACAGCCGAGAGCTGTACACTGTCACCGAGCATCACGGTGGACGTCAGCGGTAGCAAGCGGACCGAGGCCACCGGTGTTGCCTGCACGACCACGCTCATCGTCCCGGTCTGGCCTTCACTCATTGCACGTATGGTCGTCGAACCCGCGCCCACACCGCGCACCACACCGTCTGTCCCCACCTGCGCGACGCCGGGATTGTCGGAGCCGTACGTGATGGGCCGACCGGTAAGCAAGTTGCCGCTGCCATCGGTGATCTGCACGGTCAGTGCCAAAGTCTGTCCGACCGTAATGGTGCTCTGCGCGGGTGACACAATTACCGCACCGATCGGCCGCGGCTGCACCACCACAGTCGCGTCTCCCAGCACGCCTTCGACATCTGCGGTGATGCGCGCGATCCCAGGCGACACCGCGATCACCACACCAGCCGCCGACACCGTCGCCACGGCAGGATTGGACGTGCTCCACGCAATCACCCGATCCACCAGCGGAATGGTGAGGGAATCGCGCGGCACGGCCGCGAGTTGTGTGCTCTGGCCTACAACAATCGTATCCTGGCGCGGCGAGACGATCACGCTCGCCACCGGCACCAGTTCAACGACCACACCGACGGCCGCCTCCCGCTCCTCGCTGCGCGCAGTGACCGTGGCCACTCCTGCCGCACGACCACTCACGAATCCGGTCGCGTCCACACTCGCGATCGTTGCATCACTGCTCGACCAGAACACCGGTCGATCCGGCAATGGGGTACCGGTTTCATCGCGCGGCAACGCCACCAGCTGGATAAATCCGCCTACCAGCACACGCGGAGCAAGCGGACCAATCTCGATACTGCTGACGGGGCGTTGCACCACCGTGACTTCGGCGAGTGCACTGCGACCAGCGACCGAGGCGGAGACCTGCGCCACACCCGTACCCACCGCGGTCACCACACCGGTGGGCGAGACCTGCACGATCGATGAATCGCTCGAGCTCCAGATCACTGGCCGATCGGTGATGTCGCGTCCACTGGCGTCGCGCGCGCTGACCTGCAGCGCCGCCGTGGCACCAACGCTCAGCGTCACGGTGGGTGTGGCCATCGTCACCGTAGAGACCACGCCACCAATCGGCGTGGGACCGGTAATGTCACCCAGTCGTGAGCAGCCGCTCAGCAGAATCGTGAGGACAACCCACAAACCCAGGTGGCGCCGACGACACGCCCACCCCCGCGCGAGCCCCCCCCCAAACATCTCAGCGTCCCGGCAATGCCACACGCGTGGGACGCGCGAGATGATTGCGCGAACCATCGCCAAGCTGTCCCTGCACATTGAAACCCCAACACGAAACGGCACCGTCTGGCGATGTCCCGCACGTGTGTGCACCGGTGGCGCTGATCGACGCAAATGAGGAGCCGCCGATCACACGTACCGGTGCGGCGCGGTCAACTGTACTCCCGTCACCCAACTGTCCGTACGTGTTGCGCCCCCAGCACCACGCCTGTCCGGATGCGGTGCGCGCACAGCTGTGCACACCACCCACACTCACCGACGTGAAGCGCGTCGCCGATGACACCGACGTCGGAACTGACTGGCTGGCGGTATTGCCAATACCCAGCTGTCCGTACGTATTGCGTCCCCAGCAGAGCACCTCACTGGCATCGCTCACGCCACAGCTGTGATTGCCGCCCGCCGACACACTCGTGAAGCGCGTGGTGCCCGAGACGCGCTGCGGCGTGTTGCGGTTCTCGCGGCCGCCGTCGCCCACCTGTCCGTCCACATTGGCGCCCCAGCACCACACCGCGCCATCACCCGCAATGGCGCAGGTGTGGTTCCACCCGGTCGCGACGGAAATGAATCGATGGGGTGCCGCGACCCGCACCGGAGACGTGCGCAAATTTGTTGTGCCATCGCCAAGTTGACCCGCGGTGTTCGCACCCCAACAGGCGACCTCACCGCCCGTCGTCAATCCGCACGTATGATTGGAGCCCGCTCTGAGCTGCACAAAACTCAAATTGGAGTTGACGCGCACTGGCGCACTGCGCGACGTGGTGGTGGCATCGCCTAACTGTCCGCGATCATCCGCACCCCAGCAATACGCCTCGCCGCCACGCGTTACACCACACGTGTGCGCGAGCCCGGCTGTGATGCGCGTAAACTCCAGTTCACCAACCACTGCCGTTGGTGTATCGCGCGACTCGAGCTGGCCATCACCAAGCTGCCCATTGTCATTCGCTCCCCAGCACAGCGCACGCCCATCATTGAGCACACAACTGTGGCG
The DNA here is from genome assembly GCA_041742675.1 of Gemmatimonadaceae bacterium. Classification (GTDB taxonomy): domain Bacteria; phylum Gemmatimonadota; class Gemmatimonadetes; order Gemmatimonadales; family Gemmatimonadaceae; genus JAABRT01. The sequence goes on along the minus strand of JBGTOG010000399.1, from coordinate 24,387 downwards.
CCCGCCGGCACTCACCACCGACGGATCGTCCGTCGCGCGCACGGTTGCGACGGGCACCGGTGTCTCCACCGTCGCGGGCGCTGGTGTCGTCGCGCGCACACGACGCGGCATCACAGCGACCGAGTCGCCAGCCACGACTTGCACCTGCGTGGACGCCTGACGATCAGTGGATTCTGTGGACGGCCCGACGCCCGAACCGCGCAGCGGATCGACAGCACCCGATGTCACGCCCGCCACCACTCCAAGCGCCGTGCTGTCCACGCCCACCAGGGAGTCCGTCACCCGCGCGGTCGAATCTCCAAGCATTCCTTCCTGCGAATCCAGCACCGGCGTATCGGCCATCGCCACCGTGTTGGCAGGCGTGCTTCCACCCTCGTTCGCACCACCAAACACGGACCATACATCGAACCGACCCGTGACACTTCCATACCACGTGGCGGACGCACCAATCGCCACCACCGCCAGCGCCGCAATCGCCAGCATGCGACGTCCACGTGTGCGCGGCACCGGTTCATCGGTGGCCCATGACGGCTTGTCATCATTGTCGAGTACGGCCACAGCAACTGGCGGGGTTGCCGCTGCCGCGCCACGCTCAATGACGTGCATATTCGATGCGTCTTCGCTATTCGCTGGCGCACCCAAAGCGCGACGAAAGCGAATCGTCGCCTGCTCAGAAGGCGAAGGCGCAACGGCGCTACGCTCACGAGCATCTGCCCGCGCGGCCCGGGCCGCGTCGCGTCGACGTTTGTGCGCCGCTTCCCACTGCCGCCAATCCGACGGCACGATCCAGTGATCCAGATTGGCAAGCACCGCTTCGGCACCCGCCCATCGTGCCGCCGGACGCTTCTGCATCATGCGCTCCACGATGTATTGCAGACGCGGCGGCACGGCACCGGGACGCAACGCATCAATCGCCGGCAGTTCTTCGTTTTTCTGTTTGGAAATGACGTTGTACAGCGACTCTCCGTCCCACGGACGGCGACCCGTCAGCATTTCCCATACAACGAGACCCAGACTGTACACATCCGAGCGCGCATCGGCCGGTGCGCCATCGATCTGTTCTGGCGCCATGTACGCGGGCGTGCCAATCGCAGCACCCGTCATCGTCAGCCGCGATTCCTGATCCGCGTTGTGCGCAATGCCGAAGTCACTGAGCATTGCGCGACCGGTGTTTTCGTCGAGAAAAATGTTCTCCGGCTTGACATCGCGGTGCACCACGCCATGTGCGTGCGCATACGCGAGCGCTTCCGCCACATCATGCAACACACCCTCGGCCTGCTCTGGGGCAAACGGTCCATGTTCGCCGATGGCCTGCTTGAGCGTTCGCCCCGGCACGAGCTGCATGACCAACGCCAGTCCACCGGTGTGCAACCGACGCACGGCATGCACGGTGACAATGTTGGGATGCTGCAGCTTGGCGACGGTGCGCGCTTCACGCGCCAGACGCAGCATGGCGTCGTCGGCCGACGCAATGGAGTGCGGACGCACCACCTTGATGGCCACAAGACGGCCGAGCGCACGATCACGCGCACGAAACACCACCGCGCTTGCGCCGCGGCCGAGTTCGCCAAGCAGTTCGTACTCGTCTTCGAGGTCCCGAACCTCGCTCTCGTCCCAGACGTCCGTCATCCCACTCTATCCCGGAGCCAGGCGCGCGCCAGCGCCCTGTGTTGCAGTGTCGTGCGGTGAGTTACCGACTGCGGAAACCGAATACTACTTCGCCCATCTCGATTCGGTCACCATCGGCGATCGGCTGTTCCTCGCCCTGCGCGAGCGTACGGTCGTTGTACACGACCGGATTGGTCGCCGACAGATTGGTCAAGTGCCACTGCCCCTCGGACAATCGCATGCGCGCGTGCGCACGACTGACGGTGCCTTCACGCAGCTGCACATGCTTGTAGGCCGGCCCTTCGCTGCGCCCAAAAGTGACTTCCGTGCCGTCGGGACCAGGCACCCGAACGAAACGTACCTCACGTCCGGTGTCGAGTCCGTTCAGGATCTCAAGTCGCCCCGGCAGGAACTGTAGCGTGCCTTCCTGCGGCACGGAGTAACGAAGCAGGTGGCCCTCCACCTGCGTTCCGGGAACGCCGTGCGCCGTGATGCCGATCGGATCGGGCAGCGAGGGCGTCTCCGGCAGCGGCGTCGGTTGCGCAGGGACCGATGCTTCCGCCTCCGCCGCCGTTTCAGGCGCCGGCACCGCGTTGGATTTGGGGGGTGTCCGCGACGGCCGCTTGGGGTGTACCGGTTCCTTGGGCACCGCAACTTTTGGCGCCGGCTCCGGTCGGGCAGGAGCGGCTCGTACCGGCGCTGCAGGTGGCGACACTGCCTCAAACGGTTCCGACTCGCGTGCGCTCAAACGATCAGTAGCGGCGCGGTGCGCGGCCACCGGCTCCCGCTCAGCGACCGCGGCGTGGCTTCCATTGGTGTAGCCCGCAGATCGCTGCGCGGAGATCGCGGGCCGTTGCTGCGCCGGGGTCCACCGTGATTCAGTCAGACTGACCGAAAACAGGGGAAGACCCACGCCCTCATCTCGGTGACGATTCGCGGACGAGCGTGATGCCCACCAGACGATGCCAACGGCAGCGCTGACGAAGAACACGAGTCCAAAAATCAGAACGAGGAGAGTGGCCGAGGGCATGAGGGGGAAAACAAGTGAGAACGGCGTGTGAATACTGTCCTACCGAGAAACCCTGCCGGGTGATCCCGCGTCACGCCTGCAAATCAGCAACGGAGATGTACCGGGGCGGCGATCGCTAATCGAGTCGAACCACGAAATTTGGCTCCGAGACTGTCCTCCGCGCATCGGCAAATGTCACATTGCACTGGCCCCGCCTGCCACGTTGGCGGATGCACACGAACTCAGGGGACACCTCAGCTTTGATCGGTCACCTGAGAATATCTACAGAACGTCCTCAGCGTCGCGCCAGTTCGGACGTATGCAGTAGAAGTGTCTCACCCCCTCATTTTTGCGCCGCTCCAGGAGCCTGAATGCGCTGTTTGGTGTCTCAGCTGACTCGCTCGCCCTCCGACATTGCTCCCATCGCCCTGCTCCTGCTCGGACTCGCGCTGCCGGCCAGCGCACAGACGAACGGCACATTCACAAAGCCGGCCGGCGGCTGGGATCCCCAGGCAATCCTCAAGACGGAAACCTTTGTGCGTCCGCCAGCTGATGTTGAGCGGATCATTCTTGCGCCGCGCGTTGATATCTCGTTCAACAATCCAAGCCCTGATCGCACCTGGTTTCTGCGAACCACGGGCCCGGAGCGTGGCGACATTCGCGACTATGGCAAGGCGCACTTGTGGCTGGGCGGCGTGCAGGTGGACACGCAGGCAAATCGCGCGCGATCACTGACCACCAGTACCACGCGCGGACTCACGCTGGTGAATCCGCGTTCGGGCGAGACACGACCACTCGATACACCGCGTGGTGCGCACTCGCTCTCATCACCGGTGTGGTCGCCAACAGGCAAGCACGTCGCCTACATCGCAAACTTTGAGAACGGATCGTTTGCGTACGTAGCCGATGTGGCCACCGGCCGCAGTCGGCCGCTTGGTCGCACACCGCTGCTGGCGACGCTCGTCACATCATTGTCGTGGACGGCCAATGGCCAGCAGTTGCTCGCGGTGCTCGTGCCCGCTGCGCGCGGGCCGGTGCCTGTACTCGGCAACAACGGCATTGCCGATGGACCACAGGTTCGGCTCACCGAATCCCGTGCCGTGCCACAGCCCGTGCACTTCAGTTTGCTCGAGGGACCGCATGAGGTGGCGCTGCTGGAGTACTACACGGTTGGACAGCTGGCGCTGCTCGATGTGGCGTCACGCGCCGAGCGACGTATTGGTGCGCCGCAAATGATTCGGGATGTGGATGTGTCATTTGACGCGCAGCAGGTGCGCGTGACGCGTGTGACCACACCGTATTCGTATGTGGTTCCGGTATCGCGTTTTGGAACGGTGCAGGAAGTGTGGGATCTCTCCGGGCGCCCGTTGGTCACGCTCGCGCGCAACGAATTGCGTGAGGCAAATCCGCGCACATCGCCGGCGTTTGGCTCCGGCGCTGGTGACGCCGCCGCGAACGATACGACGCGTCGGAACGTCAGCTGGAATCCGCTCGGACCCGGTCTCGTATACCTGCAGAATGTGGTAAGCAGCGGAGCGACCGGTGGGCGTGGCACCACCGGCGTGCGGTATGTCGTGTGGAACGCACCGTACGGCCCGAATGACACAACCACGGTGTTCAGCGGCGGCCCACAGTTCAGCGGCGTCACATACAGCGCTGATGGTGCGATGATGTTTGTGAACGACAGTGCTGCCGTGTTTGCGGTGGCCACACGCGATACTGCAACGCGATACCGACTACCGCGTGGTGTGACACTCACTGGCGGTGGTGGGTTCGCTGGGGGGGGGCGTAGCACTGCGGCCCGGGATACGTCAAACAACGGTCGCCTCGCGACCACGCAGGGTGCGCTCGGCGAAACGCGCGTCGTGCTCGGCACCGATCGCCGCAGCGTGTACGTGGCCGGGACACGCACACCAGGCGCACGTTGGCACGCCGAGTCGCCGCGGCCGTGGGTGGACAAGCTCGACGTGCAGAGCGGCACTCGCACCCGGATTTTCGAGAGCGCTGCCGATACCTACGACGAGTTCGTTGCGCCCCTCGATCATGATTATGCGCAGTACATCTACACCAGCGAGTCGCGCACCACGGTGCCTGACGCCTACCTCCGCGATGTTTCCACCGGCACAAGTCGAAAGCTCACGAGCAACGTGGATGTGGCCCCGGAAGTCACCGGCGCCGTACGCAAGCGGTTCCAGGTGGTGCGCCCCCGTGATGGCGAATCGTTCTGGGTCGAGGTCACGCTGCCGAAGGGCTGGACACCGGGTGAAAAGTTGCCGGGCATTATCTGGTTCTATCCGCGCGAGTACGCTTCTGTCGCCGACTACGAGCGATCGCGGTTCAGCACCAACATCCAGCAGTTTCCGGCCGTTCCTGCGGCGCGCCCCGCAACGGCCACATCACTGTGGGTGACGCAAGGATACGCGTTCATTCAACCGGACATCCCGATTTTCGGTGAAGCCGGCCGCATGAACGACAACTACACGCAGGACCTCAAGGAAAACCTCGACGCGGTACTCGATGCCGTGGTTGATTCCGGATTTGTCGATCGCCACCGGATGGGCCTTGGCGGACACAGCTACGGTGCGTTCAGCACCGTGAACGCAATGACACTGATGCCGCAGTTCAAGGCCGGTATTGCGGGCGACGGCATGTACAATCGCAGCCTCACGCCGTTCGGGTTTCAGAGTGAGCGCCGGAACTTCTATGAGGCGCAGGCAACGTATCTGGATATGTCCCCGTTTTTCCGCGCCGACAAACTGGCCGGCGCGCTGCTGCTGTATCACGCCACGGAAGATCAGAACGCCGGCACCGCGCCACTCAGTTCAATACGCATGTATCAGGCGCTGCACGGATTGGGGAAAAACGCGGCGCTCTACATGTACCCGTACGAAGACCACAGTGTGGCGACGTACCAGAGCGATCTCGATATGTGGGCCCGTTGGTTTGCGTGGTTCGATGTGTACGTGAAGAACGCATCACCCCGAGGAGAAACTACGCGGGCGGACATTCAGCCGTAGCGCTGCGCCGCCCGCGGGTTTTCATCGCTACATCACGGTGATCTGCTTGATCATGCCGTGCATGAAATGCGGCTTGCCGTCGTTGGCGTCGGGCAAGAAGCAGATCAGGGCGTACTCGCCGGGCTCCAGATCGGCGTGCACATAGTTGGTCATGCCGTTGCTGAGACCCACGGTTCCACCCATCGGTGCGCCCGGCGGCGGACCGTCCATCTTCTCCATCCAGTGCAGGAGCTGCTCGGCGGTCGCGCCCGGTGCCAGTTTTGCAATGAACACTTCGTGAGGCTGGGCAGCCGCATTCTTCACCTCGATGATATGCGCACCTGCGGTCAGCGGCGCGTCGAGCACGAAGTCGTAGTCGGTGAGCAGCATGCGCGCAGTGGCCGCTGGCAGCGCCGCTGATGACGTTGACGACGTGACGATCAACGTCTTGCTCATGCCTTTCGCGACGTGCGGCGTGCCATCGGGGGAAGGAATCAAGCACAGCACGGCATAGGTGCCAGCCGTCAAGTTTACCGTTACACTGGAAGTCGCGGCATTGGGGATTGGTGCGTTCGGTCCGCCTTCGAAGTGCGCCCAGTCCGGCGTCGCGCCGCTTTGCATCGCGCCCATGAGCTCTTGAAGTGTGTGACCATCCTGAAGGCGCACCAGTTGCACATGGTGCATCTCCTGTCCGCTCGTCGCGAGTCGGAAGGTGGTCGCACCAGCTGACACGGTGTCAGCCATCGTGTAGAAATAGTCTCCAGCGGACACGTCGATGACGTGTGGAGCCAAGGTTGAGGCCGACGCAACGACGTCCGTCGTTGACTCGTCGGGCGCGGGTGCATCGCTGCCGCAGGCGCCGAGCAGTGCGGCCATGCTGCCGATCATCCCGAACGTCAGAACTCTGCGCGAATCAATGGTGAGTGGGGAGAACATGCAAACGCTCCGTGGTAGTGTGGCCAGGCGGTCGCCGTCCATGCAGCGATCGTCTGCACCCTACGGTGTGACTGACCGTCCTCGGAGAGTCATCTGACCTACAGGAACGGAGGGCGATTGCGGAATCGCGCCAGACGCGATGCTCGACTCGACCAAGGATCGCACCACTGCCTGCGGCGACTCTTCGTGCAGCATTGCGCCGCTGCGGGCCACGCGCTCGACACGCGCGTGTGGTACGGCGCGCATCAATAGTTCTGTTTGGGCCGCCGTTGGAGCGCCTGGTGTGTGCACGTCTCCAGTAAGCAGCGTGACCGATGCCCTTACGCGTGACAGCACCGCACCGATGGGCATCGGCTCTCGCGTCTCGCCCATACGCTGCAGGACACGCAACGTGCCGGAGAGATCGCGCATCAGCGGCGCAAGGTACGCATCGATCGCCGCATCGGTTACCCAGGCGGCCTCGGCACTGCGCTCACGCAACTGGGCAGCAAACTTGCGGCGCGCCATGGCTCGGCCCACTCGGTTGTCGAGCACGCCGGACACACGCAACGCGGACTCCACACCCCCGGTGCGCTGCGAATCAATCGGTCCACCCGCGATCGACACAATGTGCGAAATCCGCTCCGGCGCCCTGGCCGCGACATGAAAGGCAATCGTGGCGCTGGTGCCATGCGCCGCCATGCGAACACTCCGCCACCCCACCGAATCGAGCACTGCCACGATCCGCTCTGCCTGCTTCGCGAGCGTATAGTCAGCATCACGTGGCCGATCCGAAGCGCCCATGCCGAGCGGATCGATGACCAGTACGGCGTAGCCTTGTGCGGTGAGTTGGGACGAGACGAGTCGCATGGAGTACACGGAGCCGAGCGTACCGGGTAACAGCACGATTCCGCCAGCTGTCGCTGATGGCGTGGTCGGCTGCGTCAGCCAGGTCGCGAGTCGTTCATGGGGAGCTACCGCGATGAGTCGCTGCGCGGTGGCTGGAGCAACGGTGGGTTTGGCGGGCGGGATGGTGGCAGCGCCGCGTGGGTCGGCTCCCACCAGATGTCCGAGCACCGTCAGCGTCAGCGCTGCCATCGGCACAACATCGCGCAGGCGAAGAGGCATGCGTGAAGATGTTCGCCGTGTGTGACGGACAGGTCACGCCGTGATGTTGAGTGCGCGTGTATCGTGTCGCGGATTGATACGCGCGTGGGTGTACGCCGGTTTGAACGGGCGCTGGCGAGACGATCACCTTGGTTGCGGGCCGGTTATCGCAGCACCACCGCCGTGCCGCTGGCTGCCACCATGAGCATGCCGTTGGACTCGCCGAGCACTTCGTAGTCGATGTCGATGCCAACGATTGCGTTGGCGCCGAGATCGGCGGCCCTCTGCTGCATTTCCTCCATGGCCATCTCGCGGGCGCGCTGCAGCTCCTTCTCGTATGTGCCTGAGCGACCGCCCACCATATCGCGGATGCCGGCAAAGAGGTCCTTGAACATGTTGGCGCCGAGAATGGTCTCGCCGTTCACGATGCCACAGTACTTGGTGATGCTGCGGCCTTCGACGGATGGTGTGGTGGTGAGGATCATGCTGGACTCGTTATGAAGGGAAACGTGGTATGCCTGCCGTGATGCGATCGAGAGAAATGCCGTTTCGTCTATGGCTGCTTGATCAAGCGATGTACACGCACGAACGGTACATCGTCTTCGTCGCGCCACACGCCGATAATGTGATCGTCTTCGATGCGGCGAAACGTGAAGCGCGTGTCACGTTGCTGAAAATTCGCGAGATGTTCGCCGGACGGCGAGTAGACGGACCATTGGCGCACTCTCGAGCTGCTGTCCGGAACGAAGAAGCGCCGCACCCAGAGCCGGCGCTGCGTATCCGTCCGCATCCCGTCGAGCATCGGGAACGTTGGCGGAATGACGAGCGCGGCGTACGCGGAATCGATTTGCGCTCGCTGCTCGGGCGCTGCATTTGCACCGAGTTCATCCAGAGCCATTTCCTTCAACGTCTGCAACCATTGCTGCACCGCGGCATTGCTCGGCTGCACGGACAGGTCTTCGCGAATGATTGAGTCCCGTGGCGTCCCGTCGAGCGAGAACACCGCGATGGCGTACCGATCATGGCGCGCGGCGTAGATGAACGAATCACTGGCCGTCACCAGCCCGCCCCCGGTCCACGCGAGCCGCTCGCGTGTCAGCACCTGCCCCGGCACGCGAACAATCGTGCGCGACGAATCCCCGCCGCGCCATCGCACCACGCCGTCGGTTCCATGCACCGTGCCTTGGCCCGTCTCACGCCGATACGTAGCGCGCACGGATCCCGTGAACAGAATGCTTCCGTCAGACAACAACTGCAGTGGTGTGCCAGGCGAGGCATCGGAGCTGTGCCAATGCGTCTCCGACGTCAGCACGGTGCCGAGCGTATCGTAGTGCAGCACGCGACCTACCGCTTCGGCGTAGCTGTCATACACCACCAGCTCGCCGCGGTCATTCTCCACCACCCACGACGGCTTGCGGTATTCACCCGGGCCGTCGCCCTTCGTGCCGATTGTGCGGAGATACTCTCCGCTCGCGCTGAACATTCGAACGGCCGGAGTTTGCTGGTCCACGATCACCCAGGAGTCGGCGCGCGTACGCAGCACCGCAATAACGGATGCGAACGACGTTTCGTCCGGGCCGTCTTGCGTGCCGATCTGCAGGACGGGCTCGGGTTCCATGCGCCACACCGCCACCGCCGGACGTTCGCTCGTTGCGTCACCCGAGCAGGCAATAAGGAGTGCGGCGATGCCCGCACAGACGATGGCGGAGCGCACAGGATTCAGCGCGCTTCCCCCGGCTTGTACGTGCGCTTCGCGTTCGCAGTCACATCTTCCGGATAGAAGTGCACATCGCGGAACTCGCCACGCGCATATCGCTCGGCCTGATCCATGAAGTGCGGCGACGACGGATCGCCGTTCTGTCCGCCGGCCACAATCGCCTTGGCGCGCACTCGCGGACCAAACTCCACAACCGCGACGAAGCTGTTGCCGCGCGTACCGTATTGCTTCCTCGTGCCGTTGAAGGTGGCCGCCCCAAACGCTGCGAGCGAACCCCAGCGTGACGACGCAAACGGAATCGCGACGCTCGGTCCGTCATCGGTGAACGGCTGCACGATATCGCCGGTGATGCGCTGAAAGCGATTGATGTCGCCCCACGGGGTTTTCCACGAGCCAAAGTGCGCGGTCAACGTATCGCTCGCCGCACTTAGCGCTTCCAGTCGCAGCGTGGCTGGTGCACGTTGCTCCATGTACACGTACGGGTTTACGCGCGCTCGAGCCGCGTCCGCGGTCACGGCACGCCAGAGGTTCTCACCGAAATAGACAGCGAGTGACGTTTCGGTGCTGCCCAGTGAGTATCGCCGATCCCACGCGCGCAGCGCTTCGACCTGTTCGGCCAACTTCGCCTTGAACGGGTTGGACGCCGACAACGCGTCATAGTCTCGGAACAGCACCGGCAATAATGTCTCAAACGCCGTGAGTTCGTTGTCATACGCCGCGGCAATCAGCGAATCGAGCGTCATGTTCGTGCGATTCTCGAGCACCCGAATAGCGTGAATGCCGCGCGGGTTCTCGCCGAAGTAGTCCATGTACTTCGGAAAATCCGTGGGCTTGGGGCTGCCGGCGCCAATCACCGAGTACGGCCAGTTGTTCGTGTTCTGCAGCCAGCCGGTGGATGGGTCCTTGATCAGCGGACTCTCGTCAACCGTGTGCAGCCCCTGCCACTCGGTGGCCGGGTTGCTGCCATCCACCGGACGCTCCCAGTCAAACGAGGGGTCGCGCCGCGGAATGAAGTTGGAATGGAAATACGCAATGCTGCCATCGGCATCGGCGTACACCGTGTTGTTCGACGAGTTCGAGTACAGCTCCATCGTCTGCTTGAAGCCAGCAAAGTTGCGCTGCTTCGTGCGCCAGTACGACTGCGTCAGTGCCTTGACCGGCTCTTCCATAAGCTTCACAGTGATCCACTTGCCATCGGCTTCGCGCACGACCGGTCCGTGATGCGTGCGGTACACGGTGAACGTGCGTGTCGCCATGCCGGTGTCGGTCTTGAAGGGCACAGTGATCTGCTGCGTGACCATCGCGCGCTGCTCAGCGCCGTATTTGTACGTGATCCCGTCCGGTGCTTCCGTCACCGTTTCCGCGTACTCGTCGATCGCATCCGCGCCCGTGGATGTGTGCATCCATCCCGTGCGCTCGTTGAATCCTTGATAGACGAAGAACTGTCCCCACGTCATCGCACCGTAGGCATTCAGGCCCTGATCGCTCGTCATCTGCGCTTCCGCGCGAAAGAAAAACGAGGTGTGCGGATTGATGAGCAACAGCGCGTGACCTGATGCACTGCGCGACGGCGCAATCGCGAACCCGTTTGATCCGCCGGGTTCGACGCTGCGTGGCGCTGGCTCGGCTTCCTGTGCCGCGAGAAGTTGAATCGCCGACTGTGGCTGTGCAGGCGACGTGCTTGCAGCCGATCCGGCCGACGCAGTCGCAGCCGCACCACGCCCCTCGTAAAACGCGCGCAGCTCCCGCAGGGAAATCGACTCGATATCACCACCAATGCTGCCTTCACTGAAACTCAGCGCCATCCACGGCTCGAAGCGCGTGATCACCCGCGGCTTTGTCTCCGGATGTGAGTGTAGATAGAAGTTGAGTCCATCCGCAAAGGCATTCATCAACACCTTGAGCGAATCCGGGCTCGCCTCGTACTTCGCACGCATACTGTCGGGATGAATGAACAGCTTCATGCGAAGATCCTGAAACACCGCCGACTCACCCTCCGCCTCGGCCAGTCGTCCCATCGCGTTCAGGTAGTTCTGCTCAATGCGCGTGAAGTCATCCTCCGCCTGCGCATACATCACGCCGAATACGGCATCGGCATCGGTGGTACCGCGCACGTGCGGAACGCCCCACTCATCGCGGGTGATCGTGACCCGATCTGCGGTGGCTTGCCATCGCACAACATCCTCTGAGGGCGCGACGCCGTCGTCGCGGGAGGCAGGAGCATCCGGGCTGCAGGCCAGCAGTGCGCCTGCCAGCAGGATGGAAACGCGACGAACGAGTGATGAAGGCAGCATCAGGGGCGGGGAGGTGAGGGCGGGCGATTCGAATCACCGTGCGGCTACGTCGAACGGTACGCAACGGGCTCCACCGTACAAGTGTTGATGGAACGGGCGGTGCGCCGGAACTACCAGCGATTCAGGCTCAGCTACTCCCGAGTTGGGTGCTCCTGTACCGCAACCCACAATCCGTGTAGCCCCCGCTGCTCCGCAAACTCACGCACCACCTTACGATCAATAGTTACCACTTCGCGCTCTAGCATTCGAGCAATATCACGCAGATGTCGATCGCCACCGCCCTGCGCTGCATACTGCAGCTTTCTGACAATGACGTACTCCGGCGGTGCGAGGGCAATGTCGAGCGCGCCCACTCTCAGCGCCCGACGATGATCAAGCCCCCACGCGTGCAGCGGATCATCTCCGGCGATGTAAACATCCGCGCGCAGAGACGTGGGGCCATGGATCACATTGAAGTGGCCGTGCAGTCGCCGCGTGGCCTCCACCTCCAGCACCTCGGCCGGAGGGACGTAGGTATCGGCGGACGCAAACGCGCTGGCAACCTTCGCTGCGTCGGCTGCCGTCATGCGAAGCACAATATCTAGATCGTTGGTGAGCCGAGGTTCGCCGTAAACAATCGCCGCCGCGCCCCCGGTGATCATGTACGGAAGGCCGAGGGCAATGAGTGGCGAAGCGAAGCGGCCGAGCAGATCGTCCACGGGTAACTCGATCAGCCGGAAGCGCGACGAAATTGCGCGCGTACTTCGTCCTGCACCTGCTCCTCACTCAGCTCCGGCCGAAACGTGCGCAGTCCCGCCTCAGCGAGCGCCCAGGCGGTGGCGCGCAACGATGCGGACACGGCGAGGTTCGTGCTGGCGATACGGGACAGCTCGATGATTCCACTGTCCGTGCAATCCAAAGGAGGGAGCGTCGAATAGTCTGGCCGTTTCATGGACTTCAATCTACCTCGGCTTCGACTTCGAGCATCTGTAAATTCCCTCGGCTGCCCAATATCGCTACGAGACGCTAACGCTTGCCGGACCATCCCCGTCGACGTAGACAACACGGCCCTCGACGTCGAAGTACACCCGTCGCTCGTACGAGAACGCCATCCCGCAGAGCGTGCTGCACCAGTAGTTCCAAACCAGGGAGAGTTCGACCACACGATGCGCGTTGTGTTTCGTGGTCGGTACGACCCGTGTGCGATAGCTGAACTCCACACGATCTGGTCCGTCCTCGCCGGGTTGGCGAAACTGGCCTCGCCCATGAACGATGTCACGAAAGCGCCCCACGTAGTAGTTGACCGCGCCGGACGTGAGGGCGAGCGGCGTGAAGGTGCCGTCGACATCGAACAACCACCACCGTTCGCCGGGCTCACCCGCCACGCGCGGTTCAGTCAAACGCGTGAACGTGACCGCCCGTGGGACACCGGACGCCGCTCGCTCGAACTCCCGGCGCCACTCGGGCGTGAGCGTGAGCGCCGTGTACACCCCACTGTCCGGAAGCACGAGCTCGGCGATGCGCAGCAACTCCCGGTGGTAGGGTGTCGTCGCTGAACGGGAGATGATCATGCGCGAGCGGCCGCCCGCGTGCGACTCGTATAGCGAGTCTGGCAGGCGGTGCTCGATGCTCAGGCGGCGATTGGGTGCGCTTTGTGACTCGGCTTCTCGGACTTTAAATGCAAACACGGTGGCTAGTGCGGCGGCGCTTGCAGCGATTCCTCGCAGAATGCGAGCGCGATCAACAGTTTTATTGCTCATTGTGCACCAGTGTGTGGTCGGCTTCACAAAATGCGCGGCTTCTATAGATCTCTCACTGTCCGACTAGCTGCAGGCAGATGAGTTCGGTGTTGAGAAGCCGCCAGAATCGGTGTGAGTTCGACCCGAAAGGTGATCGCCCTCATGCGCGAGCGTATGATCCAGCCAACGACGCACCGGTTCTTGCGCAGTTGCTTTGGAGGGGCTGTTGTAGGTGGTGAACCAGCTGTTGCTAAGCACCATCCAGTGGTTGCCGCCGGTGCCGTCTGTTACAAGCGGCGCTGCGCCACTGAAGGGATGAGCTCCGTCAGTGTAGATGCGGATTCTACCCCTATTTCGCAAAGATTCGATGATTGAGGCGAGTTGCGCGCATTCCCCTCCCTTAGCGCGCATTCTGTTAATCGCCGAGTCGAGTTGCGCTGTCTCTGCCGCCGTTGGAGGCCACGAGTTCGCGCTGCACCATGCTTGGCGAGGCGGATCGAGGTTCGCAGCCGCGCAGTTGGGGATGGTGTCCGCAGCAACAGGGTTATTGGGATCGACTGGCGGTGGTGTCGGTGGGGCCGATCCGGGTCCGAAAAGACCACCGCTGCCCAAGCCGTCGAAGTGGACCCACAGCTCCGGCTCGCCCCACCACGAATCGCTTGCATTCCAATCCCACGCACATTTGCCGAACACCATGCAGATAATCGTATCGTGTGAAAGGAACTGGTACTCCGGCGCCATAGTGAAAGTCACAGTTGCCATCATTGGCGGGTCACAATCGTCGACCATTCTGCTTGCTGTTGGCGCAACTCGAGTTTCGGCTTGACGCATCGCGTCGGACGGACCACAACATTCACCAGACGAAGCCATCGCGCGTGGTACGGACCGTGCACGATCAACACGCATGGAGCGATCCGTACGCGAGGGCCGTTCACGCAGCTGCTCGCCATTGCCGCCGCAGTCCCCAGTGTTGAAGTAGAAACCGGTACTTGCGATTGCGGGCTGCGCTGGAGCGTCTACGACACCTGAATCGATGCTAGTTTGCGCCCGGAGAGACTGTTCGATCGGGGCCCACTGAGCGTTGTCTCTGCTTTCGTTTAGGAGGAGATGAAGCTGCGCGACCGACAGCAAATCGCCGAGCGGACAAATCACTTGCAGGCTCCGATTTCCGCGTACAATGCTTGCGGAGACTTCCTTCGATTGCGCTCCGTTCGTGGACCTGCGTTGCAAATTCGGAGTTAGGACGCCGGTCAGCGCGCGAATCCGAGCGCGGGACGCATCGAAAGGGATCGCGTTCCCGCGCACGAGCACGACTCGGCGTGAAGCACCAAAGGCCGAGCCCTCATCGACGATAGAGCAGGTTAGCGTCGATGTTCCCCCCCCCGTCCGCTGTACTGAAGTCGGGGCGAGTAAGTTCCCTGCATCCCCGCTGCGCGATGGACGTTGAACGCAGCGGATTCGGTTATGGTGCTTTCGCCGCAAGCCGCCCCCAGCCACGTCCCTGCAACAATCGTGATCATGCGAAACATGCCGAGCTGTGGAAATCGCCGCATTTCTTGCCCCCGCGGTGGTTAAGTACGGTGCGATAGCTGAAACGCCAGGATACGCTGTAGAGCAACCACCGCCAGCAACAGATGTGTAACAACGGCACTAAAGGGCGCCACCACTTGCGAGTTGAAAGTTCGCTACCAGATGGGGTCGGCAGCAGGCGTCATAGTGCATAGCTCGCTCGCCGTATCGGTCGCATTAACCCTACTTCCCCATCAAAAACTCCAGCACATCAAAGCGCGTGACAATCCCTTGCACCACCCCTTCCTTCTTCACCAACACCGCGCGATTCGCTTTCGACAACAACTTCGCGACCTGCTCCACCGGCTGCTCGGCGTCCACCACAGGAAACGGACCATCCATCACGTCGGCCACCGTCTGATCCAGTACCTTCGCGTTTGACAGCGAACGCATCGTGAGCTGACTCTCCGCCACGCTGCCCACGCACACGTTGCCCTCCATCACTGGCAACTGCGATACATCATGCAACGACATGAGCCCCAGCGCCTGTCGCACACTCATTCCCGGTCCAACACTCACCACCACCGGCGCCGTGCCGGACTTGTGGCCCAGCACCACCGACAGCGCCGTGCTCGGTGCGTCGAGCATCTGATTCTCCTGCATCCACTCGTCGTTGTACAGCTTGCTCAGGTATCGCTCGCCCGTGTCGCACAGGAATGTCACCACCAACGCGTCGGGATCATCGAGGCGGCGCGCCACCGTAAGCGCCGCATGCGCGATCAAACCCGCGGAGCCGCCCACAAACAAGCCCTCTTCGCGCGTGAGTCGACGCGCCATCGAAAACGCGTCCTTGTCGCCCACGGTGATGAACTCGTCCACGACGCCCATGTCCAGCGTGAGCGGCACACAGTCCTGACCAATGCCCTCCACCTTGTATGGCGCGCTTGTGGGATGCCCCTCGCCGTTGGTGCGCCACAGTTCGGCCAGCACGGAGCCGGCCGGGTCAGCAGCAATGATCTTGATGTTGGGGTTCTGCGACTTGAGGTAGCGGCCCACACCCGACAGCGTTCCGCCTGTGCCAGCCGCCGCAACAAAGTGCGTAATGCGCCCCTCCGTCTGCTCCCACAGCTCCGGACCGGTCGTCGCCACATGCGCCGCCGGATTGGCCGGGTTCTCAAACTGCCCCGCCAGCACCGCCCCAGGCATCTCTCGCACGAGTCGCTTAGCCCACTGGACATAGTTTTGTGGATGATCCGGCGGAACGGCGGTCGGCGTGATAATCACTTCGGCGCCGAACGCCTTCATCAGGCGAACCTTCTCCTGCGAGAACTTGTCGGGCATGGTGAAAATGCACTTGTAGCCCTTGAGTGCCGCTGCCAAGGCAAGCCCAACGCCGGTATTGCCGCTCGTCGCCTCGATAATCGTGCCGCCCGGCTTGAGCTGCCCCGACGCCTCCAGCGCCTCGATCATGGGCAGACCAATGCGATCCTTGACCGAGCCACCGGGATTGAAGAAATCCGCCTTGCCGTACACCGGCGTACGCAAACCACGCGTGATCCGTCCGAGCCTGATCAGTGGCGTCCAGCCAATGGTGTCCAGCACCGTGTCATACGGGCGGCGGTGGCGTTCGTGTGTATGCGTCACCGCTGGGGAGTCAGGAGTCTGCAGGGTCGCCATAGGGGAGGGACGCGTCTGGGGTGTTGGTAGTAGACGGAGTGACTGCAGCTGGAATCCAGCTGACTGCTCCGATCTATCGAATAGTATCGCCCGGGAAGGGAGGTCCCTCGGGATGACGAAAATGCACGGGGAACAGCAAGCTGACGCCCACCGCCACACCATCACGCCGCGCCGGTCGGAAGCGCAGCTTCGTGGCGTTGCCAACAGCCGCCGAGTCAAGAGCGGGAACACCGGAAGTCCGGTGTACTGAAGTAGAGTCCCGCACGGGGCGCCCGTTGGCGTCCACATGTAACCGCAGCGTCACGTTACCCTGAATGCGCTGGTCCCATGCGGAGGCAGGGTAGAAAAAGGGCGATGATTCATTGAGCATGACCGGTACTGTCGTGGCAGCGACACTTGGAATAAGCGCTTCTGCGCTCTGTCGGACGGAACGGGCGGGCTCGCCAACGCATGCCAGAGACGCAACCGCCAGGACCACGGTACACGCGAAACGAGGCGCCACCCGCACGAGATGGAGCTTCACCTGAAACGGCGACCTGCGATGCTGAGGAACACTTCCGACCGACATAGGGTGAAATCTACACGCACCGATGCGCTCGGCGCGTTAACATCCAATGCCATGCCTACTTTCCCACGTTGTGTACCCGCTGGATCGCTGTTCACGCGCTTTTTCGGTGCATTGGCGCTGGTAGGCGTGCTGGGTGCGTGCGGTGGGGAGATTTCCGGACCGCCGCCTGCTCCATCCGCGGTACGCATCGACGGCGGTAACTCGCAGGAAGGGGTGGTGGGACAACCGCTGCCGGTTCGCATCGCGGTCACCGTGCTCGACGACGAAGGCCGACCGCTCAGCGACACGCGCGTGACGTTTAATGTTTCGCCCGGTGGCGGCACGCTCAGCCCCACCAGCGCGCAAACGAACAGCAATGGACGCGCCGAGTCGCAGTGGACGCTGGGCACACAAACTGGAACGGCGATCGCCACCGCGAACGTGAGCGGTGTCACTCCCGCCACCTTCACCGCGCTCGTGCGTCCGGGTCCGGCATCACAAGTGGTTGCATCCCCCGGGTCGCTGACGCTCGGTATCGGCGACACGTTGCGGCTGCAAGCCTCGGCTCGCGATCAGTTCGGGAATACCGTGGAACAGATCGCACTTTCGTGGACCACGCTCGAGCCATCCGTCCTCTCGGTGAACAACGCAGGTTTTGTGACCGCACTGTCGCAGGGCACCGCCCGCGCTGTCGTCAGTGCCAGTAGTCCGACAGGAGCGATTGCTGACACCGTATCCATCGGTGTGGGACCGGCGGGCACGTCGTTTTGTGGTGGGCGCCCAGTGGTCGCACCCCCGGTTGGCGGCGTGGTGTTCCTCAATAGCGCGAACGGCGCTGCGGAACGCTGCATTGGTGCCACCGTAGCGGGCGCGCAGTACGGTTTGGTGCTCATCAACACGAACACCACGTTTGGTACGACCAGTGCGTTGGACGCGCTCGCGCTTGGTGTCGGTCCCGTGCCGCAGCCCGCCGTCTCCGATGCATTTGGTTGGCAGACGGCGACACCGCCCGCGGCGTCAGTCGCTGGTGCATCGCGTGACGGCGGATTCGAAGCGCGGTTGCGCGTGCGTGAACGCACAGAGCTGGCGCCGTACGTAGAGATGGCGCGCGAGACTTTCGGGCAGCACGAATCGCCGCAAAGCCGGACCATTGCCGCGCAGGTCACTCCGCCAGCGGTGGGTTCGTTCATTCAGCTGAACGCGCAGGCGCTGTCGGCGTGCACGCAGCCGAACAATCGCACGGGCCGAGTGGTGGCGGTGTCAAATCGCGCGATCATTGTGGCCGATACCGCCAACCCCTCCGGCGGATACACGGATGACGAATACCGAGCCATTGCGGCGTCGTTCGACAGCGTGACCTATCCGCTGGCACAGGAGTACTTCGGCGAGCCATCGAATGTTGGTGGCGTAAATCGCATCACGCTCTTTTATACGCGCCTTGTGAATCAGCTCACGCCGCCCGGTGCGAGCTTTGTGATTGGTGGATTCTTCTTCGCGCGCGATTTGTATCCGAAGACGTCGCGCAACGGACTGCCCGGCTGTCAGAGCAGCAACGAGCGCGAAATGATGTACCTGCTGGTCGCCGATCCTTCGGGCGCCGTGAACAGCAATTCGCGTAGCAAGGCGGCGGTGACACGACTGAATCGCACCACCACGGCGCACGAACTGCAGCATCTGATCAACTCGGGACGACGCTTACTCGTGACACCAGGCGCCGTGCAAAACGAAGCCACGTGGCTCGATGAAGGTCTCGCGCACACGGCCGAAGAACTGCTGTACTTTCGCGCGTCCGGCTTTGGCTCACGCGAGAACCTGGGCCTGTCGGATGTGGCGCCGAACGCGCAAACGGGCGAGACCTTCGGCAACTTTGCGGCGCAAAACTTTGCACGGTGGACGGGATATCTGCGCGCGCCGGAATCGCAGTCGCCATACGCGCCCAACGATTCCCTCTCTACGCGCGGTGCCGCGTGGCATTTTCTGCGCTACGCGGCCGGCCGGCAACCGCAGGGTGAAGCAGAGTTTTATCGGCGACTCGTGAGCGGCCCGCAGGCCGGCATTGCAAATCTCACCTCGGCGATTCCGGGCGGCGCGTTGAGCAGCTGGCTGCGCGATTGGGCCGTATCAATATTTGCCGATGATTTCGCCGATGGGCTCGACGAGATTTACACGGTGCCAGCGTGGAATTTCCGTTCCATCATGCCATCCCTCACGATCGGTGGCCAACAGCTCGGCGCGTATCCGCTGGCCACGCGCACGATGCCGTCCAATGTCGGGCGGCGGGTCACGTTGGCGGGTGGTGGCACAAGTTACCTGCGATTCACGGTGCCGAATGCGGGACGCGCGCTGATCACGGTCTCGCTGAATGGCCAGGCGCCGCCGGCGGATGTGCAAATGGCGATTGTGCGGTATCGTTAGGGAGTCGCTGCAAACGGTAACGTTGGTGTGCGCTGACGTTCCCCAGGGCGATCGCAGAGGCTCTGTTCGGCATACGAAACTGACGATGCCTAAAAGCCAGAAAGCCGCGGGGCACTTTGTCGCCAAATAGAACGAATCAGAACAGCAACTGCTGCGAGTGTCGCACAGAGCGCACCGGTCGCCACGGATTTGTTCATATTCGACTTTACGGCTCCAAAATGCCTCGCGGCTTTCCGGCGTTTCGGCCTACTTTATTTCGTAAGCCGAACAGCGCACCACCGGTGCCCCTACAAACCCCATACCCCCCCCCGGAATCACTCCGCCGCGCGTAGCCTGATCTGATACAACCGTGGCCAGTATTTCCCTGTCACCAAAATCCGATCCCCCTCGGCATCGTACGCGATGCCGTTCAGCACCTCTGCGCTGGTGCCGGCGCGCTCATTCTGCGGCAATAATCCCGCCAGATCAATCCAGCCCAGCATCGCACCAGTTTGCGGATCAATGCGCGCAATCTTGTCGGTGGTCCACACATTCGCCCACAACTCGCCCTTCACCATCTCAAGCTCATTGAGATTGCGCACCGGCATGTTCTGCTCCATCACGGTGACGCGGCGCGTGACTTCGAACGTTTCCGGATTGAGATAGCGCAGCGTGGCGCTGCCATCGCTCATGATGAGCTCGGAGCCGATCGTGGTGATGCCCCATCCTTCTCCGTCAATGGCAAACTCACCGAGCGGCGCAAACGTGTTCACGTCATACACAAATGCCTTGCCGGTCTGCCATGTCAGCTGATAGAGTTTGTCACCAAGAATCGTGATGCCCTCACCAAAGTGTGGTGCCGGCAAATCTCGTTGCTGCTCGACCGCGCCGGTCTCCATGTTCACGCGTCGCACATTCGACGCGCCCACCTGACCGGTGCTTTCGTACAGTTGGCCGTTGTGCCACAACAACCCCTGCGTATACGCGCCGGTGTCGTGCGGGAATGATCGCACTACATCCGCTCGATAGATTGGCGTGCGGCGCGTGAGCGTGAGCGGAGAGTCGCCCGCCCGCTCGGTTGCCGGACCGTCGCAACTCGCCGCCAGCAGCAGCGCGCTGCACAACGCCGTGGTACTCACGCGTAACGCACGGCTCCGACGTGAAAGCCTGAAGGTGCGCGCAGGCGCTGGTGTGTGATGCAGCGAATCAGACAAGACAAAGCCCTCAGGTCGACACAACGGACGCCCGCAGCTCGGCGAAGAGTGCCGTCAGCGCGTCCCGCTGATAGTTGGCGTTCAAGCCGGATGGATTCGGCAGCACCCACAATCGAGTGGTACCTAGCAGCGCCGATTGTGGTCCAATCACCGCCTTGGGTGCCGCGAATGCCGAACGATAGGCGCCCACACCCAGGACAGCCAGCACACGGGGCGCATACATCTGCACTTTTTCCCGAAGCTGCACGCCGCCGGCCCGGAGTTCATCGGCGTCCAGTTCGGCGGCGGTCGCCGTGGTGCGCGAGACAACATTCGTGATGCCATAGCCAAGCGGCAGCAGCTCCTGCTCCTCCCACGGTGCCAATTGACGCGGCGTGAAGCCGGCCGCATGCAGTACGGGCCAGAAGCGATTGCCCGGACGCCCAAAGTGGTGGCCGATCGCCGCGGTATAGAGGCCGGGATTGATGCCGCAGAAGAGCACGTGCAGTCCGTGGGCGATGACATCGGGTACGGTTTTGTGCACCGCCGCCGCGAGATCCGCGCGCGTGGGCTTCGAGGGAGCCGCGCGCCCAAGGCGCACCGTCACGTGCTCGGCGACCGCTCGCTCACGCGCGTACGCAAAGCCACGAGCTCTTGCAGCGCCTGCAGCGGTGTGAGCTGATCCGTATCAAGGGCAAGCAACTTGCCGGCCAATGCTTCAAGCACAGGATCGCGCTGCACCTCCACGCGCACCGTCTCGCCAAAGAACCCCAGCTGCTCCTGCGGCGCCGCCTGCTTGCGTGTTGCACGCGGACCGTTCACACGCGCACCCGCGAGTGTCTGCAGTCCCTCCGGCGTCAATCGCGCGGCAAGCTGCGCACCATCGCCTTCAAGCAATGCCAGCACTTCCTTCGCGCGCCCGATCACTGGTGCTGGCAAGCCCGCAAGGCGACCCACCTCAATGCCGTACGAACGGTCTGCCCCCCCCGGCACAAGCCGATGCAGAAACAGAATCTGTTCACCCACTTCTCGTACCGCCACGGTGAAGTTGCACACACCGGTGAGTTCTTCGGCCAGCTGTGTGAGCTCATGATAGTGCGTCGCGAATACCGTTTTGCAGCCGATCGCATCATGCAGATGCTCACTCACACTCCACGCAATCGAGACGCCATCGTATGTCGCCGTGCCGCGACCGATCTCGTCAAGCAGCACCAGCGAGCGACGCGTGGCCGTATGCAGAATGGCGCTGGTCTCGCTCATCTCCACCATGAACGTGCTCTGTCCGCGCACCAGGTTGTCGCTGGCGCCAACGCGCGTGAACACACGGTCTGCCACCGGCAATCGCGCTTCACGCGCTGGCACAAACGCACCGATCTGTGCGAGCAGCTGTATCAATCCGGTCTGCCGCAGAATCGTGCTCTTGCCGGCCATGTTCGGACCGGTCAGAATCATGAGCCGAGCGTCATCGGTCAGCACGAGATCATTCGGAATGAATTTCTCGCGCGCCATCATGCGCTCCACCACCGGGTGGCGACCCGCCGAGATGTGCAGCTCAAAGCCATCGTGCAGCACGGGACGCACATACTGCTCGCGCTGCGCCACCTCGGCAAGCGTGGCCAGTACATCGAGCGTGGCGACACGCCGAGCCACCGCCTGCAGCCGTAAAATTTCAGCGCCGGCCTGCTGCCGCAGCGCTTCAAACAGCGCCCGTTCGCGCGTCTCAATGCGATCGGCCGCGCCGAGCACTTTTTCCTCGTATTCCTTGAGTGCCGGCGTCACGTATCGCTCAGCGCCTGTCAGCGTCTGTCGACGCTGATAGTCGTCCGGCACGAGTGCCTTGTTGGCATTGGAGATCTCGAGGTAGTATCCGAACACGCGATTGAATCCAACCTTGAGCGAGTTGATGCCGGTGCGCGCACGTTCTTCTGACTGAATCGTGGCAATGGCGTCCTTGCCACCATCACGAATGCTGCGCAGTTCATCGAGCGATGCGTCGACGCCGGCCGCGATCGTGGGTTCATCACCGATCTGCAGCGGCGGACGCTCGACCAGCTGACGCTGCAGCATCTCCGCGAGTGTGGCCATGTTGTCCCAGCTCGTGAGCACAGCACTCAGCACACCGGCGCTGTCAGCGTACGCTGGTGTATCGCGCTCGAGATCACGCACAATGGTATGCACTCGCGGCAAACGCGCCAAGGAATCACCAAGGGCGCGCAACTCGCGTGGTGTGGCGCGGGCGGCGGCCGCTTTGCTGGCCAAACGCTCCACATCGCGCACGCCATCCAGCGCTGCACGCAGTGCAGCGCGCGCAATAGGCGCCTGCACAAACGCGTCCACGGCATTCAGCCGATCTTCAATCGCGCTGCGCTGCACGAGTGGCGCCAGCAACCACTGGCGCAGCAGCCGAGCACCCATGGGTGTGGTGGTATCGTCGAGCACCGATAGCAGCGTACCGTCAGTTCCACCGCGCAGCGATTCCACCAGTTCAAGATTGCGCCGCGTCATGTCATCGAGTGGCATGGAGCTGCCCGCGTGTTCCATGACGGGACGCGCCAGGTGCGGCAGTCCTCCGGGCTGCAACTCGCGCAGATAGCGTACCAATGCACCGAGTGCGCCAACGGCCTCAGCATCCGCGGCGCCAAACCCAAAGCCTTCAAGCGACGCCACCTGAAACTGTCGCGGCAACTCTTCATGCGCGAGCGCCGCATCAAACTCCCAGGCATCTCGTTCGGTGCGCAGTACACGATCAAGTGACGCGAGCAATCGCGTGAGCGCGCCGCCATACGGGCCGATTTCAGCACCGCGTGCGACGACCAGTTCACGAGGAGAAAGCCGCGCCAGATGTGCAGGCGCATCCCCAGCCGTGACGCGCGTGACGCGCAGTTCGCCGGTGGAGAGATCCGCTGCCGCAATGCCAACCTGCACCGCGTCATCATGGGCGGTGGTTTTGTGATCGGCCTGCGGCGAGACGTGCACCGCCACGACATAGTTCGCGCGATTGCCATCGAGCAGATCATCAGAGAACGCCGCGCCTGGTGTAATCGTCTCCACGACTTCGCGGCGCACGATGCCTTTGGCCAGCTTCGGATCTTCCACCTGTTCGCACACGGCCACGCGAAAACCCTGCTGCACCAACCGTCGCAGATACTCTGCCGCCGCCTTCACCGGCACACCGGCCAGCGGCACCTCGGCCGCACCGCCGTTGTTGCGCGACGTCAGCGTGAGTCCAAGCACACGCGATGCCGTTTCCGCATCGTCGTAGAACATCTCGTAAAAGTCACCCATCCGGAAAAACAGAATCGCATCCGGATGCTGATGCTTGATCTCCCGGTACTGCTGCATGAGCGGTGTGCTCGCAGCACTCACGGCGTGAGCTCCGCTACAAAACCGTCATGTCCCTGTGCCTTGAGTTCTGCCAGCCGCGTGGCCGCCTGTGCGCGTGTCGTGAAGTACCCGGTGCGCACACGAAACGGTGCGACCGTGCCATCAACTCGTGCCTCGATGCGACGCGACGCTAGCGTGCGCACGAGCGACTGCGCCTGGTCCAGACGCGTGTAGGCGGCGAGTTGCACGCTGAAGCGTGCATTGGCCAGACGAGCAGTTGGTGGTGGGGTTTGCTGCGCGGGCGGCGTCTGTTGCACGGGTGGCGCCTGCTGCACCGGCGGCGGGGTTTGCTGCACTGGCAGCGTCTGCTGCACCGGTG
>JBGTOG010000361.1:0-14486 GCA_041742675.1 Gemmatimonadaceae bacterium | reverse complement strand
GCAGCAACCGCTCCACCGCCAGCGCGGCCACGCCAACGGCGCACGCGAAGACGGTGGCCGCCAACATCCAGAGCACGATCATTGGTCACCGTCCTCGGACTTGTACGGAGACGGCTGCGCTGCATTGACGGTGCTCCCGTGGGCGGGTCCTCTGTCACCGAATGGCTCGTGCACGGTTGGCTCGTCATCGACACGCCGGACAGCGGGCGTCGGGTCAGCCGAACGCGCGCGATTGAGTGATGACGCCAGCTGCGCCAGCTCCGCGGGCGTGACGTCATGCTGCTCCACCAACCGGGCAATGAGCGCCTCCGGTGATCCGCCGAAAAACGAATCCACCAGGCGGTTGAGCGCGCTGCGCTGGGCCGTGGTGCGGGCGATTCGCGGGAAGTAGCGATGGGCGCGACCTTCCTCTTCGCGCGTGACGTACTGTTTCGCCTCAAGATTGCGCAGCACCGTGAGCACCGTGGTGTACGCCAACGGAACACCGAGGTGAGCGAGCACTTCGGACACCGTGCCTGAACCGTGCTCCCAGAGCACCGCCATGATGTCGAGTTCGCGCTCGCCCAGCGAGGTAAGGTCGTGCACCATGAAGCCAACTCCTGCGGGGAGGATAGTGCCGCCATACGTCGAGCGACGGAATAAGTACTGTCGTCTTAATACGCACGGTCGTTTTTAGCGCGCGCTGTGCCGAAAACCTGGGTACGCCGTGTACTACGAGCTTAGTATATGCTAGAACGTTTCGTACCGGTTGTCAACTACCGCAATAGTAGCCGCCGGGCGCACGTCCCAGGCAGCGCTCCTGGTCGCACCGCGGCGCACGGCACCGTATCGTTCGCCTACCTGATGTGTATCGTTGGGATTCTGATGCGTTTCGCGTGATTGCGTGCCCAGCTTGTGCTCCCCTCAAGGTCTGCCCATGTCTCGCTCCCTTTCCTTTCTTGCCCTGCTCGCGATGAGCGTTGTGCCACTCGCATCCGTGCGCGCACAGTCCGCCGCGCAGCCCTCGCTGAGTGGTCGCACCGTACTCGTGACCGGATCCACTGATGGCATGGGACGTGAGCTCGCCATGCGCAGCGCCGCCCTCGGAGCGCACGTGATTGTGCATGGACGCAACGCCGAACGTGGCGCCGAGGTGGTCAAGGCCATCACAGACGCCGGAAAGGGATCGGCGAGATTCTACGGCGCGGACTTCGGCTCCCTTGCCGCAGTGCGTGCGTTTGCGAAAGAAATTGTGCGCGATTATCCGCGCCTCGACATTCTGATCAACAATGCCGGCGTGCTTGTGCCACGAGATCAACCGCGACGCACCAGTGCGGATGGACACGAATGGCACTTCGCCGTGAACTATCTGGCGGGCTACATCCTCGCCCATGAACTGCGGCCCGCACTCAAGGCGGCCGCGCCGTCACGCATTGTCAATGTGGCATCGCTCAGTCAGTCACCCATCAACTTTGATGATGTGATGCTGGAACAGCCCGGCGCGGCTGCACGCGGATATGGACAGAGTAAACTTGCGCAGATCACGATGACCATGGACATGGCACCAGAGCTCAAGGCGATGGGCATCAGCATTGTCGCGCTGCACCCGGCCACGATGATGAACACCACCATGGTACGCGAAATGGGCGCCGCGCCGCGCAGCACGATCGACGAAGGAGCAACGGCCGTGATGCAGCTCGTGACCATGCCGGAGCTGCCAACAGGTTCGTACTTCAATGGGCTGCAACCAGCTCGGCCACACGCACAGGCATCAGATGCCGATGCGCAGGCCAACCTGCGTGCGTTGAGCAAATCACTGACCAACGTGCCCTAAGCGCTGCCGACGAATCAGCGCTCGTCTGCCGACGGCCCGTACAACCCCGGCACCGGCACGTCCAGCAAGCGCAGATACACCACGAGCTGCGCGCGGTGATGAACAATGTGATTGAAGACAAAGGAGCGCAGGCACGCCGAACGCGGCATGGTGAAGATGTGGTGCTCACCATTGCGCAGGGTCCACGGCTGTGAGAGCGCTTCATCATTGGTTGATGCCAGCGCCGTCTTGCCGTCAGCCACATGCTTGTCGAACACGGCGGTGAGCGCCTCGGCCGTGGTTAACGCTTCGGGGACATAGTTGCCCGATGCGAAATCCAGCTCCGTGGTGTTCACTGTGACCGCGATCCAGCTGTGCATGTCTGCCAGGTGCGTGGCCAGCTTGCCAAGCGTGAATGACTTGGGATGCGGCGTGAACTCCGCTTTGTCAGCCGGAATGCGCTCCAGCACTTTGCGCGTATTCGCCGCTTCGTGTTCGAGCTCTGCGAGAAAGCCGAGATTCGTGCCCATAACAACGCTCCGTGGGAGGAAAAAGCCGTTTGACCGAATATATACCGAATCTTTCGAATATCGGGTCGGACCGTAGAGATCGCAACCCACGGAGTGTCTGTGTTTGGTCTTACCTCGGTAACGGCTTGAGCCCGGCCTCAATTTGCGTGCGATGCGGCTCAAGGAACGGCGGCAGCGCCAGTGACTCGCCCATTGTCATCGGATCTTCGTCAGCAGAAAAGCCCGGTCCGTCAGTTGCCAGTTCAAAGAGCGTCCCACCAGGCTCGCGAAAGTAGAGCGACTCGAAGTAGTAGCGCTCTACCAGCCCCGAGTTGCCGACGCCCAGCGAATTCAGATGGGCCAGCCACTGCTGCTGTGCGTCGTGATCCGCGACCCGAAACGCGACGTGATGCACGCCGCCAAAGCCCTGCTGCGCCCGCGCCAGCTCGGAGCGCGACACCACGTGCACTTCGGCCGACGGCCCGCCCGGTCCCATGGCAAAGACATGGATAGCGCGATCGGGACGGTCGGGATCCGGGTATTGGCCAGCCTCTCGCATTCCCATGACCTCAGTGAGAAAACGAGCCGTAGGATCGAGGGTGCGCACGTTCAGCAGCACCGGGCCCAGGCCAAGAATTGCCTGCTCGCGCGGTACGGCGGACTGCTGCCACCACGCGTCCTCGGCCGCCGCCAGCGCCGGGTTGCCTGGCGCCGCAACCGGTCCGCTTTCCGTGTCGATGACCAGTGAGAAGGGCTGCCCTTCAGCGTCAGAAAAGCGGAGACTTGTTCTGCCTGCGCGCTCGAAGCGGCCCCGCACGATCATGCGGGCATCGTCTCGAAGGCGAGTTTCCCACCACTCCAGGGCCGCGAGCGACGGAACGCGGAGCGCAGTTTCCGCCACTTCGCCGGTGCCGGACTGGCGCGGCGGCACATGCCCCCACTCAAAAAACGTCAGTTCGGTGCCGGGGCGGCCAATGGCATCTCCATAGAAGAGATGGTACGCCGACACATCGTCCTGATTGACAGTGCGCTTGACGAGGCGCAGGCCGAGCGACTTGGTGGCCATGTCCAGGTTGGCGCTGGCGCGCGCGGTGATCGCCGTGAGGTGGTGCAGACCGCCGAGGGCGGGAGCTGTCATGTAAGATCTCCGAAAGAGCATATATCACAGTACTGAGATATATGCAATTTGGCAAGACGCTTGAGGGTGACCAGACCAGTTTCCGGAGGTGCATCGTCGGCGAGGTTAGCAGCCAGTGATCGGGCTCTCCCAGCGAATCCGCCAGCGCGTCCCTCGGCGCTCGAGCATAGCGACCGAAGTGCCGGTGCCGTCGTCGCGTCCGAGGACTACCACGAGACGCGGCGCATCCGTGCCAAGCGACAGCACGGCCAATGGTTCGGTGGCGATCACGTCTTCCTCACGACCGCTGGCTCGCTCGTGCCACTGGGATGTCCACTCGCGCGGGTTGGCGGTTGCTGTCGACAACACGAGCAGGAGGCGTTCCTCCATGGGCTGGTCTTCCTGCGGGATGCGTCGC
The DNA here is from genome assembly GCA_041742675.1 of Gemmatimonadaceae bacterium. Lineage (GTDB taxonomy): Bacteria > Gemmatimonadota > Gemmatimonadetes > Gemmatimonadales > Gemmatimonadaceae > JAABRT01. The sequence goes on along the minus strand of JBGTOG010000361.1, from coordinate 10,650 downwards.
GAGAGCTTGCCGATGACGAATCCGTTTGTGGAGTCCGCGACACGGAAGGCCCGCCGCACGGTAAAAGGCAGACCACGAAAGCGGCTGCTGCTGTCTTCCGGCAGCGCAGACGCCGCACGAGCGAGAGCGGCTGCGAGCAGCGCGGAATCGCGGGAGGACAGCGCTTCGATCGAATCGAGTGGCAGCGCGCGCGCGACCGGAAGGCAGACCGACCAACCAACGCGGTCCGTTTGCGTCCCGCGCCAGATCGCCGGCGTCGGGGAGGAACTCGCCCGTGGGCCAGACCGGGCATTCGGACAGATCCGACGAAGCCGCGGCCCGCACGCGAACCGTGCGTTCGCCCACTTTTCCCGAACGTGCGAAAAGGTCAATCTGGCGTCCGCCGCCAACACGCTCGTGCAACCCCAACGTGTCACTGACCAGCAGCTCTGGCGACTGCAATGGGCTCAGCAGCGCGACAGCGCCGCTGGCTCCGCCATCAAAGACCAGTGGCAGTAGCAGCAAATCTCCCATCGCCGCATCGTACGTGGACGCGACCGCCTCAGATGGCGCACTATCCACCACCGAGTCTGTTGGCACCACAGCGGGAAGGGCCGGTGGCGCATCGGCGGCCGGCTGATCGCAGCTCCACAACGTCGTCGCCACCAACGTCATGGCAGCGGCGCGTAACCAGCGATGGGTATTTCGCACTTCGAAGTAAGTAGACACAGCCATAATCTGTGCGCGGCTGCCACCCGATGTCAGAGGGCAGGACTCGCGCGTACCATGCTTTCTCCGATATTTCTGCGCGAGCTTCCCGACCACGACCAGATCCAGCAATGCTCTACACTCTGCTGAAGCCGATCGCGCGCACTGCACTGGGCTGGTACTACCGATCCGTTGAGGCGATCGGGCTCGAGCGTATTCCGGCGGACGGCCCGCTATTGCTGGCCGGAAATCATCCGAACGCGTTGATGGATGCGCTGGTCATCTGCGTACTCGTCCCCAGAAACGTCCGACTGCTTGCGAAATCGACGCTATTCGCCAATCCCATTATCGGCGCGTTCCTCAGAGCCGTCGGCGTCATTCCGCTGTATCGAGTGCGCGATGTACAGCATGACGAGGCCGCGACACCCGATCCCTCACGCAATGCATCGTCCTTTGCAGCCGTCGCTCACGCGCTCGGCAACGGCAGCGCGGTGGCGATTTTCCCCGAGGGCACCAGTCACGATGAACCACAGCTGGCCCCGCTCCGCACGGGACTGGCGCGCATGACGCTTGAAGCGCGAGATGCGCACGGGGTATCGAACATCACGATCATACCCGTTGGCCTGGTATTCGAACAGAAGGAGGCACCACGCACGCGCGTCTTGTTGCAGGTGGGCGATCCTATTTATCTCGATCGCCTGTCCGGAGCTGATGCAAGCGTCGCATCACTCACCGACAGCGTGAATCAGCGACTGCGCGCCGTCACGCTGAACTTTGACAGCGACGCAGAGGCGACACGCCTGCTGAATCTGGCACACACGCTGGCTGTCCTGTTGGCACCCGTGCGGCGCATTGGCGCCGAAGAACATTCGCTCGCCGATGTCGTGCGCCTGGTACGGCGCATCGCACGCGCTGCGCGCGCGACCACAGCGAATCAGGTGCCAGACACCATCGCGAAACGCGTGGCCACCTTCGAGCATCGCTTCACCGACTTCCGTGGTTTTCTCGAAAGCCAACGTATCGCGCTTGAGGACATCGGCATCTCGCTCGACTCACGCGCCGGTTGGCGCTTCGCCCTGCGCGAAGGGCTACTCGTGCTTGTTCTTGGTCCACCCGCACTTTGGGGCCGCATCAATCACTGGTTGCCGCTGACGCTGGCGCGACGCCTCGCGCTACGCAACGTGCATTCACGCGACCAACCCGCCATGCGCACGGTGGTGCTCGGTCTCGCCCTCGTTCTCACTTTCTACGTGGCGCAGACCACCGTGGTCACGCTGCTCTTTGGCGCCTGGTGGGCCGCACTGTACGCGATCACACTCATTCCCTCAGCGCACCACGACCTTCGGTATGGCGACCGCACCGCAAGAGCGCGCACCCGCATGCGCACCTTCTTCCGCTTTCGCCGCGACAGTGCGCTGCACCACACCATCACCCAGGAGGCTGCCTGGCTGCAACAAGAAGCCGGCGCCCTGGAGCAGGCCACGAACTAACTCGGTGGCGTGCAGGCGCCACCACGGAGAACGGCAACAGCATAACCACAGAGGGCGCGGAGGACGCAGAGAACAGCAACCGATTTTTTTTGGCGTTGCTGCTACGCGCGCTCTTCGTCCAAACGGCGGGTTGGGCGCGGTTCAAACAAGCACTGGAGCAGGCTGGTCCTCTGTGACCTCTGTGCCCTCCGTGGTTCAAGCAGTTGCCGTCACCCCCCCACTCTCGGAGGCAGGTATGGACCGCCCAGGTCCCAATGCCACGCCGCCCGACGCAATCCAGTGCGCGGATCCTTGAGCGGCTTGTCCTGCAGCCGCTCTGCGGGAATGCCGACGTACGCGCCGTACGTGAGCAACAGAGAACGATCGGTTGATACCAGGTGCGCCATCGGTCGGCCATTCCACACATGAAAGTGCAGCCAGAGCCCACCGTCCATAGCGTGAATCATGCCCTCGCGCCGAATCGCGAACTCGCGGAGCGGGAAATGTGTGCGCGCGCGTTGCGTACGCGCTGCGATTTCCTGCGCCTCCGCCATACTGGGGCGCGGAGGTGGTGTCACACCGGGGCGCGCCGGTGGCAGTTCGTCAGCATCGTGCGGTACCGGTGTCATCCCGCAATCTGAAACGATGCCACGGTCAACGCACCACTCGTGCTGTGCCATCTGCTGCCAACTCGTGCTGCGCCACCTGGCGACGCACTGTTGTCCCTTACTGGCAGTGCACCACACCAGGCTGGGTGGCCGGCGCCAGTACCGCAGCCGTGCCGTAGTACACAGCGCACACCATCGGCGTCGCCGAAGGGTGCGTAGCACTCGCTGACCAGCCCGTGCTCGACGCCTCGGCGATCGTCAGTACAACGGCTGGCGAGCCCTCAAAAGCGATATCGGCCAGCACGCTGCTGTACGTCTCGTGAGTGTAAAAGTAGTTCTCCTGCTGACTGGACAAGTTACGCAGGTCGCTCTTCATGGACGACGCGTAACTCCTGCCCTTCGTGTCCGTGAACTTCGGGATGGCAATCGCCGCCAGAATCCCGATGATCACCACCACAATCAACAATTCAATCAGCGTAAATCCGCGTCGGAGCCGGCTCGCGCTGGAGTGCATGACACCACCTCAGGGAAGTAAGGTGCCGGGTGGTGGATGGGGTGCCCAACAGACGCCCACACCGGCTTCTGCGATGTACCTAGTGCAAAGCCGGTGCCGAACCTTGAAGACCAAGCTAAGTTGTTACAGGGGAAAGCGTTCCAGTTTTGCACAGGCAGCATCGATGTGATCGGCGTCTCGCGTTCACCGGCAGCTCTGGCAAAACGCGAGACTCGCCCACCTCGAGCTCAGCCCTTCGACGCCAGCCAGTTGGGCCCCGACCCAACGTCTACCACCAGCGGAACGGACAGCTCAGCGGCCCCCTCCATATGCTCACGAACGAGCGCCGCCAGCGCCTCTTCTTCTTCGATCGGCACCTCGAAAACCAGTTCGTCATGCACCTGCAGCAGCATACGCGCTGAGAGCGACCCCGATGCCAAAGCCTCGTGGATGCGCAGCATGGCGATCTTGATCAGATCGGCGGCCGAGCCCTGAATGGGCGCGTTGGCTGCAATGCGTTCCCCAAAAGCCCGCACATTGAAGTTGCGATCCCGCAACTCGGGCACAAACCGGCGACGTTTGAAGATCGTCTCCACGTAGCCACGGGCCTTGGCATCAATCACGCACTGCTCAAGAAACGCTTTCACACCGGCAAAGCGCTCAAAGTAGGTGTCAATGAAGGCCTTCGCATCGGACTGCGAAATCTTGAGCTGTCGCGCCAGGGCAAACGCACCCTGCCCATAAATGGTGGCAAAGTTGATTGTCTTGGCGCGGGCGCGCATTTCGCTGGTGACATCCGCCAGTTCCACACCGAAGATCACCGCCGCTGTCTGACGATGAATGTCCCCGCCGGCGCGAAACGCTTCCACAAACGCCGGATCGCCTGACAGGTGCGCCAGCAACCGCAACTCGACCTGCGAGTAGTCTGCGGCCAGCAACACGCAGCCTTCACGCGGCACAAACCCGCGTCGGATATCACGTCCCAACTCTCGCCGAATCGGGATGTTCTGCAGGTTCGGATCACTCGAGGACAACCGTCCCGTTGCAGCAACGGTCTGGTTGTACGACGTGTGCAGTCGCGCATCGCGCGGATGCACCAACCGGGGCAACGCGTCCACATACGTGCCCTCCAGCTTGAAGAGCTCGCGATACTCCATCAGCAAGCCGGGCAGCGCGTGTCCTTCTTCGGCCAGTTCCGTCAGCACACTCGCATCGGTGCTCGGTCCCGACACGGTTTTCTTTTTCACCGGCAGGCCGAGCTTGCCGAAGAGAATGGTGCGCAGCTGCGGGTTCGAGTTGATGTTGAACGTTTCGCCGGCCGCCTCATAGATCTCCTGCTCCACCCGTTCGCGCTCACGCTGAAAGCGTTCCTTCAGCGAGCGAAACCAGTCGAGATCAATTGCAATGCCTTCCCATTCCATGTCTGCAAGCACTGACACCAACGGCACTTCGATATCCGTGAACAACGACTGCATGCCCGACTCGGCGAGCTGCGGAGCGAGCACGTCGTAGAGTCGCCACGTAATGTCCACATCTTCACACGAGTAGTCGCGCGCGATATCAAGCGGCACCACATCAAACGGCAATTGATTCCGGCCTTTGCCGCACACCTGATCGTACGCGATCATGGTGTGGCCGAGATGTTCGAACGCGAGCTGATCCAGCCCGTGGGAGCGCCGTCCGGGATCGAGGATGTAACTCATGAGCATGGTGTCCGCATCAAGTCCGGCCAGCGTGACACCACTGCTGCGCAGCACCAGCAGATCGTACTTGGCATGCTGCGCGATTTTCGCGACGGTCGCATCAGCGAGCAGCTCGCGCAGCGGCGACATCTCGTCGCTCGTAATCGGCGGCAGATTGACCGGCGTACTGGCTGCGGCAGACCATCGTGCACCGGCCAGTCCCGTATCCCCGGACAGGAGCGCGAGATTGCCGGCACCGTCGTACGCGCGGTGCGCGAACGGCAGATAGTACGCTTCCCCGGGCGCCACCGCGATACTGAGCCCGACCAGTGTGCAACGCAGCGGGTCTACCGCGATCGGCGCATCCGGATGAATCGCTGTTTCTGTGTCGAACGCCATGCGTCCCGTTTCGCGCGCGCGGGCGATCACATGCGCCACGCCGTCGAGCGAATCCACCAGCGTGTACGTCGAATCACTGCGCACGGAGAGTCCCGACTCGCTGGTGCGCATGGGGACAGCATCACGCGGCGCACCGGCACCCGTCGTCGCATCAGTCGCCATTCCGGCGACCGCGGTGTTGCGCCCAGTCGCCGAGTCAACGGACGCCGGAGCTCCCCCCCCCGGCAGATCACGCAGCAGCGAGTTGAACTCCAACTCCTGATACAGCGCACGCAACGCATCCGTATCGGGGACACTGAGCGCCAGCTTGTCCGGCTCGAACGCTACCGGCACATCGGTCCGGATCGTGACCAGTGTTTTCGATAACCGCGCGGCATCGGCTTGCGTCTGCAACGCCTCGCGCGGACGCTTTTTCGTGATGTCGTCAACGTGTGCAAGAATGTCTTCCAGCGCGCCGTACGCTTCAATCAACTCCACCGCGCCCTTCTCGCCGATGCCTTTGACACCGGGCACGTTGTCCGAGGAATCGCCAACCAGCGCGAGATAATCCACCACGCGTTCGGGGGCGACACCGAGGCGCGCGCTGGCGTTGTCCATGCCCACCCACTGCTCATCGACGGCCGCCGGACCACCGCGCCCCGGATTGAGCAGCCACACATGCGGTTGCACGAGCTGATGAAAGTCCTTGTCGCCGCTGACAATGACCACGTCAAAACCCGCGTCGACCCCCTGGCGCGCCAGCGTGCCGATCACGTCATCGGCTTCGTACCCTTGCACCGCAAGCACCGGCACATCGTAGGCGCGCAGCAGCTGCAACACGCGTTCAAGACCCGTGTCAAAGTCGGCCTGCAGATCGTCGGTCAGCTTCTCGCGCGTCGCCTTGTATGCAGGGTACAGTTCATCGCGAAACGAAGCCCCCGCATCGTGCACCCACGCCAGATTCTCCGGTGTGTGGGTGGCCAGCAATCGTTTGAGAAAATTTGCAATGCCCCAGGCGATCGAGGTGTTCTCACCGCGGCGTGTAACGAGCGGTCGATTGATCAGGGCAAAAAACGCGCGGTAGATCAACGCGTAGCCGTCCACCAGAAACAGTCGAGGGCGGGACGGCAGCGTTACATGTGAATTGTCGGGCACGACGAAAGGAAACGAGGACGGAAGGAATCACTGCTGCTCGGCGAGACGGCGACGAATGGTGGCCGCCAGTTCAACGGACTGGGTTGGAGTCAGGCGCCACCGTCCAAGACCGGTCTGATCCTGAAAGTCCAACCGCAGTCGCCACCGACGGTACTCCCAGATCTGCAGGCGATTGCGCATGGACATGTCGGTCACCATTGGCTCCAGAATATTGTCCGGATCGCCCAGGCCGACAAATGCAATGCCCCGATCACTCAGCCAGCCGGCGGTGGCGTCGTCACGGAAGCGCTGATTCGCCAGACGAATGCGCGCAAAGTATTCCGTGAGCCCTTCGTGTTCGGCCGTGGAGGGCACCGGATCGGTGGACTTGAGAAACTCGCTCCACGCCTGCGCGCGCTCAACGCCGGTGGTCTTCGAGAGCCGGTCCAGTTTGTAGTCCGCCGCAAAGAATCGCAGGTACCGGATCATCTCGTCGAAGCTGGTCACGGGCAGGTCTTCGCCCAGGGTCACGAGCAGTTGTGCACGCGCCGTGTCGGGACGGTCCGATTGCGTGACTTGCAGGCTGACCACGCCCACACCAATGCTGGCCGCCGGCACACTGACAATCCCGCTCACCAGGTCGCCCCCGCGTCCGAGCAGCACGCTGGAGTCACGCCACAGCAGCGCGTCGCCCTCGCCGCGAATCTCCGTGCGAATACGCGTCGCTTCCCGCGTGCCGGACACTTCCACGTACACGGGCACCATGTTGTCCACGCCGAAGGTGACGGTCGCCCGGGGACGCGCCAGCATGCGTGGCAACGAGTCGGGCGTGGTGCGCGGCACCGACTCGTACACGGGAACGAGCGAACTCAACGACACCCCATCAAAACGCGGCACGACGAGCGACACTTCCTCGGCGCTAGCCCGCGGACTGCCGTCATCGCGCACACCCACCGCCAACGTGTATTGGCCCGGCGCCATGCGCACGTACTGCTGCCAGATCACGCTCTCGTCGGTACGCGCCGTCTCGCGAAAGGTGGCCACCCGCACGCGCTCCTTGGCTTCCACCTGCTGCACCAGATTCGGGCCGCTGCGCAGGTCAAGGCGTACCGTGTAGCCGCCCGTGTACTGCTCCGCATCCCGGGCGAAGGCGATGTAGCGCGGGGACAGCGACATGGACACGAGCACCAGCGTGGAATCGCTGTTGCGATCCGGCAGGAACGCCACCCGGGCAACAAACGGAATGGCGCCGCGTGCGGCGATCAATCCCATATTCCGATAAGTCTCCGCCACATTCACCGGCTGCAGGGATCGCAGATCGTCCGTGACCGCGCGGCCGCCACCGGACGGCGCGGGTTGACCGTCGGGCCCGACGGACGGCCGACTGGCGCATCCGGCAGTGAGAAGCGAGGCCGCGGCGAGCAGCACAAGAGGTTGGCGAGAACGGAAGGCGGTCATGCAGCCAATGTGTGAAGGACCAAAGCAGCGAAGACCCTGATGGGCCAGAGATTGCGGTGGTCGGTGTGACCGCTTCCCGCCGTTAATGTTACCGCCGAACGCCAACATCTGTGCCACAAAAGTCATCAATTCCAATCGTTCGCCTTGCTCACAAGCGAAGCGCGGGTTACGTTCGGCGCGTGTCCATGGAGTCACTGGTAGGTTCTACTCTCGCCGGCTACATGCTGCGCGCAAAGGTCGGCGAAGGTGGCACCTCTACGGTGTACCGCGCAGAGCACGCGGAGCATGGGACTGTGGCGATCAAGGTGCTGCGCGAGAAGCTGCGGCACGACAAAACGGCCGTGCAGCGCTTCCTGCGGGAAGCGCAGTTCGGTCAGCGCGTCGTGCATCCGAACATCGTGCGAACGCTCGACTTCGGGCAGGCGGAAAACGAGCGCTACTACCTCGCGATCGACTGGGCGGCCGGTCAGCTCCTTGAAAAGTATGCGGAACAGCAGGGTCCGCTTCCGGCGGAAGAAGTGTCGCTCATTATCACGCAGCTGTGTGCCGCGGTTCAGGCCGCACACGACGCGGGCATTGTTCACCGCGATCTCAAGCCGGAAAACGTGATGTACGATCCGGAGTCCAAGCATGTCATGCTGCTTGACTTCGGTATCGCTGCCGACACCGATGCCTCCCCGGATCAACGCCTCACGCGCGCCGGGTTTTTTGTGGGCACGCTCATGTACGTGGCGCCCGAAGCACTGTCCGGCGAGCTGGTCGGACACGGTGCTGATCAGTATTCGCTGGCCACCATCGCCTACTTCCTGCTCTCCGGCGCCCTGCCCTACGTCGGAAAGACACCGCGCGAACTGTTCTCGCAGTTGCTCACGCAGCCGCCGACAGCGCTCAGCTCGGCCAAGCCCGGTTTGCGGTTTCCGGACAACATCGAGCAAGTGATCATGAAGGCGCTCGCCAAGGGTCCGAATGACCGCTACGACAGCGTCACCACCTTTGCTGCGGCGCTGGCCGCCGCCGTGGGCAACCCGGGACCGATGGCGGCCGCCGCCGCGCCCGTGGCACCACCACCGGTTGCTGCGCCGCCCATGCCGCCAGCCGCTGACGATTCGTCGGGCGGGCTGCTCGGGAAGATGAAGGGACTCTTTCGCCGCGGATGAGCGTTTTCGACCCATCCACCGCCCGCGAACAGCTGCTGACGCTTCTCGCGCAGCGCTCGGCCAAGCGCGGTGACTTTGTGCTCTCGTCGGGTCGCCGCAGTTCGCTCTACGTAGACTGCCGCCTCACCACCATGAGCCCCGAAGGCCAGCGGTTGCTCGGCGTGCTCGGCCTGCAGGCGCTCAGTGATACAGGTTGGGCGGCGGATGCCGTCGGCGGCTTGACCTTGGGCGCTGATCCGATTGCCTACGCCATCGCACACGCCAGTTCGTTCGCCAACGAACAAGGTGCAGGGGCGCTCGTTCGGGCGTTTACGGTGCGGAAACAGCCCAAACAACACGGGACGGGCAGACGGGTGGAAGGGCCGTTCGTGTCGGGCGACCGGGTCGTAGTGGTGGAAGATGTGATTACGACGGGCGGTTCGGCGCTCACCGCGGTCGAAGCGATTCGCGAGGAAGGCGGGGTCGTGCTGGGCGTCCTGGCGGTCGTGGACCGTGAGGAAGGCGGCCGTGAAGCGCTGGAAGCCGCCGGGTTGCAGGTGCACGCGCTGGCGACCGCGACCGAACTGGTGGCGAGACTGCCCCAGTAGTCGTCCTTCGGGGGAACGCTGTGGGTCATGGCGCTGACGGTTGGTGTGATCAACCCCGCCCGCGACTGTGCGACCTGCGGCCCAGCCTGAATTGCCGTGACAACCGCCACCTCAGCATCGCCGTCCCGTTCGGCCGCGGCCACCGCGCTCGATGAGGAGCGCGCCAAAGACCTGAACACGTTCCGCGTGGCCGAACGCCGGCGCACCTGGAGTACGATTCTTGTGGCCACGCTGCTCATTGTCGGTGTGCAGATCGGGATTACCGATGTGCCCGTGCCGCTGATGATCGTGATGTTCCTCGTGGCCGTGACGGCGAACTGGGGACTGAGCGCGTTTGCACTCAACGAACAGCGCTATCGCTGGTGGTTCCGCTATCTGTTTGCGGCGTTTGATACGCTGCTCATCAGTTTGCTCATCGCCATCTTTGGCGCGCCGGTGCTGGCGATTCTGTATCTGCTCGCGATTGTGCCCTACTCGTTTGACCGTGGGCGCGCACTGGGCTTCGTTGTGCTGGCGTGCTCCGAAGTTGGTTTTGCCGCGGCGAGTTATCTGCACGCGCAGCTCTTTCCCGAATCCGCTCCACCAATTGCGCAGGTGGTGCTGGCGGCGGTGTTGCTGGGAATTGTGGCGCAGCAGATCGTACCCATTCCCACGAAGCTTATTCGCCGGCTGCGCCGCACGCGTGAGCGCATGGCCCAGGTCGAAGCCGGTGATCTCACCGCGCGTGCGGACGCATACCACAGCGACGAACTCGGTTTCCTCGAGCGCAGCTACAACGCCATGCTCGACGAAGTCACGCGGCTGATTGCATCGGTGCAGCATGAAAGTGACGAACTGGCCGCGGTCGCCGCACAACTGGGCGGTGCATCGAACGTTCTGCAGTCGAAGGCCCGCGACGCACACCGTGGTGTACAGGCGCTGCAGGACGAACTCGGCGCGCAGCGGCGCAACGTGGCCGACGGCGCGAAGGCGAGTCGTGACGCGCGCGAAGCGGCGG